>NZ_JBIQNW010000082.1:18184-21401 GCF_047228265.1 Nostoc sp. UIC 10607 | reverse complement strand
TTTGATTTTTGCGATGGCTGCGCCCGCCGAAGGCATCGCTTGTTTTTTACCGGATCTGACAAAACCGCATTGCTCCCGTTTACCAGAGGCACCAGATTGAAATTGCTGTGGGCGATCGCTTGCAATGGAAGAAAAACGATCGGCAATTGGGACGACGCAACGGGCAGGAATTTACTGTAACAGGGATCGACCTGAACATAGTCCAGATTAAATATGCTGATGAGCGGACTGAATGCATTAGTTTGGCGCAGGCGCAAAACTTAGACTATGCCCTTGTGAGTACAACATATAGTAGCCAGGGGAAAACTGCGGATCGGGTGTTAATTTCGGCAGATTTCACTATTGGACAGGAAAGTTTTTATGTTGCTGCCAGCCGTGCAAGGCATGAATTAAAAATTTACACCGAAGATCCAACGCGATTGGTAGAGTTAGCGCAACAGTCGAAAGCCAAAGATAATGCTTTGGAATTGCTACGAAAACAAATTCAGAAATCGACGATTGAGCAGCACCAAGCAATAACTATAAATATAAGTGCCCCTTTTGAGAAGCCAGTACTAAAACAAGAGACGACAGTATCTACTCCAAATGTCCAGCCAATTGTGAAATCAGTCGCATCTAGCCGGACAACAAGCCATGATTCATCAATAAAAGTACCGAAAGTCTTGCCCGTCTTGAAAGAGACACCAAACTATAATACTGTTGAATCGGTTTTCTCCAAGCCAGTACTGAAATCTGCTGCCCCAACAGAAGCATTTTGGACACCACATCAAAGTAAAGACATTCCCAATTTTCTTGAACCAAAGCACTGGCAAGAGTTTGAAGATAGCGCTATCCATCCTGATATTGCGGCAAAAAATTTTGAAAGTCTTCAATTCAACTATGCAGGTGGTGAGCATGAGTCTTGGGAAAGACTCATGGTTAGTGAAAAACTTAATCGTACAAATACCGGGAGGTTAACGGAGGGATTAATCAGAACATATTCTCATCTTGATGCTGGAGGATGGTGGTGTGATGCTGGAGTTGATGCGCGAACATTTGCTGATTTAACCCCAGGTGATAAACCAACTCTTAAACGATGGGGATGCTACAAGCCAAATCAACCAAGACCCAAAAAAGATGAGAATAATCAAATAATTGAAGGGAAATTCATCAAATATGAGCATCCTCCCAAGGTTGAATTAAGCATCTTCCTGCTTAATGTCCCTGACGATATTGCCGAACGCATTTACTCCAAACACAAGGTGAATCCCAGTGATAGCGATCGCCAGTCAGGATTTTGGTACTGTGTATGGAAACATAATATCCCCTGTGCGATCGCAGAAGGAGCTAAAAAAGCAGCCAGTCTGTTGAGTCAGGGTCATGCTGCCATTGGGCTACCTGGGATTTCGGCGGGATACCGAACTCCCAAAGATGAGTTTGGCAAGAAAATTGGCAAGTCTTACCTGCATGAAGAGTTAGCAGTTTTTGCCACACCTTCTCGAGAAATCAAATTCTGCTTTGACTATGAAACCAAGCCTAAAACGAAGCTCAATATTGAGAGGGATATTTCCGTAACTGGAAGATTGTTGCAGAAGCTTGGAGCTAGGGTCAAGGTCGTCAGCTTGCCAGGGCCTTCTAAAGGTGTTGACGATTTCATAGTCGCAAGTGGGCCACTGGCTTACGAAAAATTGAGCCATGAAGCAATGAAGTTAAGGGACTGGCAACAGCACAATCAACACTCAAAAGTTGCTGCAATAGAACCACCCAAACTTCAGCTTAAAGAAAGTTCTTTACAACAAACCTCACCAAATCAACCAATAGGACAAACCCATGACAACCAACAACAACCCAACCCAGATACAGTTATTAACCGAGAAGATAGAGGAATTATTAACCTCTCACGGGAAACTGAACAAGAATTTCGAGCAGTTAGAAATCAAGAACTCTCAACTCACCGAAAAAATTCAGAGCTTAGAGGTAGCCCAGCAACAGAGGTTGAGCGACTTCTTACAGCAGTTAGCCGAGACATTGAATGCCAAGAAGTCCTCGAACTTAGAGCCATTAGTACAAGAATTAACCCAAGCTCTACAGATGATTGGCTTCGAGGTCAACGAGCAACGAACTTCTCAAGACAAGTTAACCCAGAAGATTCAGCAATTATTGACGGCGCAGCAAGTGATGTCAGTTTTGAACAAAATGGAAACGCCAAACGACCAACTACCGAACAACTCTTAAACGCAATTACTGAGAATATTCAACAGTCAATAGTTGATGATGCCTTGGTTGAAACGTTACCACAATTAACAGAACAACTGTACGGCTATCAGCAACACCTCTTAGGAGCCAGAACCAGATTAGATGACTTTGGAGCAGTGATTGCTTCAATTGAGCAACAAATTTTATCAAAAAGAACAGTGGATGTAATCTCTGACTTTATTGAACAGTCAGTAGTTGAGTCCACCCTAACAACTTTGTTGCCACAATTACTAGAGCAACTCTCTCAAGGCAGTCAGCAATTAGCTCACACAACAGCTATTGCTCAACAGTCAGAACTTTCAAGTTCACAAAAAACTGTTTGGGCAATAGCTGAAAATATTGAATACTTGGCTGTTGAGTCTGCCCTCACTGAAACTTTACCACAATTAATAAAACAATTCTCTCCCTTGAGACAGCAGCAAAAAAGAGTCAGAAGTAGATTTGACGATTTAGAAGCAGTCATTACTCAAATTGAGCAACGACTTTCATCACAAAGAGCTATAGACGCAATTACTCAAAATGTTGAATACTCGGCTGTCTCCTCTGCCCTCACTGGAACATTACCGCAACTAATAAAACAATTTTCTCCTTTGAGACAGCAGCTAAAAAAAGGTATTGCCACATTCGACAAAATATTTACAGCAATTGAGCCATTATCACAACGCCTTGATTTACAAAAAACTATCGATATAATTGCTGAGGATATTGAACAGTTGGCTGTAGAGTCTGCTTTAAGTGAAACGTTACCACAACTAATAGAACAACTTTCTAAAACTTGCCAGCAGCATAAGGGAAGAACCACCTTTGAGGGCTTAGGAGTAGCTATTACTCAAATTGAACAACGGCTTGATTCACAAAAAACTGTAGATCCAATTATTGAAAATATCGAATACTCGGCTGTTGAGTCTGCCCTCATTGAAACTTTACCACAATTAATAGAACGACTCTCTCAATATCACCAGCAGCTAAAAGGAGGAAAAAC
>NZ_JBIQNW010000082.1:0-18084 GCF_047228265.1 Nostoc sp. UIC 10607 | reverse complement strand
TAGATTCCACGGCTTAGAAGCAGCTATTACTCAAATTGAACAACAACTTTCATCACAAAGAACTATCTTATCAATTGTTGAAGATATTGAATACTCGGCTGTTGAGTCTACCCTCACCGAAACTTTACCGCAACTAATAAAACAATTCTCTCAATATCACCAGCAGCTAAAAGGAGGAAAAACTAGATTCCACGGCTTAGAAGCAGCTATTACTCAAATTGAACAACAACTTTCATCACAAAGAACTATCTTATCAATTGCTCAAAGTATAGAACAGTCATTACTTGAGTCCATCATTACTGAAACCTTACCACAACTAATAAAACCACTTTCTCAATTCAGCCAGCAGCTAAAAGTAGGAAAAACCACATTTAACCAGTTTCAGCAACTACTGGACAATGAATTCGTAGGGTATTTGACCCAAAAAACTCGAACTTCAGAACACTTAGCTCTTAATGCTATTTCTGACTACGTTGCTCAAGAAACTGTTGCAAGTTATGAGACTGTATCAGCGCTCTCAAAACTGAAAGAATTGCTAAGGGTGAGCCAATCTCAAACTTATACCGAATTTACTACTGCTTTACAAAAGATACTTGACTTGACTGAAAAATGGGGACATCATCAAAATCATTCTCAAGGAAACGTTCAATCCCTCTCAATAGAAGTAGAAACTGAGTTATTAAAAGAGTCAGTTAAATCACACATTAAACAAATAATTCACGGTTTAGATATTGAAAAATTGGCTGCTTTAGTTATGGAAGTAGGAAAATATGTCAAAGGTGAAAAGGTAACAGGAGCAAAGGTCAGCGAGTTATTTACGAGTGTTACAACTGATGCTTTAGCTTTGACTTTTGAGGAGAAAATGAACATCGTTAGGCAACTGATTAGAGATGACAAACCATCGATTCTGAAGAGATTGAAAATAAACCCTCAACAATCAGATGATAACGGGGAGCATCTACAGTTTCGACGCTAACTTATCAGTTATCAATTATCAGGTATCAGATATTTCCATTCATTCATTCATAGGTTAGTTGTTTACTGATAACTGTTCACTGTTTTTACTGGTATTGTTATTCCCACTATTTTAAACTGCTTACCTAAGACAAAATTTACTAGTTTCTGACCGCTCACTAAGATTATTTTGTCGGAGCGACGAATCAATTGTTTTGATAACTGTCCAGTTATGCCAGTATGCACGAAGAATCCACCACTAGCTCCTTCTCCTTCAATACAGCACAGGAAATCTTTGATGTGTTTTGCGCTAATGTAATCAGCGTAACGCTTAACCTGGATTACATAAAGCTTTCCCAAAATCAACACTCGACCATCTATCCCGCCGTCACCAGTGTACCGAAAGTTGCGTTGGATTTGCCAGCCTTGTTTTTTGCAGCAAGTAAGTACCAATTCTTCAAAAACGTAAGGCGATATCCTGCGTAGCGTAGCGATTACTACTGGCAATTTGACTAATTGAGTTATGCTACGAAGCTCAAGTAATACTTGACTAGCGTACTCAATATTATTCAAGTGTTTCTTAAGCTTTTTAGGTAATCTAACCCTTGGTGTTCGTGCTAGGCTTGGTAGTAATTGCTTCTTAAAATTTTTAGTTAAGAAAGCCTTTTGCGTTGGTACTGAGCTTTGTCGTACAGGCTTGTTAAAGTTTTTAGCTAAGAAAGCCTTTTGCGTTAGTGCTGGGCTTTGTCGTACAAAATTTTGAGATGAAATGTCAGACAATTTTGTACTCTTAGGTGGTAATGGCGATTGCTTAAAACCTTGGGAGCGATACTTTGACTTTGGTATTGAAGGTGGAAATAAAACAAACAGCCAAGCTAGAAAAATCATTCCACCCAGTGCAAACAACAAACCAATGATTAGGCTTAGTATCATTTTTACGCTCCCCTTTGATCATGGAACACCATTCCCGGATTTCTCACCACACCTCGGATGGAGGAGTAATGAGTAGTGAGCAAGGAGTAATGAGTAAGGAGTAAAATTCTTAACTTATTACTTATTACTCATTACTTATTACTTATACGTGTAAGCATATAAAAAAGTTCAACAATTCTAGTCTCTCAAAGCATTGATTTTTCGTGGTTGGGTGCAAGTCCACGTAAAAATAAGTTGAACAATTTGGGGATGGAAAAGGGATCACTCTACCACTTTTTCAACACAGAGACACCAAACTCAAATAAAAAAGTTCAACAATTAGGAGAGTGATTCTACCCGAATGTGGGCGCGATGGGCTACGCCCCGCCGGAGGCGATCGCTCTAGTAATAACGTAGCGATCGCACGGCGGTAAGACTTGCGAGCGATTCATGGACGGATGCCTGGAGCGGGGTAAAGCACCCAACAGAAATTGTTGAACTTTTTTATTTATTGTTGGACTTTATTATTTATTGTTGAACTTTTTTATTCCTCTACAATACGCAAAGCAGCTTGTGAGAAATGCGGGCATTGCTCCCCTTTGATCATGGCTTACCTGTGCATATTTCTAAATTGTGATTCTTGTTGAGAATCCTGCTGAATTTGATGATGCATATCAACAACAGATTGAACCTTATCAAGTGCCTGTAACTGTTTCTCTGAAACGTTAGCCGATAAAACTCCATCAGTGAGAACAGTCTCGCCGTTTTTGGCACGAACAATTACATTATCGCCAAGGCGTTCAAAATCAAAATTTGTACTTTTAAAACTCTTAGAACCATCAGGGTTATCTTTGCCCAAGATATTCAGCATTGCTTTGACACTCTGTTCAATTGCTTGACCTTTAACATCCTCAACAGCAGCCTGTAGTTCAGTTCGAGTATTGTCAATAGCTGACTTGACACTCATAAGGCTTTGATCAACCGTGTTTTTAACACTATCTACCTGTGTACGTATCTCTTGAGTTAAGTTACCAACTTGTTGATTGAGTTGATTTCTTACACTGTCAGTCTGATATTTAACTTCATCCTTGAAGCTAGTAATTTGTTCATTAATTTGAGATTTAAGTGAAGTAATTTCCTTTCTGAGCTTCGTTACTTCGGGTGTCAGCACATCTTTAATCCGCTCAAAAACATTCTTGGCAGTTTGTTTTACCTTGTTCTCAACCGTACCCACCCAATTTTGAAGAACCGTATTTTGAACTTGTGGTAAAAACCGTTCATTTACCTGTGACAATGCTTTTTGGGTGTTTTCAATCAACTGTTGCTGCTTCTCCAAGGATTTACTCATTTCGGCAACTTGAGCAGCTAGTTGTGATAAAGATTCGGGTGAAAGCTGTTCTGATTTGATACTATCTACAAGTTTTTGTTGTTCACTTAGTTTTTTCTGCAATACTTGCACTTGTTTTCCTAAAGCTTCTACACTGTAGATTCGCTCATTACTTACAACTTTATTTTTCTGTGATGCCGGAGCTAAACCTAATTTGTCAGTCAGTACTTCTCCATTTTTAATATGGAATACTTTTTCATTACCAATTTTAATAGAAATTGCACCTTGAGAATTTTTTGGGTCAGACAGAGCTTTTTTTAAGTTCTCTACTATCGTTGGTGTTAATAAGTTTTTAGAGGGTGATTCTCCCAATGTTCCTTGATAAACTTTGCTAGAGCTAGAGTAAATATGAACATCCTTGCTGGGATCTAATCCTTTTTCTTTAGCTTTCGCATGGATGAGTTTCAGGAGAGATTCTAAAATTTCTAGATAATCTCGCTTAATCTCTTTAGCTTCGCCATCATCAATCATTATTTTCACCTTTGAGAATTGACTGAATTAACAGTTCAGGATTAATCGCTACTTCTGGCAAAATTATGCCACCGAGTTTATTAAGAACCTGTCTCCCTTCAACTTCAATGTAAGCAAATTCTCCATCAATCATCACTGTTATCGATGATGTATTTTTTTCAGCATCAGCCGGGACATAATCTTTCAGAACACCATTTAATACAAAAATGTTGGCATCATCTGCATCGCCGCTATAGACTTCAAGGCACTCAGGAAAATAGTTAGCATCAAAAGGCAAGTTATCCCAACTATCAGCAGTGTTTAAAATCTCGCTTGGATATTTATCTGCTAGGGCTGCTATATCAGGAGGGAGTTTAGCAATTTGTTTTCTGTCATAATCAGATAACGGGTAAAACTTACTTGGCGACATGAATTTTATCCTAAGTATTTTTGACTTCCATTTTATTCCAGACAATATTTCTTTAAATCAGACTCGCATATTCTGATAATTGCTCTTGATTTTCTATCAAAGGTAACAATTTTATCGCGGAGGCTCGGCGAATTTTCATTTCTTCATCTGCTGGAGTTAAGAGAGTAGACTTTTTAGATAAGAACTTTTGAAACTCGTACCAAGTTTTCACACTGTCAGCTTCCGATTGGATTTCATGTTGAGGAATTTTAATTGATTGCAATATTGGCAAACTTATTTGACCACGAGAACGGAAACCTGGACTAATAATTACTGCTTTCCCCGATGGTAAAGTGTTAAATTGATTGACATCAAATAATTTTCGGGTACTGTTTTGGTCAGAATTAGAAATGCTTGCACCACCCTTGCCTCCTGATGAGCGAGAACGTTGCTTGTATTTAATTTCCTCTTCACCTAAAAACTTACTAAATCGTTCGGCGGCTACATCATCTTGGGGATTAAAGAATGCTTTGGTCGCACAACCACCAAATATTGCATTAGTTGTGTTTTCACCATAAGATTCAATCAGCATTGAGAGATTTTGTAAACCTAAGATAGAAATTAGTCCATCCTCGCGGTTCTGATTCAGCCAATCAACCAGTGCTGGTAAATATAATGTGGGTAATTCATCAATCCCCAACACCAAAGGACAAGTACGTTTGTTAGCTACATTCCGACTAACTAATAAATGCAGAATCGAGACAAGCAAAGGGGCAATTACATCACGCTTTTCTTTGTTCATCCCGAATACCACCATCTGCCGTCCCTTCAAATCCAGTGGAATATTAGTTTTTCCACAGAATGCTGCTAAGGCCGAGGGAACCATAAAACGACTGAACAATCCGCTAGCTGTACCCACAATACTAGCTGCTGTTTCTGGCGACCCTGCAACAGATACAAACTGTGCGAAAGCCTCTCTAACCATGAAGTTTAGTTCGGCGGCTTGCTCAATGCGCTTTACTAACTTTGGCAATCCTAGTATCGCTTGGCACATCATGATATCTGGATACTCTGTGCCCTTCGCCAGCATAAAGACGGCTTGGACTAACTGATCGCCAGCGTTGGTAAAGAAGCTATTTCCAGAATCTTTATCACCCAATTGAAAGTTGCGATTGAGTGTAATCGCAAGCTGCCGTGCCATTTCTGAGTCTTCATTACTGCGAAGAAAGTCTATAGGGTTGGCAACTGCTGAAGAAGCAAAGCCTGGGGCAAGCACAGTAACCTGATAACCGCGTTCTATCGCATACCCTGCAAGTATTGGAGCTTGCCCTTTAGATGGAGAATCAGCTGATTCCTGGGAGGCGTATTTGAAATCATATAAAGCTAGAGGTAAGCCCTGATCAATTACAGAGCGAATCAGGGGATTAATCATTGAAAATGACTTTCCACTCCCTGGGCCACCACAAACTAGGATGCCTCGCTGTGCCTCTGGAAAATAAAGGGTTGTTGAATCTTCAGGGATGCAAGTTCTACGGACACCATTAATAACTTCACTCGTTGTATTCTTGGGAGTTCCCACATACAGCGATACTCGGTTATGCAAGCGTTGCTGGATTTGTTTACACGCCAACTGACGAGCCGCTGTTTTCTCTCTTGTCCCGCCCCAGCGCGCTGTCGCTAGCTTGGCAATACCTCCCCTACTATCGATGATTTTGGCGATTACAATCACCGCGCCACAAACGAGTACCCCTAAACCTGCGGGGGATAACAGAGCCGATTCAAGTCCTGCGGGAATAAATTGATTTGGCTTAACCTCTGTCTTAGGAGTCCCTGTCATCGTCCCGTCCCCACGATAACCAAATCATTCTCACTCACGGGCAACCAGGGAACTGGGCCAATGAAGTAAGGGGTACAAGTTTTTTGCTGAAATGGCGGTCGCGCACAGATCCTAAAGAATAAGCCAAAGTCGGCAGTCCCAAGGGATTCATTAACTCCAGTTAGCGCCACTTTGAACCCACTACCATACACTAGCCGCCCCGTGGGTTCCTTGCCCCCATTCACGGCGGCAAGAATTCCATAACCGCCCTTAACTTGCTGAGATGAGCCAGATGCCCAGCGCTTGCCATATAAGCCCCCTTGTTCGCCAGCAAAATCCCCCATCTCTAAGTATGAGCATTCAATGCTTGGAGGACAGGCGACCTCTTCAGTGCGGTCGCCTCTGACAACGCTGCCAGACACAAAGTAATTATTCCCAGCCCTTCTGTCGCCCTTTTCTGCCGTACCAAGTACAACAGATGCGATACCCACAACACCAATGCCAGAGCTAATAGGCTGAGGCATTTTATCAAAGGGAACTTGACTTAATTTAGGAATTTGATTGACATAAGCTTGCTGCCATGATTTAAACTTTCCTAATTGAGTTTTGTCCAACCCAGGAATTGAATCAAGCGAATATTTGCTTAGGTCAATCTTATCTAGTGTCAGGTTTGCGGCTTGAGGATTTGAGGCTATGGCTTGAGAAATAGTGCTGCTACCCAGTCCAGCACCATTCTTAGAAAATAGAGCCGCTAATGGAGGAACTTCTGATAGGCTCAGATTGCTTAATTCAGGCATTGCTTTAACTAATGTTTTTGGCGTTTGCCATTGCATTAATCCAAAGTCTTTGAGGGTGGGTTTGGTGGTTGTGCCTGTAGTGGGCAAAGCCACCGTGTCAATGGACTTTAAGCTCAAGGCAGACATCTTAAAGGCATCATCTGCATCCCCCAACATCACAACAGAGTCTACTTTTTGCCCTGCTGTCCACGAGCGCGAGGGGTCGTAGCCAAAAACTGAAATCAGGTTTTTAGGTATCTTTAAAAATCCTGGCTGTTGAACGGGTGGCAAAGTATCCCATGTGATTTTCGACCAGTCGGGGGCAGCCGTCTTGTACAAGCCTTGTGAATAATCGATTGTTGGTGTCTGTGCGACTGAGGCGGAAAGCGGAACTAGAGAAGCTATTGCAGCCAGTAGAAAAGGCTTAAGTTTCATGATTTTTGTTAAAGTAATCGGGACATTGTTCTTGATTGGAGCCACGTGGATGTACCGCACAAATCAGTTTTTCTTGGTCGTATTGTCGTCCATGAAAATAGGCACAACTCTCACATCCACTTTTGTCTTGCTGTAGCTCTACATTTCCTGTTGGTGCTAACAGCTTTTTGGATTTTCTGTACTGGTTTATTTGCAATACAGTTAAGGTTGCAAAGGGCATGGGTAACAGCCATTTTAAGTAGGTTGTTGCAGGACCAAGCTTTGTCTGATCCACAACCAAAAGAGTAGTCAAAAGCAGCAAATAGCCGATTGGTGGAAACATCCATAACTCACCTTCACACCTACACGAATCCAGAAAATCGCCTAATTCTTGGCGAATAGATTTAGAAAAATTGTTCACAACTGCCCCCATTGGAGTAATTGATTAAAAATGGTTTTATCGACCTGAGAAAGCGAAATTGCCTCATCTCTAGTCTTGCCACGCCGTAACAATTTAATTGCATCTTGTACCTTGTTCCAGGTGGTAGATCCGGGTTTAACTTGACCTTTGCGCCCAGCTTCTGCTAGCCCAAAAGCGAGAGCATTAGCATCGTTTCTCTGAATCGCACCATTTAGCGTAGTCCCAGGATTGGGGCGTAAAACGGCAACAGGCTGAGGGACTTTTATTGTTTGTGGTGGCGGCGAGGGCTGGTGGACTACTGGCGGCGCTGATTGCGGCTTTTGAACTGTTAGCGGTTGCGGCGACCTCTGCCTGATGATTGGCAATGGCCGATCTGAGTCAGATTTAATCACTAAGCTTGTATAGGTTGGGTTGCCAGTAGCGGGGACTATCTTAAATTGATACTGCTTTTCATTGGTAAGTAATGTAATTTGAGTGCTTCCATTACTGCTAGAGGTAACAGGAAACTTGATCGGGTCAATCTGGCGAAGAAAGATTACAGTCGCTGTACCTCCCGCGCATTCAGAATCGCCGCCTGATGACGGGCATAAACCACCGTTTGAGGTAAAAGCGAAGCGACTTGGATCGCCAATCCAAACTTGCTTGATAGTTTCCCCAGTAGACATTAAATTAATAGTTAGTCCATAGCCTTTCCATACTTTTAATTCGATAGCGCTAGAGTTTGCATCATTCTCGTAAACCGTTCGGATGGGTATCGCCGTTGCTTTTGCCGCGCTAGTTAAGATTAAAAATGCTGCAATAATAGTGGTTTTCTTTAACATTTATATCCTCAGTTACCGTAACGTTATTGTGACTAGAGCGATATTGTTTGATTAACGAATATTTGCACTGGCTTACCAACATCGATCACAAATACTTCTTCTCTACCACTTAACTGTTGAGAACGGGCGACATTTGAACTTTTGATATTATCGAGAACACTATTAAATGCACCCTCTCCAAAAGCGGCGGATAGGTCTTTTTGATCGTTGGTAGTGGAGCTAGTAGAGAAGCCATTAGAGTTACTGCTGACTTGAGTTATGGGGCGATTCTGTACTTCGGCAGCTTTGGCGACCCCCGCAACAATAGCAGAGATGAAATTGTTGCCCAGATTACTGCCTCTGCGAGACTCTGCTTTTAAGAAACCACCATCCTTGGCCATTATCAGAACGGCATTTTCTGGGAGTTGCTTTTCTTGCGTATCGCCGTTTATATTGACCAACACTGAAACACCACGCAGTTTGGCGAAACCCGAACCATTGGACTCTGCTAATTGAACAACCAGATAAGCGCCCACGGGTAGTACGTCCCTACCATCTGAGGCTTTTAAGGGTTTTGTTAGTTTCACCAAGTAATTCTGGTTGCCAGCGTCACCAGTGCCCCAAGCGATCGGCGTTTCTAGCCTACCCTCTGCGGTGCTGCCAACAAGTACGCGAAGAGCGTTGTAATTAGTGGTAGTGTTCTGCCCGACTTGTGTAGCTCCTCCCGTACCTCCTTCAATTCCAGTAGTCTTGATGGGTTTTTCGCTTTCTGATTCATCGACTGAACTCCTGAAACTGCCAGCGTTTGCAGCGAGAAGCCATTGCTGAGTGGGGTCTTGGGTGGGGGCGTTGCTTGCAGCCGTTGGGAACGCCAAAGGAGATTGTCTGCTCGGCTGGGCAATTTGGGGCTGGGGCTGGGGTCGAGGCTGGGGAATAGATACTCTAGCCTGGGGGAAAGTTCTCGGCAAAGCTGGCTGACTGGCGACTGGGTAAGAACGTTGTCGGCGCTGCACTGGTTGCATCGGAGGGGTAACGGGTGCGATTGGGGCTGGGGCTAAGGTTGCGCTAGGAGTAGGCGTTGGGCTAGGCAAGCGATCGCGAATCTGCTTTAACTCGTAATTTTGGCTAGTCAGAGCAAGCGCTGTTTTATCCTTGCCTGTCTCATTTTCCGGCTCTGCTAGGGGCGTTTGCTCTTCTGTAGGCGGTTGCACAATGCCCTTAGAAAACTTCAGCACATTCATTGAGTTGCCTAGCATTGCCCCAATGAGCGCCACGAAGATAAAGCAAATTAGGGCAACAACGCCCATTTTTAAGAGTGGAGATTGCGAGACTGTTCGAGCAGTAACAATTTCTTCTGGGGCGGGATTCTGTTCTGGTTGAATTGAATCATTAGCCCTTGTTGTTTTAGCACCGTTCATCGCGGCAAAATCTTGCTCTTCTATCTCAATAGTTGCCTCTGGCAAAGCTGACTGGGTATTCTGGCTCATAAATCTAAATCTTGGATTTTATAAATTTCTAACCCCGCTTTACGAACCCTTGATGCGGTTTCTTGAATATCGGACGCAAATCTAGGCAGGGCAGCCGTATCAATCGCCCTGACAAATACAGTTTTGTTAAAAGCGATGGGCTTACCAACTAAGTTGCTGCCTTGGAAAACAACAATCTCTGCAACCATATCTACTTTCCATTGCCCATCCTTAATCCGAGTCGGCTGACTGATTAGGCTGACTTTTAGGATTGATTGCGTAGACCCATTAAAGACATCGGGCGGCGTAAGATTACTTATCTCCTCAAGGAATGGTGCGCGAAAATCTTCTGACAACGCAAAACCCCAAGCCCATGCACTAGTAGTAATCTTGGCTTTTGATGTCGATATCCCAGGATCTAATTTTAATTGTTTGGTGGGGTCTGGATTGTAATCATCAGTTGGCTTGGGGAGTGCGTTCCAACCCAAAAGCCCTGTCATTGTTTTACCAACAAAATGGGTAATAGCTTGTGCGGAACGATCGCTACTACTGATAGGCAGAACTCGAATCGATTCTCCGTCAGATAATTCCACCAAGGTTGAAGCTTTAGTTTTAGAAATTGTTCCTAGTCGAGCAAAATTTACAACTTCTATTAATAGAACAATCGCCAATAAAACAGCATTGACTATTAAGAAAATTGGGGTAAAGTTTAACTCTTTTCTCTCTAATATTTTCATCTTCTTAAACCCACAGACAATTTAACCCCACTGGTAAACGCTGAGAATACAGCCATCCCGCCCCCCGTGCCGATGGCTACCGCGAGTAATGGCGAGAAAATGGCTTGTAGTAGTTGCAATAATAAAGGATTACTCGAAGGTTTAGAAACAATTGCGCTGGCAATAATTCCGACTGTTATCGAGTACGAAATGAGAACCAATGTTAGTCCTAGCCAGCCAGACAACCAAGCATAGATAGGCTTGCTTTGGAAAGGCAGTAAAGATAGAACTAGGAAGACAGGAGCGACGAATGCAATCATTAAGAAGGACAGTTGGACGATATATTGAAAAGCTGCTGATAGCCCACTGAGAATTACATAAACAAAGCCTTGGATTGCACTATTGATTAGTTCACCGCTAAGGTCTAATGGATTCCAGCTTCCGCCCCCAGAACCTGCACCAGTCTTTTCTCTAGCTTCCTGTGCGGATTTTCGAGTCTTTTCTATAGAATCCTTGATGCAAGCTTGCTTCTTGCTTAATTCTTCTCCTTCTTTCTTCTCCTGGCTCAGTTTTTCGCAATCGGATAAGGCTATCTGCGCGGCTAAGATAAAGCTTTGGTCAGCGTTTACATTTCTGATAGCATCTCTCAAATTCACTCCATTTCTAGTAATATTTAAAATGTTTCTATTTAGTCCAGTGGATACGTTTTTTAAGGCGATTGTCGTGTTGACGAGAAGGAACCCGTTGTTACTCAGCATGACAATTACTAGCAAGGGTAAAACCATCTCGGAGATCAAATCAAATCCAAATCCCTCTTCTGCATATTTCCTGTACCAGCCGAATGAAGCAAAGCCGATCATGACAACAGCCGCAAGAGTAGAAACGGCAACAACAGCCGTATAAATTGGGTTTGTTCCAGATGCCAATTCAGACCAATCATTCTCAAATGATTTATAAATTAGGTCTGCGCCATTAATCGCCCCTTCTACTATTTCTCCGGCGTTTGTAGTCCCTGTATTTTCCCCCGCTTGCTGTCCCGTAGTTTGAGCAAAAAGAATAGTTAAGAACGCTATCATTTGATTATTGATTTTTCCAGAATGAATCGTTAGCTGCGGCAGTTTGGATGATTTGACGAGTAGCCGCATTAGATTCCTGATCCTTTGCTGCCGCTTGCTCATCCATGCGACCGGAAATATCAGCAAGATTGATATTTGTAACTGCCAAGGAACGGGATTGTTTCTGCGCTTCTGAGTGAATTGATTTAGCAATTACAACGCTTTGTAAGTTTTGAATAGCTACCTTTTTGAGAATGTCTTGGGTGATGACATCATCCTGCGCGGCAATCGCATTTTCGCTTGATTGGGAGGTAGCATCATTAGTTGTTTCTGCTGACTGTGACTGGGATCGCTGTCCTTCAGCGCCAAGAACTGATTGAGACTGTCCGCGTGTATATTGTTGGTTCCAATCCTTGATGGCATTGTCGGCTTGGATGCGAGGGTCTAATGTCAGCAACGTTCCTTCTTGTTTCGCAATGACCTTCTCAATGTTCTTACCAGCTTTTAGGGGATCAGGAATACCTAAATCCCCAACGCTAGATTCAATCGCCTGGGTTAATTCTGCTGACAACTTGCCCAAACTTTTAGAAAACTCTTTCTGATAATTACTAATGTAAGTCTGCAAACTACTATAGATTTGTTGAAATTGAGTCAGAAAAGATTGGTTTTGATTAGTTTGAGCGTTGGCTGGGAGGCTAGAAAAGGATATCAAAATCACTGTGCCTGAGATCGCGATCAATCGTTTGGTATCTTTCATACAAATTATCTAGGTTCACTACAAAAGGTTTTTTGGTACAGAAAGATTTGACAGTCGCCTTTTTTTTTGCTAAATCAAAGGCAACTGCTGAAACCATTAATGTTTTCGGTGCATCTTCCTTATTTAACAAGCTCGTAAAAAAGGGGTCGTCAAACGGTAAAGCATTAGGCGGAAGGGTGGAAGCCGGAGATCGCAAAATCATAACGTACCCCCCAGGATCGGCGGAGTCCGAATTGATTCCTGGTTGTTTTAGTCCCCGGAGGAACTTATTTTGATACTTCACTGCTTTCAAACTAGGGCTGTTTTTAACTGCATCTTCGCCCAATTTTATGTAAACCCCGCAGTCGTTCTTTGCATTGCTAATAAGTTTTTCGTATTGAGCTTGATTGTATTGCCAAACCTGAAAGCTTCCTATTGACGCAACACCCGCGAGTATCGACAGCAATAACTTATTTTGAATAGCTAATGATAGTACCTTCATAACGGCTTTCCTTGCTTAACGCAATCGACATAATACTTAGAAAATTCTGCCACCCAGGTAAACTTGTCTCTGTAAGTTTTCTTAAATTTATCTCGTGTGGATTGTTCCTCTCTGCTATTAGCCACCAACGCCAACAGTGGATAGGATGGATAATATCTGCAACGAACATATTTGTTGTTGTAGTCCAACAGCCACAAAGTGTATAGCTGTTGAATATTTGGGATAAAACTCTCGTTTTTATCAATAATTTCTCTAGGGATGCCCAGCAACTCAGAGAAACTATTAGCCGCTCCTGGAACAATCCTCCCAATCAACCGCAAGGGCATATTTTGTAATATTTGTTCTCCTGCTGAGGATTTGGCAATAGAAATGATATCTTGTGCAGCCAGAAAAACTCGGCAGCCTTGCTTTCGAGCCGTAGCGCATTTACGACCCGCAAGCCGCGATAATGCGGAAAATCCCAGCAATACGCTAGCCTCATCCATAAAAAATACACTATTGGGGGAAGAGAGAGATTGACGGGATGCGGCGATATATGCTGACATCCCAAATACCTCTGCGTCCTTTCCTGATTGCAGATTAGTGAGGGCAAAGGTAATCAACTGGCTATCGGCTTGAAAAGTTGAAGGCTTGCAGATAGCGCTACCAATACTACTTGCTTGCCAATACTGTAATCGCAAGCGAATATAATTTAACGCTTTTTCTACGTTGTCATCCTGATAGCCTAACGAAATCCACTCAGGAGAAAAGAATTTCTCCATATCTACCAATGTCGGTGTATTCGCCCACTCTGGGGTGTTTATCCCGGCTTTTTGCGCTAATTCAAATCGCTCTTGGATTTCGGTATCTTCATAAAAGGCTTTTGTACCCAACGGAATCACAGACTCAATAGTTTGGGCTAGCAACCCATCAAACTTTTGTGTACCTAAAACTAGTTGAAGAACGATTAAATTAATATCATTTCTGTGAGCTTTTGTCCTCTCCTCCCACTGTGACTCAGGAATATTTGATAGGTCTAGCGGTTGTACAAGATTGTTTGATTCCTTAGAGATATCAAAATAAAACCCATTAAAGTAGGGCGTGAAATCTCCAAAGGTTCCTGAACCATCATCATTTGGCAAGTCAATCATTAATACTGACATTCCCAACGCCAAGCATTGATAAATAATAGAGGCGATAATTACCGATTTCCCGCTCCCAGTAGTGCCGATTACCATCATGTTTTTCGGCTTTGACAAATCGATATAGACTGACGATTGCCCCTCATCAGCTACTAATTCAAAGCCTTGTTTATCGCCGTGCGCTGTTTGCACAACTGGCGTTAAACCAATTACTTCACTAGCAAAGAAAGTGGCGCGTCTGTTGAAAGGAAAAGTCAGTTGTGGTCGTTGTCTCAACAGCAAAGTGTCAAGCCAGATTGACCATGTATATTGCATTTCTCTAATCAACTCGGCAGGCTGATTGATATACCCTGAAATCAGCCTGCAAGCATCATCGATTTCTTCTGGAGAGTTACGATAAACAAGGATTATGACAGCTACATTTTCCGGGACATCACCCGTGTATAGCTGCTTCTGAGCATCGACTGACCGCTCCGTATTAATTTGCGCTCCTACGTCAATAGTCTTTTTGCTGGCGCTAGCGGAGGCATTTATTGACCGCCTCGTAATCAATTGTTGGGTAAGCCTAATCATTTTTTGATCGGCTGGGCTAATCTCTGTTATTATCTCAACATCATAAATAACCTCGCGTGAGAATACGTCCCATAAAAAGCGTATTTGCTGATAGGTTGAAGCAAATACCTCTGGTTTTTGAGCAAGCGTCATTACGCCGACATACTTCTTTTTGTCAGTACTTTGATGGGGCAAACATACCCAGCGCCTGTCCGCGTAGGGTATACCGTTATTTAAAAGTACTGAGGTTGCGTGTAGCTGGTCGTTGTATCTCTCTGGTTTAGGCGCGGCTTCGTTAAATTCCTCTTTTAATTCGCCAGTGTCATAAACTAAGGCATGAGGCACTTTTGTCGGCTTTGCACCCATTCTAGAAACTAAATCACTCCACAATTGCTTGTCTGATTTTGGCGAGGGGAACAAGCCCATCTCAGATAGTATTTGTTGATGACGCAAAGAGACAATTATCGCTTTTTCAAGAACTTGAATTAAGTTTTGAAGAGTGAGTTCGGTCGCTCCTGTTGGGGTGAATTTGCGCTGTAAAAAGTTCGCCAGCTTAACTATCGCTCTATCTACCGCGTCACCACCTTCGGTACCTCCTGGGCGGACAGTGAAAGTCGTGTAAATACTGAGCTTAATATCCTTGCGCTGATGGTTACGTGTGAGTTCCTGCATTCGGGCAACCTGCCCCCAATCAAGAAACTCACTCTCAGGAGATACAGGGCTAGCTAGCCTCTGACGATAGTCTTCAATTACTTTGTCTTCGTCGCAAAACGAAGACCAACGAAATGTGAATTTCTCACCCTCGGAGAAATCTTTACAGCCGTTCTCAAAAGCCTTGGCAATTCCCTCTAGTCTCTCTGATGAATTAAACAGTGGGTGAAAGCCAGTGCATTCATATCCGAATACTAATTGCAGCGTGTTGTTAGTGTCGCTTACTTGTTTTTTGCTCAACAAGTAAGCTCCGATTTGATAGTTCTCCTTTTTTAGTTTTACTAAAGTTGCTAAGTCTAAAAAGTCTTCAAAGGGTACTATTTTTTGATTACGAATACTGCTTTTTACCATAGCTTAGGCATTTTCTTGTGACCCGCCCTTTTTTTGTTTTGGGGCGAAGTATATCTGATATAGCCGCGAGTGAAAACTGGAACGCTTGGGAACACTCTTGACCAGAACAAGTAAGGACGCTTCCCAGATAAAACTATCACCGTGGCACTCAACCAAACACCAGCCAGCAGTCCCCAAACTATTCCTGCCCCAAACATAATCGCTATGATGAAGCCCATGCCAAACATAAATAAGGCGACTGCAAATTGAAATCCAGTGAAAATACCGATTGAGGCATTTTGTCCGAGTGATTGGTTTACGCGCTTGAGGGATTTGTTGTACTCGCTCATAAATTAGCAAGCGGCTGTAACGCCGTTAAATAAGATACTTTGAGCAATCCAAAGCACCAGGATTATGAAAAATACGCCTACAGGCTGTTGAACCATCTGCGTTACTTCCTGCCCCTCTCCTATCCCGTTGGCCACCTTAAGCCCAGAAGCCACAAAGTATACAAACAAAAGCACTGTGATGGTTGCATTTATAACTGCCGGAAGTGCTTGAATCGCAGCCGCGCCGCCAGCCGCACCACCACCAATACCGCCAGCGCCGCCGAACATACAAGTCATTGCCACCTGGGCCGAATCGAACAAGCCCCACCCATAAGACGGCATTGACTGCATGACAATGATTGTCGCCGTACCTGCCGCGTAAATGTGATGCTGATACTTGCGTCCAATCGCCGCGAGTGTCTTAGCAAGAACTTGAGATTGTGTTCTTCGCACAGAATTATTAGATGTCAAGGCAATTACTCCTTTTTTCGTTGTTCTAGGAAAAATCTAAAAATCACCTTATTACCGAAGTTGGAAGTAACAAAAAATCTACTTCCAACTTCCCACTTCTGACTTGTTTAATGCTCTTTGTTGAAATTCACTTTCTATGTCAGCTAAAGTATGTTCCCTAGCTAGTGAGCGAATTTCCTGAAGTACTGCAATGTGACACTCGTATAGTTTTGCATAGCCATCTAGACCACCTGTTTTTTTGTTGGTGAACTTCTGGAACTCTGGCAAGTACTTCCGAGCTATGTTCAAATATGCTTGTAGTTGTCTTGCAGAAACCTTTGGCTTTAACATCGCCGCAACTTCTGGTCTTGTTAGTTCTTCATTTTGCCAGGTAAACCTCCCTATCCCCATGACTCTGAGAACTTCTTGGAACTTCTAACTATACATAAAATACCCGCCTTTTTCGTGGCGGGGAAGGGGACATTTTACCCAGTTAGGAAACATTTATAGGTAAAAAGCAACTATTTTTTTCCCTTCACGTTCCCACTTCTCATTCAAAAGCCAGCAAGTTATATGAACAACCTTCATTGGATTTCGATGCTTCTTTCCACACCTGAACCAGCTTCGGACAGTATCGTAACTTTCGTATCCTAATACGAACGCCATCTCTTGATAAGTTAATTTCCACTTCTTCTTAAACTCTATTGGGTGCATAGTATTTATTTGATACTTGCATAAGGAACTCATTTAATATTTATAACATAATTACTTAGTCAAATCTTTATAATTTTGTGTCAAAGGATAAATAATCTTCTTATATTTATTTATCTTAATATCTTGATAAAAATATTAGCTATTATCGGATTTATCCAATTTATTTATAATAGAGATATTCTCTTTTAACCAATCAACTTTATGTCCAACACAGATACTAATTTTCATCAACTCTTTCAACCCAAAAGTCAATTTAATGAAGATAACGAAAATCCCACGCTATTACTCAATCGCCTAACTCCTACTGATGACCAAATCAAAGACTGGCTACAATCACCACAAATCAAACAGTGGCTTACAAAGCTACTAATGGGCATACCGAATAATCTCAAGATAGAAGCGATAAATACCATCATCAAAAATGTTACACAAAACCCAGACAAAGACTGTCGAGTACAATTCGGTAGTTCAACTATTGGAGTTGAGGTTTTACGGTGGCAGCTTTGGGCATTCTATAAATTACCTTACGCCAGTGGAATCAAAACTCCTGATTGCCCCTACACTTTAAAAAAACATTTGGATACTCCCGACTAACTTCCCAGATCACATAATCCCGAAGTTTCATTAAATTCCCACACAATACCCGATCTATTCTTACCAAAACTACCATGCTTAACTGCGAACTGAGAATTTCTTCCACTATCTCACAAACAGCAATTCCAAATAAATAGATAAAAGTACGATTTTACTCCGTACTTCCGTCTCTTGATTTTTAATCAATCATCGTTATATTTTGGAGGGTTAAGTAGAGAGCAATGCAACAGGCGATCGCACATCTTAAGGGCAGGTACGCCACCGCTTGACTGCCATTAACTTAGTAGATGACTAAATCTTGTATTGAAGCCAAATTTGATGACGTTAACAGAAACATTTCTTTACATCCCTTTTAGGCTCTAGCCCATGAACATCTTTCATCGCACAAGGAAATTCTTTAGAGTTCGTAAGCCAATTGGATTTTTGATTTGAGACGATGAGTTAGCTTTAGAGCTACCCTTGTAGAAGA
>NZ_JBIQNW010000081.1:0-21411 GCF_047228265.1 Nostoc sp. UIC 10607 | reverse complement strand
TGGCGAGGCTGGTTAAAATTACACGACCTTTGTGAAGGCTGGCAGCTTGCAAAAGAGACTTAACGGGAAAAGTCAGGATTCATAATTAATTACAAATTATCGAAGTTTTATTTTTAGTCAGCAACCTAAATCTATATGAAAGTGTTACCCTACGATAGCTTTACAATTTTGACAGATGATCCACTGCCTATAGTTCTGCAAAGGCTGAATGCTTTAGTTGAACCTACGAAAACATTCAGATTTTCTACTAAACACGCCCCTTATCAAGGAAGTATTTCTGAGTCAGGCTTTCAAATCAGCCGCATAATTCACTACGATAACTCCTTCTTACCAGTGATTCGAGGGCGCTTTGAAGTAAAATCCGATCAAACAGTGATTCATGTACAAATGAACGCACATCCTTTTGTAATGGCATTTTTAGGATTCTGGTTTTTATGCTGGTATAGTGCAGTTATTTCAATGACATTGGCAGGTGCTATGCCTAATAATACGGCTGCATTAGTTACAGGTATGCCTATACTAATTTTAATTATTTTTTGGGGAGCTTTTTGGTCAGAAGCAAATCGTAGTCGCAATGAACTAACTCAAATTATTCAGGGACAAATATCCCCAGTGCTGAAAAATGGTCGCATGAGGCGATTGTAGCGCGGTCAAATATGCGACCAGAACGTATGCAGAAACTCAAAGTTGTGGGGAATTCGGGGCAGAATCCGGTTTTTGACTTCTTGCAGGAGTGCTGGAGTAATGATCCGGCTTTGCAGATTGTGATCAAGAAGTTGCTGGCGAAGTTTCCGCAGTGGGGGATTGCAGTTGTTGATGGGGTGATAGGTGATTGGAAGGATTAAGGATGCCTAACGCCTTCTTCTTTCCGATACCTCTTAACGTTTGTACCTTTTTTGCGACAATTTTTATAAAAAATTGCACCAAAAAGAATTAAGTAATTCAAGGCTGAGGGAGATTAAGAATCATTATTCATATACTCCCCCGCTTCTTCATTTTAAAATGCTATTTCAGAATGCAACTTAGTATCAGGAGAACATCAATCAGACGTAATGCCTGAAGTTGCAAGAGCAGAGCAAAGTAAGCGATCAATTTCTGCTATATCGGGATCAAAGGTTTGGTCGTTCATAGCTGATTGAGCAACGTTTCCAGATTGATTAATTGCCGATGTTTGTTCTTGCGTTGTGCGTAACTGGTGCAAACGATTAATTAGTGAAGAACAATGGTAAACCATAGCGGAGCGACTATTTACTTTTAACTTAATAAAAATACGGCGTAGGTGAGCAGAAACAGTCGACTCGCTGATTTGAAGTTGGTTAGCAACTCTTTTATTAGATGAACCTAAACCAACTAGAGCAGCAATTTGCAACTCTCGTCCTGTTAAAATACTAATTAGGCTAGGATCTATAACCTCTGGTGTGTTCTGAGTTTTTACAATTGCATAGTGATTTCCATCAGCTTCAAAATGCCCAACTACAGGAAATGAACTAGTGTCAATAATAACCTCTGAAGTAAACTGTTGGCTATTTTTTGTAGGCGATTCAACTGCAACAATAAGAAAACCAGAGTTTTTTATGAAAAACTTACTAATGACATAGGAATCTGAAAGTAAGTTTCCAGCAAAAATACTAGAAGTTTGATCAACGTGTCCTTGCATGATTTTCTTAACTCTAAATTTAGGTATTAAGGGCTTAAGGCTAATATGTACCTAACAGGCTGAATGGTCTATAGCCGAGAAGATATGCAGAAACTTTTGTGATCAGGAACTTAATGTTTTTGGAATCTAGATGACGTATGAAGAAAACCGTTTTAAAGCTTTTCCAACCCCTGATATTTTTATGATTTATGCTTATTACTGCTATTTTCAGGTTAATACAGCACATTTTTGGTTCTTATGCACAGTCTTAAAGATATACAGAAGAATCCAAAGACGTGATTTAAAAACATAAAAACCGAGGGTAAACAAACGTATTAATAATCAGGCTGCCTAAAAATAACACTGGATAGTTGCTTCAACATTTCCCGTGATAAGTAAGAATACTGATACTATACACTAGGTGCTAACAGCTTGATCAAGCTAAAAGGATGATGTAATTAAATTTTAAGATTTCGGATTCAATAATTCAACATTTTATAGATACCAATCAAGTAATATCACTTAATAAAAATTAAACTAAGTACCAAAATCCTCTAGCGCCTATCCAAGGCTTATTTTGTAATTTTGGGCTGTCTGCCCTATCATCAGCTAAGTCAGATGGGCTGAATAGTAACTTTTGGGATAACACATTAGCTTTTGGAGATTCTGGCACGAACAGATGCAAAACTGTTAAGTGTAATCCTGCCCAAAGAAATTTGATAGTACCAGTAGAAATCAGTAATTGTCGCAAATAATCTCGCTCTACTGAGACAAAAGAATCTCTAGGTGTGAGAACTTGACAAGAAATGCCCCAAAATTGTAAAGCTTTGCAAATTTCTGGAGGCAAGTTTTTTTCAAAATCTGCTTCTTGCTGATAAGTCAGAATGAAAGCAGAACCTAAACTTGCAGCCAGTGCTATGGTATCGCGGAAGGCAAGAGGTAAAATATAGTCTATAGTTTGAGATTCGTCAATTTGGCTGTCGAGGGATTTTGCCAGCGCTTCCCATTGCCAGAAGATTTCTAGATTTCTATTTTTTGGAAGGAGAGATTCTCTTAGGCTATCTCCTAGCCAAAATAAATTAAGTCTTGCTAAGTCATTCTCCATACGGAATTGTTCCCATCTCTTAAGTGACCAAAGTGTTTCCTCCAGTGCAACACGTTCTTGCTTGGGTGTTCTACAAGAGTTAATTCCTTTTGGAGTAATTAATTCTGGATGCTGTAAGTAAAAGGAAGAACTGTCAAGTATATGCCAAAGTTCTCGTACAACCCATAACTCCATCACTTCTCCTAACTGTTGAATTAGAGGGACTCCGTGGACAGAGAGAGCTAAGGCTGGGTCAATAATGCATATCTGAGGTTGGGAAAGAGGAGAGTTGGTTTTGGGTAAGAGATCGTACTTCATTACATTTGGCTATGGCATTAGGTTTTGATGATTTTAATGTGTATCCCAGCCGTATTTACTCTCTGGGAAGAAAGATTACTTAATTTAGTGCTTACAAGATAAATCAGAAAGCTTTTAAATACAATGCATAAAATTTGGATTTCGACTACTAGTTAAAATTAACTAGGTATAAAAGCTTAGTTAAAATGGGTGACTTGCAAAAATTATG
The DNA here is from genome assembly GCF_047228265.1 of Nostoc sp. UIC 10607. Classification (NCBI taxonomy): domain Bacteria; kingdom Bacillati; phylum Cyanobacteriota; class Cyanophyceae; order Nostocales; family Nostocaceae; genus Nostoc; species Nostoc sp. UIC 10607. Next base: position 18,165 of record NZ_JBIQNW010000081.1, on the reverse strand, counting down.
AAACAGTAATATCACTATAGAGAAAGTATTTTTTGTTCGCTCTCAAGAAAGTCAACAGATTTCTTAGTAAATTGATCAATTTAGGGATCATTACTGCTTAAACTAAAAAAGCATTTATGAACAAGCATTGCACTGCTGATTTTCAGATAGTTGCAGAACAAGCCCTTGCCAATACTGCTAGATCACCAGATAGTTTACTAACGATGTTTCCTAGTAATCCTCAACTCAGCCAAGTCTTTCAATTTATTGAGGCAAATTATAATCAGCCAATCAGTTTATGTGATGTTGCTGTTGCCGTTGGTTACTGCGCGGCTTATTTGACAGATTTAGTACGACGCAATACAGGATATACAGTGAATGATTGGATTGTTGAACGCCGAATGGTAGCAGCACGGACTCTACTGCTAGAAACCGATCAATGCGTGAGCCAAGTTGCTCAAGCAGTTGGTTATCAGCATGAAGGTTACTTTTTTCGTCAGTTTCGCCGACATCATGGGATTACACCTCAAGCTTGGAGAAAGACCCAGCGCAGTTAGAGTAGTAGCAGCCGTTAGTCTTAATTGGAGTAGAGCAATAAAGCTGTACATCCCAAACCGAATGGCATATCTAACTTTCAATCGGTAAACTCTAAGCCATTTTCAAAGCACCACTAAGTATTACACCTTAAAGCTGACAAGCATTTTTCAAATGAAGCATTTCCATCGGTTACTTAACCCATTTGCTTGGCCAATCGCTGCTAAAATTTCGGTAGCATTGGTTTGCGCTGTGCTAGTACCGATGATCTTCACCGCCTACTACAACCTGCAACAGAGCTTAGACAGTGTAGAAGCTGGCGAATACCGCAAACTGGAACTGTTAGCTAGCAGTAGTGCTAGCCACTTTGACCAATTAATTATTGACCACCATCGTGTGGTTGCCCAAGTCAGTAGTGATCGTCATGTGATGGATTTTCTGGCTGCTGATACATCAGTAAAGCGAGAAAATCACCGCTTTAACCTGCAATCGACACTACAAACTGTCTTCCGTTCACATCCAGACATTCATAGTGTCTTGCTGATGGATAGAAAGGGTCAGTGCGTTGCTGCCACAGACCCAAAGTTAATTGGTCAAAACTACTCCACTATTCAAAAGAACTTTTATGGGTTTAGCATCTTAGGGGATGAAACAACCAAAAGTCCAGGAATGTTTTTCTCGCAACCCGTGCGATCGCCTGATGGGGAAATTGTGGGAACCACCCTACTTAATGTTCGGGGAGAAAATATTTGGACAACTATTAATGCTAATGCCTTAGATATAGGCTTTCACAGCAGTGCCTTCTTGATTGACCAACAGGGAATAATCATTAGCCATTCCGATCCATCGGTTTCTGACCATAACCTGCTTCCACTGTCAACTAAGACGCTAAAGCCGATTGTTCAGAACAAACACTACGGTGTAGATCAGGCTCAGAGTTTGGACATTCCCGACTTAAAGGTGATGGTGAGAGCTAAACAGCCAGGACATATCACCTATCCATTGCCGCGATCGCAGCCGCAAATAGTCGGCTTTGCACCTTTAGCAACGCAACCTTGGGTATTAGGAGTTAGCCAACCGAAAGCAGAATTTACTGCACCTATGAATCGCTTGATTTGGCTCAATAGCAGCAGTGTGGTGATTGTTGGGGGAATTACGGCAATCATCGGGCTGCTTTTGGGATTGAATATTTCCCGACCAATTCACGCTTTGACAGTTGCAGCCCAAGCACTAGAGGATGATGATTTTGATTCTCATGTGCTGGAATTACGGCAGAGTTTGGCTCAATTAAGTCGTACACAAGATGATGTCGGTCAATTAGTGCGTATTTTCTTAGAGATGGCTGAAGAAGTGAGGAGGCGAGATCAGAACTTGAAAATGCAGGTTCAGGAACTTCGGATTGAGATTGACGAAACCAAAAGAGCCACCCAGGTTGCAGAAATCACCGAAAATGAACACTTTCGAGAGCTACAAAAAAAGATCCAAAAACTTAAACAACACGAAGTAATTCCTAGTGAAACCGAGACACAGTACTATCAGAGGTTGCAGAATCAGGTGGAATTGTTGAAAGAGCGTAGTTTACCGCCGTAGGCATCGCCTTCAAATAATCTGTAATTCGTAATTAAGATCAGACTGAGAGTTTGGAAAGGGGAAAGAATAGAATGACTATTAATTAAGGAATATAAAGTAAATTATGGCACAGATTATCGCAGTTCATTCATTCCGTGGTGGCACTGGTAAATCAAACTTAATTGCCAATATAGGGGCTAATATAGCGCTTCAGGGACAACGTGTAGGTATTGTCGATACTGATATCCAATCACCAGGAATTCATGTTATTTTCGGGATGAATGAAAACAAAATTAAACGTACCCTCAATGATTACTTGTGGGGATACTGTAATATCAAAGACGCTGCCTATGATGTTACTGATGTTTTAATTGCAGAGCAGGGAAATACAGATACTATCAAAGGTAGCCTTTTCTTGATTCCTTGTAGTATTAAGACTGGTGAAATCGCCAGGATTCTTCGGGAGGGATATGATGTAGTCCGGCTCAATGATGGCTTTCAGGAACTCATTAGCAGTTTGAAACTAGACTACCTTTTAATAGATACACATCCAGGTTTAAATGAAGAAACCTTACTTTCCATTGGGATTTCTAATATTCTAGTAATCCTTTTACGTCCAGATCATCAAGACTTTCAGGGAACTGCTGTGACTGTGGATGTAGCTCGGAAGTTAAAGGTATCAAAAATGCTGTTGGTAATCAATAAAGTGCTACCAAACTTAAATTTTACTGACTTGCAACAACAGGTAGAGAAAATCTACAACGCTCCTGTGGCTGGGATTTTGCCCTTATCGTCAGAGATGGTGCAGCTAGCCAGTCACGGTATTTTCTGTCTACGCTATCCTCAGCATCCAATCAGCCAGACTATCAAAGGAATTACAAATCAGATTGCTGGTTTAGTAATTAGTCGTTAGTCTTGTGCTTTTTTCCCTTTCAGAAGCCGATGTCTACGACGAGCTATTCGGTGCCGCTTATGATTAATCAACAATTATTTCGTACTAATGTCCTCACTTACTTTGGAGCTACTGCTGCTCAGAGAGAGGAATTATTGGTATATAACCAAACTGTTTTTAATCACGATATATTAACCTATCCAGTCAAATTTCCCCTGACCCCAGAACCCCATGTGGCTGCTTGGAAAGAATATGCTGTTGCAGCCAGAGATATAGGAGCATTTGAGACACTCAAACAGCGATTGGTACAGTTCCGATTCCCCATAATTGAGGGCATCAGTCAGACTGAAGTATATCAGTCTGCTACTCGTCGGGGTGTTGCAATCGATGGGATGCCAGAGGCGACTGGTTTAGTCTTGCAGAAACCTGAAAAACTTCAATTAATAATACATCAAAGCTTGGCTGGAACCATTCCCGTGTTGTTAGCTGGAAACCGAAATGACTTTGTTTCTTTAGTTCAAGCCCTGACAATGCGAAATGAACCCCAGTTAGTTCCTGCATCTATGGGAGCTTGTATAGTCAGTGGGTTTAATAACTGGGATAGGATTCGTCAGTATCGCCAACAATGGGAAGCTGAAAATTCTGTTAATTCCTTGGAAAGTAGTTGGATAGCAGAATTTCAACGATTAATACCACAAAAACAGCTTTATCAGGATAAGTTCATTATTTTGAGTGATGGTTTTTATAGTAATGTTTCAGCCAGCGACATGGGACTTAAAGAAGGAGAATGGCAGCGTTTATCCTTGACAATTCGGCTGGAACATGAATGTAGCCACTACTTCACACGCCGCTTATTTAACTCAATGCGAAACAATATATTCGACGAGTTAATTGCCGACTACAGAGGCATTGTAGCCGCTACGGGGGATTATCGAGCCGATTGGTTCTTGCGTTTTTTAGGGTTGGAGGCGTTTCCCAATTATCGAGAGAGAGGGAGATTGCAAAACTACCGGGGTAAACCTTCACTTTCTGATGAAGCTTTTCAAATTCTGCAAGCATTGGTGAAGTTCGCAGCCGAAAATTTGCAGCACTTTCACACTAAGAATGCAAGTAGGTTAACAGACATTAATATTCAACCTTTGATGTTAATGACATTGACCTATTTGACATTAGAAGAATTGGCATCTGTTGAGGCGCACTTTCGTATCCAACAAATTTTAGACAAACAAATTTTCAATTTTGTAGGAGACTTAAACCCCTTTATTCATTTGCCAGTTACACAGAATTAAATTCTGTTAGCGGATAGCTAAGGTTTAGCCCATTCTGACTCCTGACTTCTAAATTCTGTTTTGTTAAAAAATCGATAGGTATTAGTTATGACAGAAGTTTTGCTTAAAGAATTAACTACCAGTGACATTGATTGGATGATTGCTACAGGCCATCGTCGAGAGATTGCTGCTGGTACTCTACTCATCCAAGAAGGGAAAGCTACTGATTCTCTACACATTTTGCTAGATGGAATCTTAACAGTTAGCATCTCTCAACCAGATAATAATCCTCTAACTCGCGCTTTTGCAGCCATCGAAGGAAATGAAGTATTTGGTCGTGAGATTGCGAGATTATTCAGTGGCGAGGTAGTAGGGGAAATTCCCTTCGTTACTCGTCCAACAGCCACAACTGTAAAGGCTATTCAAACATCGCTAGTGATGTCAATTTCTCAGCAAGAACTAGCAGCCAAATTGCAGCAAGATGTGGGTTTTGCATCGCGTTTTTATCGGGCAATCGCAATTATGCTTTCAGATAGAATTCAAAGTACTATTAATCAACTTGGTCGTAGCAGCCTAGCACAAGGTCAACCTTTGAGAGATGTGCTGTTTGTGATGGGAGAATTACATGATAGTGACATCGATTGGATGATGGCTTGTGGAACTCAGCAAAAAATTCCTGCTAATACCACACTCATCCATGAACGAGGGACTGTAGATGCACTGTATATTCTTTTAGATGGAGCAATGTCTCTTTCTATTGCTGAAAATGAGCATAATCCTTTAGCTCGTGCTTTTGCTGCGATCGAGGGGGGTGAAGTTTCTGGGAGAGAAATAGCAAGGTTATCGAAAGGCGAAATTATCGGAGAAACACCTTTTATTGATGGTCGCCTGCCTTCTGCAACTGTTAAAGCGATCAAAGAGTCAATTGTGTTGTCAATTGACCGACAACAAATGGCCGCAAAGTTACAGCAAGATATCGGATTTGCATCTCGTTTTTATCGAGCGATCGCTATTTTACTTTCTCAAAGGTTACAAGGAATGTTGAGTCAGCTTGGTTATGGTAGGCGGGTTTATAGCCAAGGCTTATCATTGGCTGAGAGTGCAAAATATGACGATGAGTTGAATGATAGGGTTTTAGATGGTGTGGCGATCGCGGGGAGAAGATTTGATTGGATGTTAGGACGGTTAATAGTAAGTTGAATTCCTGAGCGTAAAGCGCATCAGATTATCGGCTACCGAACTCATACTAACAAAAAGCAAAATAAAAAATCTAGTTTTACTTAAATTTTGTCCATTAGAACTTTTGCAAAAGTTTTTTATGGTATGCTTGAGGGTTTAGCGATTTGCAATTAGGACTTTGAGGAGCAGTGAAAATAGAGAAAGCTAAACACTTAATTGCGAAAAAATTTAAGCTTCGGGACTGGAGTAAGCCGTCAAACCTTTGAGTTAATGGTTGATGTAGTGAAAGCTGATGAAAAAAAGAAAAAGAAGCCAGTCCGCCGTCCTAAACTAATTATTGATGGCTATTTGAACTTCTCTAACGTCAAAAAAACTAGCCTTTAATTATACCAAAAAATATTTATGCAAGAGTTCTATTGTATTCAAAAGTAGCTTTGCAGCAAAATATTAGTTTGGCTTCGCGCTTTTACCGTATAATCGCTACTTTATTATAGATTATAAGGAATGCGGAGTCAGCTTGGTTATGATAGGCATATTTATAGCCAAGCTTACTTATTGGCTGAAAACATAGTGGGATATGAGGATAAATTGAATGATAGTGTCTTAGATTATGTGGTACTCGCAGGAAAAGGTTTGATTGGATGTTGATGCGGTTAAGCCTAAGTTAAAATCCTTTTTATTATCAAGTAAAATCAGATTAGATAAATGAGTACATTCATGAATATTTATATTATGTTCTTTCTCTCTTTATGCGATTAATTTGAATTTATAAACTACTAAAGTTTGTATTAAACCTAATTCAAAAAATCAAAAACTAAAAATTGTGCATTGCAATTAATTTGTGTATTGTTTAAGCTACATAACATATAGAACTTAAGGGATTTTGATATGTACGAACAAACATCTCAACCAACAACCAGACACGAGTTTGAATCTAAGCTAATCGCTAAAACTTGGCAAGATGAAGCGTTCAAACAAGAACTAATAAGTGACCCAAAAGCCGTTTATGCTCGAGAATTGGGTCAAGAAATTCCGGAAAGCCTCAAAATACAGGTGCTTGAAGAGTCTGCAAATACTGTTTACCTGGTATTACCTCGGAAGCCAGAGGTGGCTAGTGTTGAGGGAGAACTGTCTGACGAGGCCTTAGAGGTAGTAGCTGGCGGCGACTGGGGTATAGTTTCAAGTAGTTGGTTCGTCGTAACAAGCACACCCCATTTAGAAGCCCTTTAAAAAAAGCAACCTTTATCCACCAAGCCTACTAAAGAATCGATTGGTGGGTATTCAATACTGCTCAGTTAAGGATTTTAAACTGGAATTTGGGTTAGGGCAAAGGCTACTGGCTTTGGGTTAAAGGTTTTTTCTTTCCCTTTTTTCCCCTTAACTGACAAGTATTCGGTGGGTATTGAGTTGCTTAGTAATAAAAATGAATTTAGTATCTAGATTTTTTTATTATTTACTCAATGCGATTAGCAAAACCCACTTTTACGTAAATTGCACTTAATCATGAAGTAAAAAATTTATGTTGAGCTAATAAAATTGCGATGCAGTTACAAGGACAGGACAAATTACCAAAGTTTGCCGTGGTTGTAAGAGGTTGTTTGAAAAGTGCTTCGCTGTGACTTTAGGCACTTTAGATCCCCCCTAACCTCCCTTTTTTAGAAGAGAAACCGGAATCAAAGTCCCCCAATTTATCGGGGGATTTAAGGGGATCTAAAATTTTTGATACCGACAAGAGGACTTTTCAAACATCCTCTAAGGCTGCCTATTTTAAAACAACGCCCTTGTTATTATAAAGTAACACCATCCTATGTAGTTTTAATTAAATTTTTTCTAAATTGAGATAACTATACAGCAGGTTCTTTATGAATATCAGCCACGTAAGACAGCTTATCGAAGAATGGAAAACAAAAGAATTTCATTCCTTTGAAAAACTTTCTGATGCAGAATTAACATTAGAATTAATACGAATTAGCCAGATTAAGCGTTTTTTTCATAAATGGAAAGCAGATCCAGATTTCAGACAACAAATTTTAACCAACCCATATAAAGCCGTTGATCTCCACAATCTGGATATCAAGCTTAACAAAATCGAATTTTTAGGTAATAAAGAACAAACTCAAAAACAAGGTCAAGCAGTACCATTCACTATATTTTCAGAGAGTTACCAAGAATTTACTAATGCTCAATTAAGCTGGTGTGATCATATAAGACATATTGCAGATTCTCTTAGTGATTCTTATTTTATGGCATGGCGAGAGCGGCAGATTATTCGTTGTAAAAGTCAGTTCGGTAAACGTAAGATTGAGCATTTTCCAATGTGTTTTGAACTCAGTAAGGGATGCTCTGTTGGCTGCTGGTTCTGTGGTGTAGCTGCCCCTAAAATGGGCGATATTTTCTTTTATAACCAAGAAAACGCAAAGCTATGGCGTGATGTGCTGGCATTAATGAAACAGACGCTTGGGTCTGCGTCAGGAGCAGGCTTCTGTTACTGTGCAACTGACCCGTTTGACAACCCAGACTATGAAAAATTCTTATGTGATTTTCACGACATTTTGGGAGTGTTTCCCCCAACTACCACGGCTCAGCCCTTGAAAAAACCAGCGCGGACACGCTCTTTCTTAAAGTTATCGCTTGAGAAGGGTTGTCTGTTGAATCGTTTTTCAATTCTTTCTTTAAAAATGTTGAACCAACTTCATGAGGAATTTAGTCCAGAGGAGTTAGCCTTTGTTGAATTAGTACTCCAAAATGAAGAATCCGGCATTCCTAAATCTAATAGCGGACGTGCACGTGTGCGAAACCAACGCAAAACAGAAAAGAATTATGAAGTACTTGATGATTCGCTTTCAGGAACAAGTGCTTGTGTTTCTGGATTTTTATTCAACATGGTTGATCGAAATGTCAAGTTGATTAGCCCTTGCAATGCCAATGAGCACTGGCCTCTGGGGTATATGATTTATGATGAGGGCACTTTTACTGACGCTGATGATTTAAAAATTCTCCTCGAGAAAATGATGGACAAACATATGTGCCTCACAGTTAGATATAGCGAACGCATTCGTTTCCGTCCTGATTTAAAATATGAAAGTCTACCAGACGGTTTTCAACTGTCAACAAGATTCTTAACCTTTAAGTTTCGGAATGATCCTTGCCTAAAGGAGTTAGGAGAAATCATTCTTAAGGGGGATAAGACTGCTGGAGAGATTGCTAGTTTGTTAAATATCTGGGGTGTTTCGTCAGATCATACGCTCCAGTCTCTAAATCTGATGTTCAATAAGGGAGTGTTAGACGAAGAGCCACAGTTGCAAGCTTTACATCATCTAAAACTTTGAAGTGATGAGCAGCTACCAATCAAGTCTCAGCCCCATGTTGCTACCAATATTTAACGAAGAAATTAGCGCTCTTTCATCACTCTCTCCGGAGGAAAAACAATAATCTTTGCTACGTAAGACTTTCAGGCAAAGCTGATGATTCTAGCCATAATGTTAGAAAAGAAAGCTCGGAACCCAGTTTCTGTCTCTTGTTTAAAAGTTGGCTGAGATTTTCTTTAACCAGAGTGATGGAAGAGCGTTAGTAAAGAAAACTTAAAACAGATATTAGGAGTAGTTCCGATGGATAATTCTCTTTTATCACTTTGGCGTAATCTAATCACTGAAAGCCTTCAGGACTTTAATTTCCAGTTGGGGACTATAAACTTCAACTCCTATTAGAAAATAAAGGCTCAAAGCTTGACTTAATGAAAGCTTCAAAATCTTGCTTCGATTGTTGTTTTCCGAGAGTGACAAAATAGGGGCACCCGAAGCTATCCTCTCTCTTTGATCCCGATTAATAGTTTAGAAGGAGATTTGCTACAATGCAAACGAGTATTCAGCATACATTAGAAGATCAAGCAAGATTAGTTAGTATTAATCAGTTAAGAAAGTTTTTGCAAAGCGGAAACCCGAAGGAATTAGGCTGGATTAAGGTACTATCTGACCAAGAATTAGCGAAAGAATTCACACTTTACAGTCAGGTCAAGCGTATTTTTGAAAAATGGCAAGCAGATCCAAACTTTAAACAGTATGTATTAACTGATCCACATCAAGCTCTTGGTGCCTACAATCTCGACATTGATTGTGAGGTAATTAAACCTTTGTGGGAGCCAAAAAATTGCGGAGAAGAAGCACTTCCTCTGCTTGCAAAACGTTGTCGAGAATTTTTTCATAAAGCAAGTCATAGTGAAGCAAGTAAGTTAGCAGTTTACAGCACTGAACCACGTTACAAAGCTTGGCGAGAGCGCCAGATAGCTCGTGGTGCCAGTCAGATGGCTAAGTCACTTGATGAACAAACTGTACATTCTCCTATTTGTTTTGAACTCAGCAAGGGATGTTCGGTCGGATGCTGGTTCTGTAGCGTCTCAGCTCCTAGTCTAAGCGATATTTTTTTTTATACTCAAGAAAATGCCAAGTTATGGCGCGAAGTGCTTCAATTGTTGAGAGATATGTTCGGGGTAGCAGCAAGAGCAGGCTTTTGTTACTGGGCAACTGATCCGCTTGACAACCCAGATTATGAAAGATTTTTGTGCGATTTTCACGATATTTTGGGTGTGTTTCCCCAAACCACAACGACTCAACCCTTAAAAGCTCCCACTCGAACGAGATCGCTACTAAAACTCTCGCTTGAAAAAGGTTGCAAGTTGAATCGTTTTTCAATTCTTTCTTTAAAAATGTTGAACCAAATTCATGAGGAATTTAGCTCAGAGGAATTAGCTTTTGTCGGATTAGTACTCCAAAATAAAGAAACAGGCTTTGTTAAAGCCAATGCTGGGCGTATGCGCGAGTACAACAAACAGCAGGCAGAAAAAAATCATGAAGAGCTTGATGATTCCCTGCCAGGAACTAATGCCTGCGTCACAGGGTTTTTATTCAACATGGTTGACCGAAGTGTCAAACTTATCAGCCCTTGCCCTGCCAATAACCAATGGCCAAATGGTTATCGAGTTTATGACGAGGGCACTTTTGCCAATGTTGATGACTTAAGAATTTTGCTTGAGAGAATGATTAACAAACATATGCCCCTGACTCTTAGATTAAGCGATCGCATCCGTTTTCGTCCTGATTTTAAATATCAAAGTTTACCAGACGGTTTTCAACTTTCAACAAGGTTTCTAACTCTTAAGTTTCGTAATGATCCCTATCTAAAACAGTTAGGAGAGATCATCTACAAAGGGGACAAGACGGTAAAAGACATTACCTACTTGTTCAATGTCTGCGGTATTCCCTCGGTTAGTGTACTCCAGTCTCTGAATCTGATGTTTAATAAGGGGGTTTTAGATGACGAGCCACAACCGTAAAAATTATTAGTTATATATCCTAGAAAATTGAAACTAATTGAGATGCCATAGGAGGTTGATTTTTTTTAGACTTACATGAGGATAAATGTTAAATCAAAAGCACACTATATTTCGTAAAGAATCCCTAGAACGTCTATCTTCCCCAGAAAGACTAGACCAGTTGATGCAGGTAGTCAACCCTAGAAGTTGGCTACTTCTTGTCGCCTTGGGTTCCATACTAGGAGTAGCTGTTATCTGGAGTATTTACGGACGCATCCCTATCACCGTTGAGGGTCAAGGCGTACTTATTTACCCCAGCAATGTTGTGCCTCTGCAATCAAAAAGCGCTGGGCAATTAATGGCTCTCAATATTAAAGTTGGGGATGTGATCAAAAAAGGGCAAGTACTTGCAACAATTGACCAAGCTGAACTTCGTAAGCAATTGCAACAGCAACAAGCGAAACTCACGCAACTAGATTTACAAGACCAAGCGGTTGGTTCATTACAAGGGCAAAGACTAGAACAAGAAAAGCGATCGCAATCCCAACAAAGCCACTACCTCCAACAACGTATACTGGAACTGCGAACCATCACACCTCTGCTCAAAACCAAAGGCAACACCTCAATTGAGCAGCAACGTCAAGGTTTACAGCAACGTCTTTTGCAAGCCCAAGCCTTGAACCCTGTTTTCCTCCAAAGAATGGAAATTCGCAGACAATTCAAAAAAGAAGGCGCGATTTCTGGTGATGAAGCTCTCACGGCTGAACAAGAATATTTGCAAAACCTGGAAAAAATCTCTGATATTCAAAATCAGTTGAAAGAACTGGATGTAAAAACGACTCAAACAGAAAAAGATTACCGTGAAAACTTGAGTACCATTTCTGACCTGCAAGCTCAGTTAAAAGAATTAGATAGTAAACAGGCTTCTGTGGCTCAACAAGACTTAGAAAGCGTCACTACCCGGAAAAAAGAGATTCAAGAAGTTAAGCGGGAAATTGCTCAATTAGAAGTGCAATTAGGCAACAACAGTCAAATCATTAGTCAATATAGCGGACGCATTTTAGAAATCACGCTGACACCAGGGCAGGTTGTTGAAGCTGGTACACGCTTGGCAACTATCGAGGCGGAGAACCCCAAAAGCAAGTTAGTTGGTGTTACTTATTTCCCTGTAGCAGAAGGTAAGAAAATTAAACCAGGGATGACAATCCAAATTACTCCCCAAACTGTCAAGCGGGAACGATTTGGCGGTATCGTTGCAAATGTTACTAATATCTCGCGCTTTCCGATTACAAAAGAAGCAGCTGCATCGGAGGTAGGTAATGCAGAGGTGGTGGAAGGTCTAGTATCTCAACAAAAAGATGGTTTGATACAAATATTTTCTGACTTAGAGATAGATTCCAGCACCCCAAGCGGCTATAAATGGTCTTCTTCTACAGGGCCAAGACTGACTGTTTCTTCTGGAACTACTACTGTTGCACGAGTCAAGGTAGAAGAACGCGCTCCCATCACTTTCGTTTTACCTATCTTGAGGTCTGTCAGTGGTATCTACTAAATCTACCTTAGTAACACTGTTTAATCCTTGGCAGTACTTACAAAAATTACTGCCGAGCAGAAGCACACGGGTAAAAACACCTACTCTTCTACAAATGGAAACAGTGGAATGTGGAGCTGCTGCTTTGGGAATTATTCTAGGTTACTACGGTCGGATTGTGCCTTTACCACAACTGCGTCAAGAATGTGGAGTTTCCCGCGATGGTAGCAAAGCATCTAACATGGTGAAAGTTGCGAGAAACTATGGACTCGAAGCTAAAGGCTTTAAAAAAGAACTCAAGCAATTGTGGGAACTGCGACCACCTTACATTATCTTTTGGAACTTCAACCACTTTGTTGTCGTAGAGGGATGGAATAAACAGCGAGTTTATCTCAATGACCCCGGTACAGGCCCGCGCCATGTATCTTTACAGGAATTCGACGAGGGGTATACCGGAGTGGTGCTGGTAATGGAACCAGGCGCGGAGTTTGTCAAAGGTGGTCGTAAACCCAGCATGATTTTATCGCTGTCCAAAAGGTTACAAGGCGCTGGGGATGCCTTAATTTACTGCATAGTCGCGGGATTTTTCTTAACTGTAGTTGGGCTGGTAATACCAGTGTTTAGCCAACTGTTTGTAGATGACATCTTGGTGGAGGGACGGCAGTTATGGTTGCGTCCTTTGCTTGTGGGCATGGCGATCGCTGCTATACTCCAAGGCTCGCTAACTTTACTACGTTTACGCTACCTGCGCCGCTTGAAAATCAAGTTAGCTGTCGGTATGTCCAGCCGCTTCCTGTGGCATATCCTCCGCTTACCTGTTAGCTTTTACGCCCAACGATTTGCCGGAGAAATCAGTAATCGTACTACTCTCAATGACCAAGTAGCTGATGTTCTGGCGGGACGATTAGCAACTACAATCATTGATACATTTATGGTGTTTTTTTATGCCCTGGTTATGGTGCAATATGACTGGGTGCTGACCTTAATTGTAGTTAGCTTTGCTGCCGTGAATGTCTTAACTTTGCAACTAATTTCTCGTCAACGTGTAGACGCGAATCAACGATTGATTCAAGAATATGGTAAAGCTGCTGGTGTATCTATTGCCGCGCTTCAAAGTATAGAAACACTCAAAGCATCAGGGTTAGAGTCAGATTTCTTTTCCCGGTGGTCAGGTTATTATACTAAGGCTCTTAATTCCCAGCAAGAATTGGGGGTGACAAATCAGACATTCTCAGTATTACCCACGCTCTTATCCGCCCTTTCTTCGATGTTGTTGTTGGTTGTCGGTGGATTACGGGTTATGGATGGACATCTCAGCATCGGAATGCTTATAGCCTTTCAAGGTTTGATGCTTAACTTTCAGCAGCCTGTTAATAATTTGGTCAACTTTGGTACAACTCTTCAAGAACTGGAAGGTAATTTAATTCGCCTTGATGATGTGCTGGATAATCCCATTGGGAAGGCAGGGGAGGCAGGGAGCAGGCTTGCCGTGAGCGTAGCCGAACGGGGGCAGGGGGCAGGGGGAGTAAATTCTTCATCTGCTTATCTTGTTCCCAAATTGCAGGGATATGTGGAATTGCAGAATATTACGTTTGGCTATAGCCGTCTGGAACCGCCACTAATTGAAAACTTTAACCTGTCAATTAAGCCGGGACAGCGAGTAGCTTTGGTAGGTGGAAGCGGTTCTGGGAAATCTACCGTTGCTAAACTTGTAAGCGGACTTTATCAACCTTGGGCGGGAGAAGTTTACTTTGATGGTAAACCTAGAGAGCAGATTCCCCAACAACTGCTTACAAATTCTGTTGCAATGGTCGAGCAGGAAATTTTGTTGTTTGGCGGCACGGTTAGAGATAATTTGACTCTGTGGGATACTACTGTACCAGATAAAAGTCTCATGCGGGCTTGTCTTGATGCGGCGATCGCAGATGTAATTCTCTCTATGTCCGGTGGATTAGATGCCGAACTAATAGAAGGTGCTGCTAATTTAAGTGGCGGACAGCGACAGCGCTTAGAAATCGCTCGTGCTTTAGTGAATAATCCCTCAATCCTGATTATGGATGAAGCCACCAGCGCTCTAGATACAGAAACAGAACAAATCATTGACCAGAATCTCCGTCGTCGGGGATGTACCTACATCATTGTCGCTCACCGATTAAGTACTATCCGCGACTGCGATCAAATCATCGTCCTCGAACGCGGAAAGGTAGTACAACTTGGCACTCACAAAGAATTATGGCAAGTGGATGGTGCATATTCGCGCTTGCTGGGCACTCAAGGGTAGAGACGGTGAGCAGTAAATTACCATAAAAAATTTAAAAATCTAAACCTAAAATCTAAAATGCTAATACAGGGACAAGTTTATATAGTTAATGGCAATGAACCGATTCTACTGGATGACCCTTCACGGGTGTGGATAATTCAGTCTGGCTCTATGGCTTTGTTTGCCGTCACAGTTAAAGATGGCTCTATTGAAGGGACACGCCGTTATCTGTGCAGTATTAGCCAAGGTGAAGCACTTTTTGGAACTGCTGCTAATTCTGGTAATCAGCAGCGTCAGATTTTGGCAGTTCCAATTGGTGAGACTGAATTACTACAAATACATAAGGAATGTTACTGCGAGTTAATAACCAATGGAGATGGTAAGGCGATCACGTGGATAGAAAATTGGTTGTTACAAATCGGTAGTGTATTGTCCCAGATTACCATGCCAGCAATTCATGTAAAAGCTGAGGGTCAATCACGATTTTCCTTAAACAATGGTCAGACTTTTCAGCCACAAGCAAGCGTCACCTGTTGGGTTCAACTGAATCAAGGGACTGTCCGCTTTCTGGGGTTTGAGGAATTAATTTTAACCTCATCCTCTACAGCATTCCCCCTGACTGACAAAATGTGGTTAGAAGCAATGGAAGAAGTGCAACTTACTACTAAGACTACTAGCGAATTCCAAAATTCAGATATCCTTTTGACTGGGTTATCTCAACTGCACACTCAATTGCTACAATGCCTTAACCTGTTAGATGAGCGGGAAGTACAGGCAGAGATGACACGATTGCGCGATCGCCAACGCCTGAATCGTCAAGTTACAGTGCAAGCTATAGGCTCTTTAGCATCAACATTAAGTTCCCAAGATGGAGATTTCTTCCTAGAAGGTACTCCTCTGTTGGTTGCTGCTGGAGCCGTAGGGAGAGCTATGGGTGTAGAGATTTGCCCCCCGTCTCGTTCTGAAAACCTCAAGCGAGTTAAGGAACCATTAGAAGCAATTGTCCGGGCTTCACGTATCCGAATGCGGCGGGTACTATTGCGAGATAACTGGTGGGAGAAGGATTCTGGCCCAATAGTTGCCTATACCCAGCAAGATAATCGACCAGTAGCACTGCTACCAATTAGTGCAACTCGTTATGAAATTTTTGATCCAGTTGAGCATACCCGCTTTCGAGTGGATGAGCGTATAGCTGCAACGCTGGTTCCTGTTGCCTATATGTTTTATCGCTCTCTACCTGATAAAGTACTGCAAGCTGTTGATATACTGCGGTTCACACTTAAAGGACGTAAACAGGATCTGTTAGTAATTTTGTTTACGGGTATTGCTGTCACACTACTAGGGATGCTTACACCTTATGCCACGTCAATTATCATAGATAACGCAATTCCTGATAGCGACAGGGGATTATTGCTACAAATAGGATTGGGACTACTTGTTGCAGCATTGGGGACAGGTCTATTTCAGATAACTCAAGGATTTGCTCTGCTGCGGATTGAAACGGCTGGGGATGCTTCCACTCAGGCTGGTGTCTGGGATCGTCTGCTCTGTTTACCAGTATCCTTTTTCCGAGAGTACACAACCGGAGACATCTTCTCTCGTGTATCATCTGTGAGTACGATCAGCCGACGAATCAGTGGGAGAACCCTAATCAATCTCCTTACCAGCCTATTTGCGTTGTTTTACTTAGGACAGTTATTTTATTACAACTACCAATTAGCTTTGATTGCAGTTGCTTTTGCCATAGTTGCGATCGCTTTCACTACAGTCTCTGGTTTACTATTGCTATCTAAGGTACGTCCGCTTTTGGAACTGCGGGGCAGTATTTTTGGGCAGACGGTGCAATTAATTAATGGCATTTCTAAGCTACATATTGCTGGGGCAGAAGAACGTGCATTTGCCGCTTGGAGTAAAAACTACACTCAACAAATTAAGCTAGAACTTAGTACACAACGGGTTGAAGATGCTGTTGCGCTTTTTAATACAGTAATGCCCATATTAACGAATGGTGTGCTTTTCTGGTTTACTATTAGGCTACTTGAAAATCCTCAAACTTCAGGGGCTATTGAAATATCCCTTGGAACTTTCCTTGCTTTCAATACAGCTTTTAGTAACTTCACTAAGGGAACCACAGATTTAAGTAATACGGTTACAGAAATCTTGCAAGTTATCCCCCAGTGGCAACGCACCCAGCCTATTCTCTCGACTATACCAGAAGTGGATCTGTGCAAAGCCGATCCGGGCAAGCTGATTGGTAATATTACTTTAGAGCAGATTACTTTCCGCTACCGCAGTGATGGCCCGCTAACGCTGGATGGTGTGAGTATCTCTGCTGCACCTGGGGAGTTTATTGCTTTAATAGGTAGTTCTGGCAGTGGGAAATCGACGATTCTGCGATTGCTATTGGGATTTGAAACTCCAATTGCGGGTAGCATTTACTATGATGGTCAAGACTTATCTGGCTTGGATGTAGATGCGGTACGCCGACAGTTGGGCGTTGTTTTACAAAATGGTCAGTTGAGTTCAGCTTCAATTTTCGAGAATATTGCAGGCGGCGCTCAGATTACCTTAGATGAAGCTTGGGAGGCGGCGCGGATGTCGGGATTCGCTGAGGATATCTCCGCCATGCCAATGCAAATGCATACTGTTGTGAGTGAAGGAGGCGGTAATCTTTCTGGAGGACAACGACAACGGTTATTGATTGCTCGCGCTCTGGCATTAAAACCCCGGATTCTGTTATTTGATGAAGCTACCAGTGCGCTCGATAACAGAACCCAAGCAATTGTTAGTGAAAGTTTAGATAACTTACAAGTTACCAGAATTGCGATCGCTCATCGACTTAGCACCATCCGCAATGCTAACCGTATATATGTACTGCAAGCAGGTCGGGTTGTACAGCAGGGAAATTTTCAAGAACTAGCTGCTGTTGAGGGGCTATTCGCCCAGTTAATGGCTCGGCAAATGGCGTAGTTAGCTGAGTTTTGTAAGAGAAAAGTTAAGGATGGAAAGTACTTTTAATCCATTCCCTAAAAAAAAAGAGCATGGCTAGCTTTTTGCCAGTCACACTCTTGAACCTTATAAATGTCGCCAGAAGTTCTTACTGATAGTCTTGAGACTGACAACCTTGTGTTCTGTTGTCGCTTCAGGGGCATGACCAACAGCCACCGCAACAGCTTGTGGTGCAGGTGTCGCTAGCAGAGAATTGAGTAATTCTTGCTGATAGTCAATGTCTGCTACTGTGCGGTAAACTCTGTGATAATTTATCTGCATCCCCAAAGGTGTTGGGACAATTTTCAGATATTCATTAAGAGCAGATATGTAGGTATCACCAAAATTCTGGAGAGCAACAGCCGGACGGATAATATTCAACAATTGAATAGCTCGTCTAATGTCTGCAACAGTGCGGTTAGCATCAATCTCTGGCTGACTTTCGCGGTAGCCTTTACCTTTTTTCTCGGCTACCAGATTGTTAAATTTACTAACCGCTCTCTGATGATTGCCTAATGTGTGAACTTTGGTTTGCGCTTGATAACCGACTCTGCCCCACTGCACTGTCAAGTTACCATCTGGGAGCAATGCGATTTTGTGAGGTCGGCTAAAAAAGGTGCGATCGCTAAATTCTTGTCTCAGTGTTCATTATTTATT
>NZ_JBIQNW010000080.1:0-21495 GCF_047228265.1 Nostoc sp. UIC 10607 | reverse complement strand
ATAAATCCTCAACATTTAAGAAACTGGTTTGCTATTTGTTGCTACTGTACCTCATAACAGCCGCAAATGCTGTATTGCGACGTGTGCCATGATTAATTCATTTCGTGGTGAAGTAGCGATTGCACTTGTTTTGGTTGCAATCGCCTTTTCTAGATTCGGTATTTACGCTGCTACTGCTTGCCTGACTCCGAGTGATGCGATGGCAGCATCAATGCTGTCAGATGTGTGGCTGCTGCCCAGTTGAGTACGTCGGCTGTACCATTGATTTGCTCTGTTGTACCCGACGAAGCCAACACGGTGGCGATTCAGATATAGAGTTGTGCTGAAGGAAAGCCAGTCAATCTGCCCGTAGGTTAAACCGAATTTGATGCAAGCTGTTTCCAGTTCTTTGCTTAGGCGTTCGTTGCGTTCCAGAGGTGTTTCTGGGAGTGTTGCTTTGACCTGTTGCACTCTTTTGGTGAACCAGTCACGGTCGAATGGCAATCGTCCACCGTTAACGAATTGCACCCATACTGTAATCCCGCCTTCTATCCAGATTGTGCGGACTGATTCGGGTTCCACTTCGATAATCTCGCCAATAATCCGACGATCACGAGCAGTCAGGGGGTCTTGGGTTGGGGCTACAGCTTCGGCTTGGGTTTCGATGTAGTTGTTCAGTTCTGCTTGGGCTAGGGCTTGTTCATCTCTGCGAGGGGCATCAGCAATTGGTGTTTGATTTAGCTTGAAGCTTGAAGGTGCTTGCTGTATATAGGTTGAATACGTCATAATGAGAATCTCCAATTATTTGGACAAAAAGCGATCGCTCGGTTTGCGAGACTAGAGGCGGTCGCTTTTTAATTTCGTCTTAATGAATATAGTGTAATGCATTTGCACTGCAAAATCAAGACTTGCATTACAAAAGTTTTCAATATTTTCAAGTAGAGATATACTTCGATCAATTCGCTCAAATAAATGCACTGCAATACAATACATGGAGATTATGAAACTTGATGCTCAGGTAAGTTTTCGTACTAGCAGCGAAATCAAGGCAAAAATAGAAAGCCTAGCTAGAGAAGCTGGTAAGAAACCGTCACAAATAATTAATGAACTGTTGGTAAGGGCTTTAGAGACTTCAGAACAGCCTCAAAAGCATGATGAAGTACTTAGCTTAGAAACGATGCGTCAAACGCTTTTACTCGTGGAGCAACGGATGAATAAATTGGAGCAAGAATTGGAGGGAAAATTCGCAGCCTGAGAGAAGAAAATGAATCTCTCAGGCAACAACACGATCTCGTCTTGCGAATAATGAAAGGAAGCCCGCCTCCGTCAACTGACAAGGCGGGTTGACTTTTCTTAATCTAAAATGCATTATAAATGAATACAATGCATTATAATTCAAGTAACAAAAATTTTGCGTATTTTGTCACCAGGAGGTGCTTATTAACGTTGGCAGGGGGTTTGTATATCCTTGTAACGACAAGAATGAGGTTGACATACTTCTTGGTGTGCTGGCGTTATGGCAAAATACCTTATCAAATTTTGCTTTAGCATTCAGCATTGCTTGGTGATTACTTAAAATTAATCCCCGCTAACAGCCTGGAAAACTTAGAGCGGGGATGCCCAAATGATCATCGGTTAAGACTATGGACACTCAAAGAATATCAAATTTTCTTAAACTATGCACAGCAGTCAATTACGTTATTGACCACCAAATGCCTCTGCTGTATAGATACAAAAGTGTTTTTCCTTTTGAAATACAGGTAGAACAAGAAAAAATCTTTTATCAGCTAAATGTGCTTTTTAACACCTCTCCTATCTATAAAAACAGGAGAGAAATATGCTGACACTAGACAGAGAACAAGCAACAGCGCTTGATTACAGTGTTGTCAACACCAGCATCCAGGAAACCTTCACCGCAATCGACCGATTCGAGTGGCAAGCGGTAGATGAAATCCTCCAGATGCGGGAACAGCAGCTTTACCTGCAAGCTGGATATAAAAACTTTGAAGAATACTGCCAGCGTGAATTATACGCCTGGGGTGGATACCGACGAATCAACCAACTGCTAGGAGCCAAAAAGGTCATAGACGCAGTTGGTGAGTTGGGCGGACATATCAAAAACGAGCGTCAAGCCCGTCCACTGCTGCGGCTAGTCAAGGAACCAGAGAAACTAAAACAAGCTGTAGCGATCGCTCTGAAAGATAACCCGTCTCCTGGTGAATCAGACTTTGCTGCTGCTGCCCAAAAAGTGGTTCCTCAACTTCCACGCAAAAAGCAATCTATTCAGGAACCAATGGTTCCCAAAACTCAAGAACCAGTGGTTCCTCAAAAAGCTATTGTCACAGTTTCACAAGAATCATATCCAAGGTATGGGGATTTGGGAACCATCGAGGCAGACGCGCCAAATCGCTGGCAGCAGATTGTAACTTTCCCTGATGGCGAGAGGCTACTGATCAACAATGCGGATCTAGATGCCGCCAGTGTTTCATTCCCTAGAGAGCGGAACTATCCACCAGAATATACCTCAGCGATCGCTCAAATTAAAGAGCAACATCAGCAAGAGTTAGAGCGCCTAGAGCAAGAATTGAGAATTGGCTTGCTTTCAGAGGCCACAGCTAATGCAGAAGAAAAAGTAAGTGAGCAAATCCAATCTCTGCAAAATCTGTACAAGCAGCAGAGGGAGCAAAACATCCAGTTACAGCAGCGATTGGATGAGATGGAGGGGTTAAGAAAACTGGAGATTGAAAATCAGCAACTTCAGCAACGTATTCAAGAATTAGAACACGCCGTACAAGAGCATCCGGTTCAGCAGTGGGGAAATACCATGAACCAGCAAGCGACCAAAGCATTGAACAAACAGGTCAAACAGGCGTTAGAGAAAACTATTGATCTGCGATCGCTAGCCCAAGAACCACCCAAGGAGAATGCACAAGAATGTCTGCGGCTCATGGGTATGGCGCTCAAAAACTTAGCTAGTGCGATGAACAATACCCAGGCATTGGAGGCAGCAGCGCTAATTTTAGGCAGTGAACCGACACCAACTGCGATCGCTTACCGAGCCGAACAACTGGAAATGCTGCCCCAGGCAGTCAGTGATATTCGGCAGGTGCTTGCAAAACCTGGGTGTACTTGGCAGGAGTTTTGGGATGTTGCCCAAGAGTACGAGGTAATCAAACAAGACTATTGGACGGAATTAACCACCCAAGAGACAGAATTAATTGCTGCTCTCCAGAACGCATCCTCTCAACAAAACACTATTGGCATTGGCTCTATCGTTGCCCATGCCGACCCATACCGTACTTTGTATGTTGAGAGGGGCGAGGTGGTGCAAGATTTAGGCGAAGAGTTGGTGGTGGCTTGGGATTGTTGGAAGGAGCAATCAAAAAAGACTGATAGGTATTTCCGGGACGAATTGCGATTCTGGCAGCCTCAATAGGCTTTCAGTGAATCGGTAACTTTTTAGACAACTAAATACAAGTACCAAACCCTGCAATCGCTGTAGGGAAAATTCCGTGCGCCAATACAAACAGGAGATTAAAAAATGACTGCAACTATTACAAAACCTAAACCCAAAAAGTCTACTGCTAGCAAACCACAGTCACCGTACAAGCGGCTTCATGTGATTATTCCGATTCAAGATATGCTCTGGGCTTCGCAACAAAAGCCTTCAGTCAATCAGTTATGGCAAGAATGCTGGACGGCTGACCCTTATGGTTCTCGGTGGATGCCGCTAACTTCTGCTTTGGGGTACAGTACTTTTATCTCTGCAAAGAAAATTCTCGCTGAAAGTGGACTGTTCATTTTCAAGCCTGATAAGTCTATTCAGGATGGCAGGGAAACGGCTAGCTGGATGGTGAAGAATTTGCATGGTAGCCGGATGAAGGAGTTTTGGGAGAAAGCCAATGCTGAAAATCAGCAATCAGATTCTCTAAAACAAGAACCAGATTCTCAAAAACGAGAACCAAATGCTGAGATTTCAGATAAAGATGCTGGCTGTGAAGGAATACGTGCTTTAAATCAAGCATCTATTTTAGGTCAAAGTGAGTCAGAGCAAGGGTTCTGTGAACCCTCACGAACTGCCCAGGAACAGTTCACGAACTCTTCAAAAGAGTTCGTGAACTGTGTCTCTGACACGCTAAATGAGATTTTGCAAGTTGAGGAGACGGCTCATGCGCCCTTGAGGGGCGCGTCGCCTTCACCTATTGAAAGCGCGTCAGAACTTGAAGACTCGCCTACGGCGAATGACTGCACGACGCTAACGCTTGTGGATGCTGTACCAAGTCAATCTGCTTCGTTGATAGGAGAAAGTCAGGATTGTGGTGTTGAAGTGATATTCCCTCATGAAGGTACTTGTTCCGCCGCGCCCATTGCTCAAAATGAAAAATCTCTAAATTCTGCGATCGCTAATCAAACACTGGGGCAAGTAGAACAGGGTCAATCTGCTTCCTTATCGGGAGAAAATCAAGTCTCTGTCCTTGAAGTGAAAGCGGATCATGAAGGCGAAGGTTCCGCCCTGCCCGTGCCACAATCTGAAAAGTGGTCGTATAAGGCTATTGTCACAAGGTCAAATATGCGACCGGGGCGTATGCAGAAACTCAAAGTTGCGGCGAATTCAGAGGAGAATGCGGGCTTTGACTTTTTGCAGGAGTGTTGGAATGATGACCCTGCTTTGCAGATTGTGATCAAAAAACTATTGGCTAAGTTTCCTCAGTGGGGAATTGCGATTGTTGATGGGGTGTTGGTTGATTGGAAGAGTTAGCGCAATCACCATTTTAACTACTGGCGTACTGTGTAGTACTCGTTTCCATTCCCAATGCCATGCTGTCTCTACCAACATTTCTTTACCAATGCTTTTCTTTCTCTAGCCACAATTCATATCTGGATCAACAGAATTTTATTAGTGGGATAGGTTCTTAGAACTGGCGGACAATCCCCCACTTAAAAGGATTGCTCTAGCAAAGTCTATCCGTTGAACTGGTGCAGCTTGGATTGGATGTTTCATGCTAATCTTGACTTTTCGGTGATTGGTTTTTTAGGAAATAATTTAGTTATCCTAAGTGATTGGAATTTAGTATGATTTGATTCAGAGTTTCAAAAGAGCGCTCGCTTTTCAGATGGCAGGGCTGCAAGAAAGTGTTGCAGCCTCTACCTGTTACAAAGTTACGAGGATGTGGGAGTTGGTGTAAAGGGGGCGATTAGACTCAATTTGCTGATAGCAATCGCCCAATCATTATCAAAGACAATTACATGAGTAACTTCGAGTGGCCTGATTCCAGATACACGTAGGTGTATATAGAGGTCCACAGTTATGAGGACCAACTGGAACGCCCTGTCCGTTACAAGTACAAGCCGGATTAATACCAGAAGCAAGGCTTCCTTCGACTTGGTAATTCTTTGAATTACCAAGATCAATTCTAATCACAGGTGCAGATTGCTTGGGAAAGTTTTGTATTTTCATCGCTGTTTATCCTTTTTAATTACTTGTCTGTTTGAGTTGTACTTGGGTTGTTTACCGAACACAAAGCCACAGGTAACGCGGTACGTGTCCGGCCTGAATTGGAATTGGCATAGTCTTTTCGTTCTTTTTTAGGTTAGATTTAGAGAAAATCGTGAGATAAATGTAATAACTCTCTGGCTATTGATTGGTGCAAGGTTAACAAATTTCTGTGAATTGAGAAGGGAACACAATTTATGTTTACTTTGTCCCTTCTCTTCACTAACACCATATTCTTCCGACGATTTTTTCTACTTTGGCGGGCTTTTCCGGTTCGGGTCTGTTTTCCTCAGATGGAATCAATTTGGCTGCCTCCTCAATATCTCGCTCGGTTAGCCACTGATATTTTTCCTGTCTTTATAGCTGATTGAAAGTGTTTTTTAGGAACGTAACGAAGTTATTGCGATCTCGGCTCTTATCCAACTCTTTTTTTAAGCGAGGTTCGTTTTTGATATCAGTAAGAAACTACTGGAAACTTCTCTGGATTTTTACAGGGTCTGCTCTCAGAGCAGACCAAAGAACGCTGGATTTACTTACAGAAGATTATTCATTTGGAGAAGTTTGAATATGTTGCTAGCTTCAACGCCAATTTGGTTCGGTATAACAGCAGAGGTAGACAGACGCAGCACAGGTGCCGCTTGCTTGGGGAGTTTAGATGTTTTGGTAGATTTCATAATCCTTGTTATTGGTTAGAGTTGTTGTGAGTTTCACCGATTCCGTTTTTTTAGGCAAAACTTATTCGGCTAGGGAAAGATACTATCTGTTTCTGGGGTTATATATAGATTGTGGAATTGCAAAATTGGGTAAATAGTCACGCTGAAGATTAACCCTTTTACTAATAAGCAACATCCCAAATTTTTGGTTCGCCTAATGTGACGGGCATAATATCGCTGACATCAACGGTGTATCGCAAGACTTTTTTCGCCCGCTCATTATTTTCAGGATCGAAAAACTTAAGTTTAATATCCCAGCAGTCTGAATCCATACGACAAAACGGGCTTTTCTCTAGCTCAATGGAATCTAACTGCATGGTTTCGGCTTGTGGAGTATTAGTGCCAGTTCTTGGTCGTCTTTGGTCCCTCAGAACATTAATTAACCCACTGGCATATTGGAAGGCATTCGTTGCGCTATAATTTAGCGCACGCTCTTGAGAGGTTTGACCTAGATTGCGTAAGTCATAGTAAATTCGCTGAAGAAAATTCTCCAGCGAATACCTGATTTTTAATATCCGCTCATCGTTTTGTCGCAGATTCTCATTCGAGACTACTGCTGCTAATACACTCTCGATCAAATTGTTAACTTTCCAACCATACATACCGCGAGTGTTTGTTACCTCAATGATGGGAACCACTTGCCCGGAAAAGAGCCTTACGGTTCTGCCTGTTGAAATTCCCGGTATTGATATCCTTTCTATGTATTCAGCCTCACTTGCGTCGAGGATCTGTCCTGCTAAGAACTCCCGCAGCAACTCATAAACTTGAAAAGCAAAGGAACCTTGAGGCTCGATTGCATAAATCGGTGTTAGCTCCAAATTTAACGTCCAAATAAGCGATTTGGACTCGGAAAGGTTGTTCTCCAAATAGTTTCTCATCTGTCGAGCATCGTAGGGATTAGGAGGGATAGCAAAAACTCCATTAGGAAGACTTGTAGTCTCAGGGAGAATCGGCTCCAAGTTATCAGAACGCACCAATGGCATCAATTGCTTAAAAGTATCTCGCCGTGCCTCAGTACCAAAGTCATAACCCAGAGTCCCGATAGCGTAAATTAAGGATTGGTTAGGGTAACTAGGCTGGACAGAGGGAGCCACTTGGCCGCCAGCGCAGCCACAATTCCCAGAGGGTTGTATGTTGCTGGGGGTAACAGACAATGCAACCGCGTTGCTTGGCATATCAGTCATCGTATTTTCAGAAGTTAAAGTTAGAGTAGTTGGTGGTGAAGACTCCGATGTCGTAGCAACCGCTGCAGCCTGCACACCAACAGCAGATGGATGGGGCGCGGGTTGTTCTATGAGGTCATTCGTCTCACTAGATAAGAGCGGAAACACTCCCGACTCGTTTTGGTTGAGGGGATTAGCCTCACTAGGTAAAGTTGCTAGTTTTTCTTCAAACACTACAGTTTGTCCTCCTTGTGTAATCAGGGCGTATGCCCCAGGAATGTTGAGACGACCCGCTAAGCAACGATGCTTCTCTGGTATGGTTTCAGGCTGGCAAGGCAAAGCGCTCTTAAGAAGCGCCTTACGGACAGCTTGGGGGTCAGGCTTTTCACCACGTTGCATCTGCACGCTCAAAAGCAATGCCACAATTCCAGATATGATGGGAGTTGCAAAGCTAGTGCCACTTTTCAAGGCAGTACCGCCCCCCGATTCCGCACCCTGGATGTTTTTACCGGGAGCGAGAATGCCTTGGGTTTGATATGTCTCCCCCCAATTACTGAAATCGAAGGGCAAACCCTGTGCATTCATCGCACCCACAGCGAGAACCGAAGGCAAAGCAGCCGGAACGTGGAGACACTGACACCCATCATTTCCGGCAGCCGCGACAATCAGAACACCATTGTCATTGCAGAATTTGACAGCTTTCGCCAGCATTGGGTCAGCCTCTGTAGCTTGAACCAGTTGACCACCGCTAATATTAATGACATGAGCACCTTGTTCAACTGCTTGATTGATAGCGCGTGCGAGGTCTAGCTGCGAAAGCGAACCTCTCCGAGCGTCGGAAAACACTGGCACAATCAGTCCGCGACAAGCGGAAGCAATACCGCGAACTTCACTGCTAGGCTGACCGAAGATAATGCTAGTAATGTGCGTTCCGTGACTCGACATCAGTCTGGTGCTAGCTGTCTCTGAAATCATGCTTTGTACTCTGGTCAGTTTGGCACCATCAAAGCAGGGATGAGACTGGTTTACTGGACCGTCAAGAATGGCTACACAGATTTGCGAGTCGCCTTTTGTTTCAGACCACAGCTTGTCAAGTCCAGGTATTTTTGAAATGTTAATGACGTTTGTCTGTGTATCTGCCATGCTTGAACCTCATCATAAAATTCACAAAATAACTAATACCGACGATCAGTTCTAAATTGTGTCGATACTTTCTCATCAACAACTTTTTTCCCGTTCGCCCTCGATGATAAGTAAGGTGGGCAATGCCCACCGCACTTTCTGAGTCTAAATTGCAATTCCAGCGAGCTTTACGCCGGTACTTGATCTGTTACCGTAAAGTTGTAACCATTAGCAGGGTTACCAGTCATAGCTACAGTAATGCTTTTCAAACCCTCAAGAGAAATTTCTTTAAAGTCTTCACTCATCACGGCTGAACTTACGGTGTCGCCAACTTCATACTCCGAATTGAGTCCAAAATAGAGTTTTGGATGGAAAACAAACTCTGCTTTTTCACCCTTGGCGACTGTATTCTTCGTCAGAATTGGATTACCATCTTTATAGGCTACAACCGAAATTCCATGCGCTGTAGCAATTTTATTGATCACATCAAATTCGTTAGGCGCATTGCCATTACCAGCCTCCTCCAAAGTAAAGCCTCCTTTACTTTGTTTCAAGGCATAGTTCTTGCCATTGGTTGTTGGTATGGGAAAAGTTCCACTGTTGCCATTGTCCCAAAGAGCTACAACAGAGGTATCAAGTGTATAAGTGAATTTGTGCCAGCAGTTATAACCAATATTTTTAATGACTTGCCATGCAGTTGATTGAGCGGCAAAGTTAGATTCTGTGGGTTTCATAAAGACTAATACACTAGAATCGTCTTCATCATTGGACTGGTTAACAAACGTAATATCAACGTTAGTAGACATGGTAATTATCCTTTAGATTTCAGGTTTTTTCGATTTCGGATTACTGATCTTTGGTGTGAACCCGATATATTTATCAAAACCCACTGCATACTGACTTCTCGCCTGAGAATTACTAACTTATTTCTGAGTTGTAACTGAGTTTGAACGCATTAGTGATAGGATTTATAAAATTCGTAGTCAAACGAGCCATGCCAAGGTCGCTCAGAGTTCGTCAGGAGTGCATTCAGACAGTAAAATTGGCAGTCAAGCGCAACGGCTTCCCTAGCCAAAAAGCATTAGCTTATGATGTCGGGTTGGCTTTAGCCACAGTCAACAACTTCCTCACAGGTAAACCCGTTGACTATGTAACGTTTGAAGAACTCTGCCAAAAGTTGGCACTTTCTTGGAAAGAAATTGCTGATTTGGATTTTGATCTGCCATCCCAGACTCCAGAGCAAGCTAAAAATATTACAGAAGGAAACACTAATAATCATCAAGATTGGGGAGAAGCGATTGATGTCTCAGTTTTCTACGGACGCAGTGAAGAATTAGGTACACTGAAACAATGGATTATTCATGACCATTGCCGACTAATTACTTTAATAGGTCTAGGTGGTATTGGTAAAACAGCCTTGTGTGTAAAGTTAGGGCAGCTTTTGCAAAGCGAATTTCAGTACCTGATTTGGCGAAGTCTGCGTAATGCCCCACCAATTCATGACCTTTTGAGCGACCTAATTAAGTTTTTGTCCCATCAAGAAATAACTTTACCAGAGAGCTTAGATGGCAAAATCTCCTGTTTAATAGAATATCTGCGTACCAAGCGTTGTTTGTTAGTCTTAGATAATTTAGAGTCAATTTTATCTAGTGAAAAACGTGCAGGAGCTTATCGCCAAGGATATGAAGGATATGGACAACTACTCAGAAGTGTGGGAGAGACTGACCATCAAAGTTGTTTAGTCTTGACGAGCAGAGAGAAACCCAGAGGAATTAGGATTAAAGAAGGGATTAATTCTCCAATACGTTCACTGAGGTTATCTGGCTTAACAGAGGGAGAAGCGGACAAAATTCTCGCGGAAAAAGGCTTTTATCTCTCAGAAAAGCAATGTCAATCATTGGTAGAGTTGTATGCAGGTAATCCTTTGGCACTGAAGATTGTTGCTACTACTATTTATGAATTATTCGACGGGAATGTGGCTCAGTTTTTAGAACAAGGAACCATTGTTTTTGGTGATATTTCGGATCTACTTGACCAGCAGTTTCATAGATTGTCAACTTTAGAACAACAGGTGATGTACTGGCTGGCAATTAATCGAGAATGGCTATCATTGAGAGAATTACAAGAGGACATTATTCCAGCCGTTACAATCAAGGATTTATTAGAAGCTTTAGAATCTCTACAATTACGCTCACTAGTTGAAAAAAATTCTGGTAATTTTACTCAACAACCAGTAGTGATGGAGTATATTATCGATTACCTGATTGAACAGATTTGTCAAGAAATTCAAATTGGAGAAATAAAACTGTTTAATAAATTTGCATTAATCAAAGCTACTGCCAAAGATTATGTGAGAAATGCACAAATTAGGCTCCTCTTCAAGCCTATTGCAGATCAATTATTAAACCTGTTTGGTACGCTAGAAAATGTAGAAAACTCTTTGAGTCGAATTTTATCAAAGCTAAAATCTTTTGGCGATCACAAACCAGGATATGCAGGTGGTAATATTCTCAATTTACTCTGGCAGCTTCAAATTGACATAAGCAGCTATGATTTTTCTAATTTAACAGTTTGGCAAGCTTATTTACAGGAGATGAATTTGCCTGGAGTTAACTTTAGCAATGCGGATCTGAATAAGTCTGCGTTAACTCGAACTTTAGGGGGTGTATTATCAGCAACTTTTAGCCCAGACGGGAAACGACTGGCAACAAGCATTGATAATGAAATTTGTTTGTGGTCAGTAGCAAACATGAATCAAATTATTACCTATATTGGTCATACAAGTTGGGTGCAATCACTGGCTTTTAGCCCCAATGGAGAAATTTTAGCCAGTGGTAGCAACGACCAAACGGTAAGGTTATGGAATGTTCATACTGGGCAATGTTTAAAAACTCTGCGAGGTCATACAAGTTGGGTGCAATCGCTGGCTTTTAGTCCAGATGGAGAAATTTTAGCTAGTGGTAGTAAAGACCAAACTATAAAATTGTGGCGTGTTCATACTGGGGAATGTCTGCGAACTTTATCAGGGCATAGCAATCGGGTAATTTTTACTGCTTTTACTTCCAATGGAGAAACTTTGGTTTCTGGGGGTGAAGACCAAACTGTGAGAGTTTGGGATGTCAATACAGGTTCTTGCCTACAAGTTCTAAAAATACCTATTAATTGGGTGTTATCGATCACTCTTAGCCCAGATGGGCAAACATTAGCAACAGGAAGCGATCGCACAACTGTAAAACTTTGGGATTTACTCAGTGGTGAGTGTATAAATACATTACCAGATTATGACGCTCATGTGTGGGCAGTTGCTTTCAGCCCAGATGGTAAGACACTAGTGACGGGGAGCGAAGATACAACTGTAAAAATATGGGATGTTTTGACAGGAAAATGCCTACAAACTTTGTCTGAAGATAGTGATTTATCTACAGGCAATTTGTCTGCTTCACGTATTTGGTTAGTTACTGTTAATGCAGATGGTCAAACGTTGCTGAGTGTTAACGAAAACCAAACTATAAAGTTATGGGATATCGGTACAGGAAAATGTTTGAGAACGGTAAACGGGTATATTAATTGGATATTATCTGTTGCCTTTAGTCCCGATGGTCAAATGTTAGCCTGTAGCAGCCAAGACCAACGGGTGAGATTGTGGGATGTGAAAACAGGACAATGCGTACAAACATTACTTGGGCATAATAATCTGATATCATCAGTGACTTTCGCATCTAAAAGTTTAGATGATTACAATGCCGGGAGAAGTATAAAATCATCTGAAGATATTGGGCAGCAGCCAGAAAGTCAAATTCTGGCAACTAGCAGCGATGACACAACCATCAAACTTTGGGATGTAAATACAGGAAAGTGTTTTCAAACTCTTTGGGGACATGAGAACTGGGTACATTCTATTAGCTTCAGTCCAGATATACAGATTTTAGCAAGTGGCAGCCGTGACCAAACAGTAAAGCTTTGGGATTGGCATACGGGAGAATGTCTATATACATTGTTAGGACATATTGGTGAAGTCAAAACAATTACTTTTAGTCCTTGTGGTAAATTTTTAGCAAGTGGTAGCTATGACAAAACTATTAAACTTTGGGATGTAAGTACGGGAACTTGTTTACAAACATTTTCAGGACATAGTGATTGGGTTTTATCTGTCATGTTCACTCAGAAAGCAGATATCCTTGCTAGTGCTAGTGGCGACCAAACTATTAAACTGTGGGATATTAATACAGGGCAATGTCTACAAACCTTGAAAGGTCATACATATCGAGTGAGAACGATCGCTTTTAGTCCAGACGGCAAAATTTTAGCTAGTGGCAGTGATGACCAGACTGTTAAACTTTGGGATATTAATACAGGTTTAGTTATTAAAATATTGCAGGGACACCACAAAGCAGTACGGTCAATAGCTTTTAGTCCTAACAGTCCTGTATTAGTTAGTAGCAGCGAAGACGAAACAATGAAGCTTTGGGATATCGAAACAGGTGAATGCCTAAAAACAATTAGAATTGAGCGACCCTATGAAGGAATGAATATTAAAAATGCAATTGGCTTAACATCACCTCAGAAAAACACATTAAAAGCTCTTGGTGCAGTAGAGAAATAAGAAGATGGTATTATTTTTATACAAGGGTTAATTATTATACAATTTGGGTGCAAGAATCTATGGAAAATCAAGAAACTTCAAAAGTTCCTGAAATAAAAGTAGAATCTGATAGCTGTTCACAAACAGATACAGATGCTGAAGTTAAATCTGAAGCATCAACGGATCAAAATGTTGAAATAGAACATCGAAAACGAAAGAAAGCTCTAACTAAAAAAGTTTCTAGAATAATAGTAGAATCCGATCGCTCTCCAGGAACAGATAGAGACGTATAGCCTGCTCCAGAAGCAATTACTAAAACTAGCATCATAGAGCGATCGCCTAATTTCCCCTGTCACTGTTAGAAATTGGTAGCGATCGCTCTTTTTCACTTACATTTGATGTATATTATGCTACAAATTTAAAAACTGTGATCTTTTGGCACATCGTCGCATAGGCGGCGATCGCTGTCTGTAACATTAGGATTATTCTGTAGATAATTGCGAACCCAATTGCAACTACGCCCTATTAAAGAGTCTAAGCTTAAGTCTATATCCCAAAGTTCTATCGTCCCGTCCCTACTAGCGGAAGCCAAGGTCTTGCGATCAGGGCTGAGACTAACGCTAGTGACTAAAGAACCTTTATTATGCGACTTAAGAGTGCGGGTTGCATTGCCTGTCTCTAGATTCCAAAGACTGATTTTATTGTCAAGACTGACGAAAACGAAAGCTTTGCCATCAGTGCTAAAACTAGCACTTCTGAAGTTAAATTTTTCATCCCCACCATGATCATTAATGATAGGAGTATCCCCGCTTGTCTCTACATTCCAGAGTGTGGTGGTCTTGTCTGTCTTTGGATTCCAGACTTTGATTTTATTGTCACTACTAGCAAAAGTCAAGGTCTTGCCATCGGGGTTAAAACTGATACTCTTGACATCTTCAACGCGAGTCAGGGTTATGCCTGTCTCTAGATTCCAGACTTTGATTTTACTGTCATCACTGGCAGAAGCCAAAGTCTTGCCATCGGGGCTAAAGCTAACGCTATTGACTCCATTAAGCCCCTGGAGAGTACGGATTTCTTTGCCTATTTCTAGATTCCAGAGTTTGATTGTTGCATCACTGGCAAAAGCCAAAGTCTTGCCGTCGGGGCTAAAGCTCACGTTATAACCCTCAAGGGTGCGTATTACATTGCCTGTTTCTAGATTCCAGAGTTTGATTGGGTTGTCACTACTAGCAAAAGCCAAAGTCTTGCCATTGGGGCTAAAACTGATACTCTTGACAATGCCATAGAAGTCAAAACTGATACTCTTGACATCTTCATTATGTCCCTTGAAGGTTCGGATTGCCTCGCCTGCGTTTACTAGATTCCAGAGTTTGATTGTGTTGTCACCACTAACAGAAGCCAAAGTCTTGCCATCGGGGCTGAACCTGACACTATAGACCTGTCCATTATGCGCCTTGAAGGTTCGGATTGCCTCGCCTGCGTTTACTAGATTCCAGAGTTTGATTGTGTTACTACTGGCAGAAGCCAAAGTCTTGCCATCGGGGCTGAATCTGACACTATAGACCCGTCCATTATGCGCTTGGAAGGTGCGGATTTCCTCACCTGTCTTTAGATTCCAGAGTTTGATTTTATTGTCATCACCAGCAGAAACCAAAGTCTTGCCATCGGGGCTGAAACTAATACTATTAACCTCGCCATCATGTCTGAAATTAATACTATTAACCTCGTCATCATGTCCCTGGAGGGTGCGGATTTCTTTGCCTGTCTTTAGATTCCAGAGTTTGATTTTATTGTCATCACTGGCAAAAGCTAAAGTCTTACCATCAAGGCTAAAACTGGCATTATAGATTGGGCCATTATCCACTCGGAAGACCTGGATTTGTTTTCTTGCCTCTAGATTCCAGATTATAATCTTTCCATCATAACTAGTAGAAGTCAAAGTTTTGCCATCGGGGCTAAAACTGACACTATTTACACTAGTTAATTGACTGTGAGTGGAACTGTTGCTCTCGAACACGTTATCTTGACTTTTAAGAGCGAGAGTTGCCTTGCCTGTCTCTAGATTCCAGACTGTGATTATATTGTCATCACTGGAAGAAGCCAAAGTCTTACTGTCAGGGCTGAAACTCATGCTCTTGACAACTGCGCTGTCATTCCTCGGTAAGGTCAGGATTGCCTTGCCTGTCTTTAGATCCCACAGTTTGATTGTGGTATCAAAACTGGAAGAAGCCAAAGTCTTGCCGTCAGGGCTGAAAATAGCACTATTAACCTCTCCATTATGTCCCTTGAGGGTACGGATTAATTTGCCTGTCTCTAGGTTCCAGAGTTTGATTGTAAAGTCATGGCTGGAAGAAGCCAAGGTCTTGCCGTCAGGGCTGAAACTGACACTATAGACTGGGGCATCATGTCCTTCCAATCGGTTACGTTCGCTTCCTTCGTAAACAACTTTCTGGAAGGCAGTCATCACCTCTGGGTCGGTGGCATGTTGCTTTTGTAGGATTTTCCCTGCCTTAATTGCTTCTATAAAAGCCTGCAATTCGTTATGTTGATCAAATAGAGACTGAGAATAGCGACCGAGAGAATTTGCTTGATTGATTTCAGAGGTTCTCCACTGTGACCAAACCGCAGCACTGAAAATCATCGACCCCACAAGAACTGAGCCAGTGATACTCCAACGTACAATGCTGTTCTGGTTTTTTTTCTGGACACTGCGTTGCACAAATTCAGCCTCTAACTGGTTAAACCAGTTGTTCTCAGATTTTAGTACCTTTTCCAACAAATCGAGGCGGGGATCAGCATTCCAAAGAAAACGGGTTTGTTTTTTAGTAAACCATTCCTGTGCTGCCGGAGTCAATCGCCGTTGCAGAGCTAAATTTTCTTCCTCTTGTTTCCTCCACCCCAACAACTTTTGCCATCCGCGTACCAAAGCATCATGAGCCGGTTCCACATAAGAATTACCTTCAGCATCGTCTCCTGTAACCAGTAACCGTGCTTTCGTAAAACGCTCAATTACTTCTTTAACTAAAGCATTTTTAGAAGGTGGATATTCTAGCTCCGATAACGGTACTTGTCTGCGTGCTAATTCACCTCCACCAAGGGCAACCATCCGCAACATCACCTGGGGAATAATCTGGGCATAAGCCGGATTTTCTTGAACCAGCACCTCATATTCCTCATCAGCTCTTTGAGTTAGAGAGCGAACAACTCCTCCTAAATCCTGATAATCTGATTGAATTAACCCCCGGTCAATTGTTATACCTCTATTTTCTGCATCTCGTTGCCGTTTTAAATACTTGAGATAAAGTTCGCTCAAGGCAAAGGAAAGCAGGGGCAAAGCTCCTGGCATATCTGCCACTTCGTCAATTAGCTGTTCTACCAGATCGTGAGGCTGAAAATACATCACCCGTGTTTCTGCGGGTTTCTCAATCGCTGACCGCAATTCTCCTCGTGTCATCGCCGGGACAATAAATCGTCCACTTTGCCAAATATTTTCTAGTACCGTGTTACCCAGCCGAAGAGCTGCGGGAACAAACTTTAAGCCAGCATCTCTGATCTGAGGTTCAAAATCAGAGCGTAAGGATAGCACTACTCGTAATCTATGGCGATGAAAATTAATTGCTGTGAGTATCTCTTGAAAAAACTGCTTGCGCTCATCCTCGTTTTGACAGAGGGTAATAATTTCTTCGCTCTGGTCAATAAACAGCAATAACTTAGAATTGGGATGACTTTTAACCCAAACCTCAATACCCATTGCTAGGTTCTGCTGTGGCTGTTGTAGCTCCACCTCTGGTAATTGGGCATTTTTTAAAGCATTATTTAAGGCTGGCAATGGAAGCTCACCAGGACGGACAGGTGGTAGAATACACCATTCATCAGCATTGTCTTTCCGTAATTCGGGAATTAATCCTGCTTTCACCAAACTAGATTTACCTGAGCCGGAAGCACCCAACACCACTGTTAAGGGATGAGCTTTCACAAAGTTATATAACTTCTTTACCAGTTCGGTTCTCCCGAAAAACAGTTCGCTGTGTACCTCATCATAAGATTCCAAACCTCGGTAGGGATTTTTTGCAGCATCCAGAGGTGGTGCAGGGGGTAAGTTGAGTGGATGACCAGGAGCCAGAAAAATATACTCGCCTTTATCATGTTTCTTCAAAGGCCAAATTCCAGGAGTTTGTCGTTGATGATTTCTTTGGGTGGCAAGTTCAACTCTATTCCGTAGATACAAGTAGAGTTCAGTAGCCGTGATGACTCCATCTCCTGGGGGTTGACCATTAATAGAAGAAGGATACGTATCTGCTTTACCTGCAAGTGCTTCGATTAATGCGGCTGCAAAAGGAGAATGGTTGCCTATTTGACCACGGTCTGAGTTGAGAAAGAAAGCATCTAAAGCTTTCTGGTCATAGGCGGCACTGGTGATTACTTGCCAAGCCGAGTCAGTAATAAAACGGTCATAACGTTCTTGGTGGATGACCTCTGGTGCAGTTAATAAATCCCTGGTGCTTGACCAACGAAACGCTCCAGCAAAACAGCAGTCGAGGATTCCCAAGAAATGACGGCAAGGTAATTTCTCCAATGATTCCTGCAACTTAGTCATCGGTAAATAGGTTTCAGTTACATTCAATTTGGCATCTTGGGGAATTAAGTAGCCTGCTGGGCCATCATTGCCATTCAGGGCTATCCCATGACCTGCAAAGTAAAACAGCAAGCGGTCATTTTCATTTACTTGTTCTGGTAATGTTTTTTCTAAAAGTTGATTTAAACTTTTGAGGGTAGCTACTTCGTCTAAACACACCCATACTTCATATTTATGCTTTTCTCTCAATATTTCAACTAGTCTTTTGGCATCATTGACAGCATTCTGTAGAGAGGAAATACCATTTGTATAATTATTGATGCCAATGATAAATGCCAGGTTTCTAGAAAAATCAGACATAAAAAATAGTTCCTTTGTTAGTTATTTGTTCTACTTGTTTGAAACTGATATATTCGTCAAAACCTACTGCATAAAAAGTAAAAAGTTGCTGTCTGAAAATTACTAACTCGTAACTGAATTTAGCAAGTCAAAAGGTTGTTTTAAAAGTGATTATCTAGAGAATTAAGTATTAATTGATATCATCTTTTAAATTTTTTTTAACTGATATCTTGCACCTTTTCAATAACAGGGTGGTGGGCAGTGCATCGGACTACTAAAGAATCAGCTTTCTAGCTTGTGATTTTCGATTGGAAGCGATTGGTTCAAGATGTCAATTAACAAGTATGGATATAAGAATATCAAAAAATAAATATTTGATAGATCACAAAGAACTTCTAAAACATCCTCTAAAAACATAGCTAATTCAGCTTTGAGTATGAATGTCAACTATCTCTAGAGATAATTCAAAAACATAAATGGGATCTGGAAAATTAGCGTTATGCCTTGGGGCGCACAGTAGTAATGTTGATTTGACTGGTAATCCAGTCATCATAGATTTCTTCCTCCTCTGGTGCGGATCTCAGGTCGCGCTCTTGCACGCGCTTCATCAATCGGTTTAGGGTTCCCCGTCCTCGCCCTGGCTCTCTTTCTGGCAAGAAAGGCAAGTCCAACTCATTTTGTTTTAGCAAGTTAGCATCAAACTCAGCAGTACTAACAATCAGTTTGAGAATATCTTGACTTTGAGTTATTCCTTGTTTCCAAAGTTTTTCTCGCACTGTAGGATAAATATTTCCCCCTCCTAATGCCCAAGCTTCTTCTCCTGGTTTGAGCCAAACGCCTCCAGTTGGGAATAACGCTGGACTGACTGCGTAACTATCTGTCAAATCTAGGAGGGCGCAAAAAAGTTCTTGATCGCTAGTATTTTTGAGTTTGACTTTAAAAGCCGGACTTTTCCACTTCCCATTTTGTTGTTGATACTGCAAGTTAATCTGAGCATCTTTAACCTCTTGACCTTCTTGATAAATTACCATCTGCACGGCATCGGCGGGAATGCTACTACTAGCAGTACTGGAAAGTTCAACAATATTTGTCCAGCGAGTAATATGCTCCAATCGCTCAATTGCTTGCAAGGCATTTTTTTCTGTATAACCCTGAATTTGAGCAACTATTGGACGGTCATCGGCGGGGCGAATAATCCAATATTGCCCATTACGAGCCAGTAACTTAAAGTCGGCATCTTCAGGCTTTGCCACTTCCTTTAAGTAGAGTGAAGGCTGATTTTGGGAGCTGATTGTCAACAGTGCGGTACGGGCTAATTTTACTCCTACTTCCTCACCAGTAATCAAAACACCTTTAGGCGGTAGAGGTAGACTAATGACAACTGCTTTAAAAGTCATATCTGAGTCTAAAGTTTCAATACCGCTAATTTCGACTAGGCTCAGATGCGGCATAACTTCAATGACTTTAGCTTCAGCTATGGCAGATGACAAGTCCTGCATCCGTTCGGGGGAACTGTCAAAAGGGAACAACGCCAGTAAAGTTGTTTCATTACCAGAAGGTTGGGGCATTCCATGAACTGCACCCCCATCAATTACCCACTCATAATCTTGGTGATAACTGACAGTCAGATAGGGTTTGTGTGCAGCGATCGCTTCTCCCAAAAACGTTTGGTCTAAATCATCTAGTACTGTTGCTTCTAATTGGGGGAATTGATTTGCAACTTTAGCACGAACTAAAGCATTAGTACATTTGAATAAATCTCTATATGTTAAACTGCCATTAGCTTTTTTTAAGGTATCAAGTAAGAAGTAAGTGAATACTCCTCGACGTTGCCCATCAACATTATATTCTTTTGCTGTTTGGCGATCGCGGCAAGCTGCAAGAAAAATATATTTTGCTTTTGGTAAAGTCCAGCCAGTCGTATTGTCTGCTAGGCTGCGCTCAGTTAATATTTGCTGGGCATCTTTATTGAACAAAATAAGGTTTTCTAATGAGCGTTTTCTTTTATCACTAGGAGCTTTACGCTCTGAGGTGTTCGCCTCAATATCACCACGGGTGCCAGAACTGGAGTGGCAACAATCCATAATAATTGTAATGTGAGGTTTTTTTTGGGCTACCTCTGCAATCAGCAAAGCTATTTCCTTATCTGCTAAGTCCCAAACCTCTGGACTCCTACTGTCGTAACAAACCAGTGTTTCATTAAGCCGATCTGGTTCTATAGTCCAAAATTCTTGAGGGGCTTCTTCTTGAGAACCATGCCCTGCATAGTAGAAAAATGCTATATCTTCACTTTCTGCTTGACATAGATGTTGGCGAAAACCATCAATGACTGCCTGCCGAGTAGCATCCTTATTCAATAACGTCCGAAGATGTAACTGGTATCCATCAGTATTTACTCGCCCTTCTAAGTACTGTTGGATTTCAAGTGTATCATTGACACAGCCTTGCAATGAACGAACATTTACGTATTCATCAATCCCAACCAGTAATGCGTAGAGATTTTTAGCCATATACTCACCTTAGTTTATCATGATATAGCCCAGTTCTATATTTCCGTACTAAACTACAACAATAAATAACTAATTTCCGAATAATTCTCAAAAATACTTTTCCTTAAAAATGAGTGTCTCTTCTGTTTTTTGCCCAAATTACAAAGATTTAAATTCTTTGTTCTCAGTTTTGGATTTATTTAGATACGTTCTTGAGTAGAAGTGAGTTCGATTTCTAACATCTCATACTGCACCTCCTCGAATGAAAGCGATCGCGCCAAATACAGTCCCAAAGCCTTGAGATCCCTGGCGACCACTTCCATCGCCGCGATACCACCGCCCTCAATGGATTCCACAAAATCCTCACGGGAGGTAAACGGGAAATCTCCAGTCTGCCAAAGCCCCAGACGATTTGCATAAGATAGGTTAGAAACCTTCGTCGCTCCAGTCGCAGAAACGTAGACAACCCGTGCCTGCGGTAATGCATTTTGCAACCTCAGCCCAACAATGCCTTGCTGGGATGCTGCAACCATACCGAGTTTGCCCTCTTGCGCCATTGCATTGCCCATACTGTGGCATTCGTCAAAGGCGATTGCTCCCTCAAAATCCGCTCCTGCCCATTCAACAATTTGCTTGAGCCGACTTTTACCATTCTTTTGGGATCGTAGGGTTGAGTAGGTGCAGAATAGGATGCCTTGGGTGAAGGGAATAGGATCGCCAAGCTTAATGTTGCTCAGGTCAATGATATCTTTCTCACTACCTCCAAGCGCACACCAGTCTCTACGGGCATCTTCAATTAAGGCAGAGCTTTTGGATACCCAGATTGCTTTTCTTCGTTCCTGACACCAGTTGTCGAGGATGATTCCGGCACATTGTCTTCCTTTACCAGCACCCGTCCCATCGCCTAAGAACCAGCCACGACGAAATTTAACAGCATTTTCTTCGCCAGTTGCCGCTACAGGGGAGCAATGCGGTTTTGTCAGATCCGGTAAAAAACAAGCGATGCCTTCGGCGGGCGCAGCCATCGCAAAAATCAAA
>NZ_JBIQNW010000079.1:0-22742 GCF_047228265.1 Nostoc sp. UIC 10607 | reverse complement strand
GATTTAACAATAAAAGTGTGATTCTTCCACAACAGACCAAGGATATTATTGCTGAGTATGAGCGCAATAAGAGTAAATCTAAACGACGCAAGTAATTAAGTTTTGGGGAAAGAGAAACTGTCTGTTTTGGTTTTCCCTATCTTTGGAACAGCATCGAATGGCACGAAGACTCATGTGAAATATCGTCAGGGCAGGGTGTTGGGTGTAGTGTTAATAAAAATGGCTCTTCAGTACTTAGTATGCTAAATTAATCTGCTAAAAAGCTGAAAACATTGCTGCACAACAACAGCAGGCATTGTTTTTAACATTTTAGGCTATTCTTGGGACTTAAGCGTTCTAAACTTGATTTTAAAGTCTAGTTTTGATGTTTAACTAATAATTTGGCATAACAGGTACTGAAGAACCATAAAAATTGAATTTTAGTGCGCTAGACAAAACCAAGTTGTTCGTAATTCCCTACACCCTACACCTCACACCCTACACCCCAAAACCAGTAATACCAAGGGTTAACGCTTAACAAGCGTGCCATTCGGAACAGCATCAATAGTTTGATAGAGGGATGAAGTTATGAACGAACTAAAAGAAATTAAACTTTGGGATGATTGGGACGATATTAATTTATCTACTCCAGAACGTCGCATTGAACGCTTAGAAATTCTGCTGTGCCAAAAAGGCGAAGATATCTCTCAATGTCTGCAAGTTTTGGAGTACTTGAAAA
Organism: Nostoc sp. UIC 10607; assembly: GCF_047228265.1. NCBI lineage: Bacteria > Bacillati > Cyanobacteriota > Cyanophyceae > Nostocales > Nostocaceae > Nostoc > Nostoc sp. UIC 10607. Next base: position 22,024 of record NZ_JBIQNW010000079.1, on the reverse strand, counting down.
ATTGCACGACTCACCAAAAGTTGGAGTCTGTTTTCTTTAGGCGAGTTCATTCTAAAATAACTTTCAACTCCTGGCAAATAATTGGTCAGGCTACCTTAATCTCCCTAGTCGCTATTTCCTGCTGTTTTGCTATGTATAAAATAGCTACTTCATCAATAATATCTAGTAATTCTTCGTCGGAATTATCTCTTGGCAAGCAATTATCAAAAAGCACCCCACCACACAGTAAAAAACATCATAGATAAACACAGTTGCAGTGCGGTATATTTATTTACTGCACTGCGATTACTGACTATGACACTCCACCAACAATCTCTAAAATCTTTCAAGTCAACGAAGTCAAAGGCAGTCTATGAATATTTACTTTCATGCCCAAGGTGAGGCGATCGCTTTCTTTCTTCTTTCACATATTCAGGTAAAATCACTGTATTTGATGGATAAAAACGGTCTTATAGCGTAACTTCACCTACTCTAATAGGAGGTGTTTTTATCAAAAGGCAAGCTATCTTCCGGCTCGAAGTTCTGCAAGTCCTGTTCCATTTTGTGGAGGCGTTGAACGTAGGTTCTGCTGTCTTCAATCCTTTCTTTCATCCGTTCTTCACCAAAGTTGATACCTTGTTCTGCATGATCGGCAGACACAGCATTATAATTCTCGACTTCGTTTTTCTTACGCCACTCAAGCTGTTCCAGGGCACTTTCACTGATGCCAATTTGCCGAGCGTACTCTACATATTCAGGTCTGAGAGAGCCGTCAGGGTTAAATTCCTTTTTTTCTTGTTCAGTAAAGAAATCGTAGGCTGTGTAGATTGGCCACGGCTCTGGATCAGTCTCGTCTAAGTGCTTCCACTCGTCGTATCTTGCTTTTAGCCTAGAGGCATAATCATCAATCGCCTCGTTACTCATTCCCACAGATAACATTTCTTGTCGAGCTTCATTTTTCAAGCTGCCATCTGGATGGAACTCATCCTTGTGCATATTTATCCAACGCTTAATTCTTGACATATAAATCTCCTCAAAAATTGATTAATTTTCATCAATTCACTTAACAGTTATGGCTTTAGAATTAAAGCATTTTGACCCTCGTTTAAATCAGTGGATCTATATAGACGATAACAAAACTAGCTCTCAATCAATTTTAACTGAAAAGCTCAGTAATACCTTATTAGAATTTTACTTTCCTGGCAAAGAATTCTCGTTTGGACACTCAGATGAATACAGTACTGCCGAAGAGTTAAAGAATCATCCAGATGGACAGATTTTATTGCTATCTTCCAAGACTCGTTTACTTTATGGAGATAAAGAATGTTTAGAAACGATTCAAAAAATTTGTCCAGATAGTAAAGACCGTGGGGCTTATGGTTCAATCTTCCTTGGGGCTTGTAAAAATGCAATTCACGAAAAGCTAAACATTCTGGTAGTAGATGATTCTACTGAAAAGGCTGGTGAAAATGGAGGGGTATTATCGAATGATTTGGCATATAAATTAGTTGGTGACTGTTATGGGCAGATTTCAACACAACTTTATGACAAAGTAACCTTAAGAGAATCCCAAGCAGATAAAAGCTATCGTGTAATTCAGCATCGATTTGGTTGGGTGGATGGAGTTGGAGAGGATACTACTAAATACCGTTTTGGCAAAGGAACACTACGACCATACAGGCTAGACGAAATCAAATATGCAGATCCAAATAGCAAACCAAAAATCGATATAATTCTCCCTGTAAGCAGTTTTAAGGGAACAGATAAGGATAGACCAGAAGGCCCCACTAAACCTCAAATTAAGTCAGGGTTGTATCAGCAAGATATTTGGTTAGCCGAAAAAGGGCAATCTCAGCAAGGTCAGATGTCTATCTCCCAACTATTAGCATCTTTCCCCCAAGGAATTAAAGATTTTGCCGAAGAATTAGAGGTACAAGCTGAAAAACTAGCCTCTATTCAAGATGACCCTAGAATTGTTGCTGCTTACTATTGTGAAAAATACGAAAAACGCAAAGAATCATTGAACCAAAGTAAATTAAAAATAGGAGAAGTCACAAACCTTGAACCAGATGTTAAAAACTTAGGGAAAAATGACGATTTAGATACAGATGAGGAATTAGATGACGAGGGTAGTAAAGATGACTTGTTCATGTACAAACTCATCAAAACTGACTTACTTGGTCATCAACAACTTTTAGAAACGGAAAAAGTTAAACAGGAATTAAGTCGGTTTTTACAGAGCCAATGGCGAGATATCGCTCTGGGGAAAACGCTTACTTTTGACCGAGGGATGATTATTCCATCCAAGGAACTTAAAAATGGTGAAATTTGTGTTTCATGGGAAAAGAATGAAGAGAAAATTCTTAACTTCCGTTCTCCTTTTCTGAATTCTAACGGATTGTGTGTGTCTGCTAACAAGCACGTTAAAGATCGACTCGGGCCAGATGGTAAAGACCTCAAAGGCATAATTGTAGTCAATGACGAAGACCACAAGCGCATACAGCAAAGAATTACAGAGTTAGAAGCACTCTTGGTTGATGTTGATTTTATCGACCCAGCAGAAACCGAATCAGAACGCCAAGCACGAGATTTTGATGGTGACTGCATTGGTGTAGCAAGAGCTAGCTTATATCCCAATTTAACGGCAGAGGCAGAGCGAAGAAATCTTCCTCAAAACGCCTATTCGCCCACGGTTAAGCTCAAAAAACAGTCATTTTATTTGGAAAATGGAACCCAGCCCCCATTTGAAAAAATCGCTATCCACATGAGCGATAGCATTAGCGTGGGCATAATCAACAATCAAGTGACAGCACTGGAGGCATTAGAATCAGAAATTGAGGTACTAAAGACTTACGGTACTTTTGAGCAGAAATCAAATTATCTAGACCAAGTTTCTAACCATTACAAAACCCTGTTTGAGCAAGAACAGCACAAAGAGCCAAAGTTAATTCGAGAAGAATACAAGCCTTATATGCAAGGGGTTGTTGAACTTGCTCATTGTCAAAGAACTCCCGAAATTATCCAGCAAGCAATGGACATTAACCGTCAAATGTACCGGAGCATGATTGAAGAAGGATGTTATCAAAACCAAATAGCGGTTGATTTATTCAAAAGTGCTAAAAAACCTGAGATGGATAAAATCCGGGAAAACAGCCGCTACTTGTATCGTGATGTTAATTATATTAAAGATAAAAAATCTTGTTCAGCTTATTTAAACTCTGGCATTACTCCCACAGGTTACTCCCCTGTAGAACTACTAATCAGTCAAACTAATAAATATTTCCAAGGATCACAGTTAGAATCGCGCCCCATCGTCCAGTTTAAAGACTTATTCAAAGGAGTAGAATTTACACCACAGCAAAAATTTGCAGCAATCGCCGCCAAATACGAGTTTGATCTGAAATTCAACGCTGCGGTTCGGATGTCCCAACGCCGTGAAACCGAGAAAGGGCCATCCGCAATAGTGCAAACTCCACAGTCTTGCAAACTCGAAATTACCAATCTCACCCGTTACGGGTATCCCCTAATCTGGAAAGCCCAGACGCTGAACATTCGCTTAGATGAAATTCCAGAAAAATTCAGAAGTTTTGAACGCCCTCACCGATTATTAGCAGTTGCACAGATAGATGGTGAGATTGGGGAGAATAAGAAACCCGCTTACCGCAACCTGGGGACAGTTAGCCAACAATCGCAAGCAGATTACAACCTTAAGGCGGGGATGACCATGCAGGGAGCTAAACTCCTAGAACTAAAACCAGAACTTACTAGAAGCCAAACTAAACTACTCTATGCCTTGGCAAATGATGCAGCAGAAGCATTTTATGCGAAAATCCCAGAGTCAGAAAAACTTACAGGAGCAGCCGCAGCTTGGAACATCTGTGCATCCCGCCAGGATGAACTGGAAGTTGCAAGAAAAGAAAACGCGAACCCCCAAGCGGTCGCTAAAAAAGTCTCTAATTTTGCTTTCGCTGCTTTCCCCAATGAGATTATTTCTCGCTTAGATAAATTGCAATTTACTGAACCGAAGTTAGTCACACTGAATAATGAAGCGAATCAATTTTTGGGTCGAGACTGGAACGCTCATGAAAAACATCCTATAGAAATCAGGGCTAGCCACCACCCACCGGGACACGAACGCCACGTTTCCAGATTGTTATTTGTACAGGATACTGACGGCGAATATAAAGAATTCGCCATGCTGGAGACAAGAACTGGACAGCTACCGATTGGCACAAAGGCGCAAGCTAATTTTATTGGCGTGGAACCTGCGACTGCTAAGGCCACTATTGGACTGCCAGGATTTGAGCCGATTGAAATTACTATCCGCGAACTTAAAAACTTCTCTTACGCAGGACTTGTTTTTAATGACCAACCCGTAAACTTAGAATTTGGCACTGTACCGATTCCTGACAAAACAGTAAGAATTAAATTAGATGCTTTGACTCTGGGTGAGTTAGACAGTGATTCTGTTCAACAGTTGAAACAAATTGATTACCTGAAAAGTGGTAATCCCCTCAAATTAAAGCTCACGTCAATCTCCGAAACTGGAGATCAAGCTTTTGTGCTGGGTGAGTCTCCTAATGGGAATCTCCTCAAAATCAATAAAATCAACTTTTATGATTTTTCTGGTCAGTCATTCTTGGATCGAGATTACCGAAAACTGACTATCGAAACCTCAGCTTCTAAAACCAGAGATGCCGTGTTTTTAAATGGTGAACCCTTGGGAGTATTGCATTTTAAAAAAGACAAAGACGCACTCAGACAGCTTGGACTGCTCAAAACCGGACAACTTACACACGCCGACGCGATCCTTGAAAGTAACTTTTCTGTGATTTGCGCTCAAATTGACCCTAAGACCGTTGAATATCCCCAGAAATGGACGAAGGAATTTCAGGCTTTTGGGACTCAATCAGTTAACCCTCAACAACAGCAGATGATTGATAGTAGTGAGCCAATTCTACATCATATTAAAGAGCGTCCTACTTTCTTATTTTCGACAGAATCAAACAAAAAACTTGGAGTCATGGGTTTGGCTGTTGACAACCAGAAAGCTGAGACTGTGACTAAATGGTTAACTGCTCAAAAAGTTGAATGGCAGCAAGTACCAACAGAAGATGTTATCAGGGAAACTAAGAAAGGTCTAGCGGTATTTCACTTAGTCAGCAGTTCAATTCCTGCCAAAAGTTTGGATAATATGACCAAGAAATTTGGGTCAATTATTGAAACGGATAGTGACTATCAACAAAGAGTTAATTCCCTCGCCACACGACCGCAGTTTTTGAAACCTCCATCTCAATCAGCATTGTCCCCGCCTCAACAAAGTGCTCAATTCCACCCAAACCAAGAGGTTCAAAATGTCGCCCCTACGGTCATCAAAGGCAAACCGATTCCGATGAACTACCCTTTAATGATGCATGGTGAGCCGAACCCACTACCTGTAAATACTTGCATTGATGCCATGCGCGGATACGGCAGAACTCACACCACTAGAGCTAAAGAGCCTTACAAACAGTATGGATTTAAACAGGGTGATATAGCTCTAGCTACAGGCATTGGTAAGCAAGTCGCCTTTCGAGTCGGTAAACAGTATCAAATCACACCTGATATGATTGCTGACCCCGTTTATCAACAGCAATGGGCTGATATGGAAAAGCACTCACCCAAAGCATTACCAGAATTGTTCACAGGCAAAGGGCAGGTCTGGGGACTACATCTAGAGCCGTTGGGGGATTATGTGGAGGGTTTTATAGTCCCGTTTCCTGAACCACAAAACAGAGCCGCACCCAATCAAGAAGTCCAACCTCAATCAGTTACCATTGATGATTTGAGAAATTGGTACAATGCCGCAGATAAGTTAGGGAAGTCGGAGAATTACAAAAAACGCATTGTAGAAGTTGCAAATGGGTTTAAAGCTGGTGAGCAATTATCAGAGTCAGCGTTGACAGTAATGAATCAAGATACATTTGAGCTTGAAAGAATCAGTCGGCTGACTCAAATTGCTCAAAGGATTGGCATGGTCTGGGGTCAGTCTGATGAAAATGGCACTCAAGTTCAAGGAAAAATTTATGACTTGGCTTTCAATACCCAGCATAGGGATTTAACTATTTCGCAGAAAAATGGAGAGATAATTTTAAACTTGCAATCTGGTCAGGTGCAGACTAATAAACTAACTCCACAGATATTACAAACTTTTGAAGATGTTAATACTCAAATTGATAAAATATTAGCTAAACCTCAAACACAACAAGTAGACTTACAAAGATAGATTTATCCTAAAATAGCCCTTTTCAGCAATAAAAAAGGAGAATAACGTTATGGAGACGGCTAATCTAGAGCAAGCACAGGTTTCTTATAATCAAGGTCTGGCACATCTAAAGTCAGGCAATTTAGATGCAGTTATCGAGTGCTTTAGAGAGGCATTACTACTTAATCCTAATTTTGCTGAAGTTCACAATACTATAGGAGTAATTCAGTTTCAAATCGAAAAATATGAAAATGCGATTCAGCTTTTTCATAACGCATTAGCGATGAATCCGAGTTTTGCTGAAGCTTATAATAATCGAGGATTAGCTCGGTCAAAAATCTGTCATAAGTCAGAATTTTCCAAGGTGATTGAAGATTACACTAAAGCCATTGCTCTGAATCCCAAATTAGTCCAGGCTTATCTAAATCGGGCTGATACATATAAAAATTTAACTGGTGACAACCCAGCAGCTATCTTAGATTACAATCAAGTAATTTCACTTGACCCAAACTGTTTATCAGCTTATATAAATAGGGCAAATATTTGTTTTTTATCTGGGGAATTAGAAAAATCACTTTTTGATTTAGAAAAAGTATTATCTCTAGATACTGATTGTGCAGAAGCATACTGTGGACGAGGGACAGTCAGATTCCATCTGGGCAATATTGAGGGCGCTAAAAAAGATTTATTTAAAGCTTTTGGTTTGTATGAGGCGCGAAGGAATATGATTTACTGTGCTTTTACTCGAAGTTTGATTATGGAGCTTTTTCGAGATCATGAAGTTTACAAAGATTTGTTTGGGGTTGAAAGTAGGATAGTCAAATCGAAAAAGTAGCCACTTTTGTCGAGCGGCTACCAATTAAATTCTTTTTTCATTTCTTTCTGCGATCACACAGAAGAAAACTTTTCAAATATCCTCTTACATAAAGCTATTTTAATGTCGAAAACCTACCTCAACATTGATTATGCCTAAAGCACTACTTCGATTTACATCGCCCACGTTGACTATATACCCATCTTTAGAATTAAGATCAATCACTTTAAAAGTGTTTTCTTGGCTTCCGAAAGGACAATTCCAATAAAGTTGTGCAATTTTAACATCAGCATCAAATAAATCAATAGTACCTTCTGTTCCAGATGCACTGTTTGTCCTAGAAGCTGAAGATATTGTACCAGTCTGCCCTGCTGGAATTGTGGACAAAAGGTCAGAAGCTCCTATTTCCATATATTTATCTTCATTTTGGACAAATTTTCCAAATTCTAGACGAGCGTTTTTAATGTAGATATTATCACTATTGAATGTATTTTTTATTTGGATTGAAACCCATAGCGTAGGTTCTTTTGCCTTTACATTTGTGTTTGTACTAGGCTTTAATTCTTCCTGGTTGTTTATTTTTTCTTCTAATGTTTTTATCCTCTCCTCCTGATTTTTAGTCAGTTCTTCCAATTGGTCTAGTCTTGCTTCTATTGAAGAAAAGTTTGCTGCTGTTTGAATAGTTCCACCAATCATTTGATTTACCTTTTTTTATGATAATTGACTATATATAGTAAATCATCAAGTTGATAACCGTGCAAGGACAGTTAAGACAGTTAAAAAATTTTTCAGTCTATAGAACTTCGATTTTCAGGATTTTAGTGGTAGTTGTTAATGCTGTAGCAAGGGCTAACAATTTCGATTATCAGAGGTCAAATCGTTGTAGGCTGTGAATCGCAGTCTCTACAGTCTGGTAATGATAATCAATCGACACGGATGCGCTAAGGTTATTATACAGTAAGGGATACAGCTAATTTTCAGTCATGGTTTAGACTGGGAGAATCAAGTTTTTTGGCTCATCCGAGATTCATTGAGGCAAGAACATTTAGCTTGGTCAGTGCAAAGTGTGATCGCGTGTACTGAGAAACTTTTCAGCAACAATCGCTTCAATTCGTCTTAAGTTAGTATCTTTCCTTGTCCGCTTTGGCACGGTTATGCCAAATATGCTAAATACAAAGGTAAAACAACTGCCAATGCTCGATTACGTCAGTGCAGGAATCGCGTTTTACGTCACAATGCTTCCCGTACAAGAGTGGATATTGGAATTCCGTCTTGGTTATCTCGGTCGCTACTGGAGCCTGATAAGTGTTGCTGGTTTATTCATTGGCTTTTTGCTCTGTGCGCTGATATTTGTGCCATTGATTATTAACATGGCACTAGATCCGTTCAAATATCCAGATAATGCTGCGATGAGTGCGATCGCTGCGGTGATTGTTGGTGCAATACTCTGGCTGGGGCAGTGGCTAATTCTCCGCCAGACTGAAATGACACCAAGAATTTTTGCGCTCATCAATACAGTAGTTGGAATTTCTGTCTTCTCTGTGCTGGTATGGTTCAATCAAAAAAGTTTGCAGTGGAGCGGTGGCCCAATTGAAGGCTGGAGAACCGGACTCATCTTTCTAGTGGGTGGTACAGTTACCGGAGCGGCGACGGGTAAGGCTTTAGATTTTTACTGTGGACGAGTTGAGCAGCGATTAATCAGACTTGAGAGGGAGAGGGTAGAACAAGAAACCCAAGAGCGAGAAAGGCTTTTGAGAGAAAAGCTTGAGAAGGAGAAATTAGAACAAGAACTCCTAGAAGCAGAGATGGCAGAACGGAAAAGGATACAGCGAGAGGCGGCTCAAGAGGAAGAACGTTTGTGGTACGAAAAACACGGGAAAGACTATGCAGATTATGAATACGACGAAGATGAAGAGGAGTATGAAGAAGGTGAAGACGAGAAGGAGGAATAAACTCAATTCTCCATCAAGTTGTTAAAGCAGGGAATGTTCAAGCAGAAATAGAAAAGCTGTCTTCACCACCATCAGGACGATAGCGCCATAAATGCTGTGCAAATTTTGGTTTAATCGCGGATTTTAAAAGTCATTATCCGTAAAGGGAACTATGGATGGTAAAAATTTTTGAAAAGAAGGGTAAAATTGTAATTTTGCTTCATAGTCATCTGTAAGTGATACTTCTAATTCAATTGTTTGCTGCTCTTTTTCATCAAAGAGCAACTGGATTTGATAATTAGTCCAGAATTGGTCGCCTAGTTGATCTTCTAAATCAAAAAGTCTTTCTTCATCACCCCATATATTTGACCAAAGAACGATCCTATTAGCCCGAAAATGATTTTGACCATTTGCATCTCCAATTACAAAATATGCTTCGACAGTCAAATTAAATGCTAAATCATCGACCTCTGTCTCTGCAATGTTGCAGTTAACAAGGATTAAGGTATCGGGGTTAACGTTTACTACCTGCTCTTGGCGCTTTAATAATTCTTGTAATACGAAACTAGGTAATAGCTGAGAACTTCCTTCAAGGGCTTGTTTTTGAGTTTCGGGGGAGTAACGAGTTTTTAACTCTCGCGTGATTAGAGTTAAAATATCTTCACTAGCTAAATTGACAACTATCTTTTTATCTGCGGGATTAAGGAAACTTCCAACATTCAGAGTAATGTGTTTTTTAATTGGCATAGTTCTGTAAAATCCTTTTGAACAGTTCATACTCATCTACAAATAAAGCGAAGGCAAGGAAAAATATTACCTCAGCTTCAGTTCTTCGTTTTGATCAAGACGTACTTCCGAGTAATTGCAGGAGTGAAAATCATAATTATAAATGACTGTGATTTGATAGTCTATTATGTTCATCCGCTAATATTTAAAAATGCCACAGTGCTTGACCAATTAACGGATTGGTTGAGTAAGTAACGAACAAATAAATTTTTAATAATATTTATTTCCTCACTTGTCAAATTAGCAGCTAGACGATCTGCATAACTTGGTCGATTAGGATTAGCAGTAAATAAACGCTTGATAAAATTATCAGAGATGTGCATTGGTGTCAAATACTGCTCAAGACCTACTTGTACGCAGTGCCCATTTGAGGCAAAAGCGTGACGCAAATCATCAGCGTCCCAGTTAAGCATGGGGTCAGAGACATCTGTATAAATAGCTTCTTCCGCTAAAACTAATCGCTTATACAATTGGGCATCTAAATTTTGGCTGGGCAGTAAGCGGTAAAACCTTTGGGTATGACGAGGTACTGTCTCAGCTAAAATAAGCTTGACTGAGTGCGGGAGCAATTGAGTTAAAATTTGAGCAGCAAGTCCCTTATCCGATTCTGAGGCTAGTACATTGCGCCCGATAGTAGAGTCAAACTGTACATTTGGTGCAAGAGATGCCAGCATAGCAGGTATCTGTGCAACAGATGCAGTAAAAACTATTGGTCGCATTGTTTCAGGAAGTGCCGCAGCAAGTTCTACTAAAGCATTGGCATCAGAGCGATTGCGAACACAGGCATAAACCCCACCTTCAGGAACTTGCCGGATTGCTTCCCAAGTAAGTAAACCAGTGGCGGCATTTAGATCCAATACTAAGTGATGACGTTGTAATTGAGCAAAATTGAAAATGCGCTCGCGCACAGATGCTAATTGTGTACTGACTTGAGAAAGTGTGCGTTGCAACCAGCGCTCATCTGCTCGGTCAACAGTTCCATAAGTCATGACTTCCATTGGTGCAACACCAATATCTTCTACTATTGCGGCAAGTTGAGCTTCTCGACGACGTGCCACTTGTGTTGCGATTTGATGTTCATAACCTTGGGTTGATGGTTGATAAAACAATTGACCTTGCAAGCTCTTGGGTAAATATTGCTGTTCTACCCAATGATCTCGGTAAGCGTGAGGATAGAGATAACCAGCCCCATGCCCAAAACCTTTTTTATCCCGATTGGCATCTTTAAGGTGAGTAGGGACTTCTGCAACATTTTCATTTTCTACTGCGGCGAAAGCATCAAAAAAGCCCATAATGCTATTGGATTTTGGTGCAGTCGCTAAATAAAGTACTGCCTGTGCTAAATGATAACGTCCTTCTGGCATTCCCACGCGGTCAAAAGCTTCGGCACAGGCATTTGTAACGACAATTGCTTGTGGATCAGCCAATCCGACATCTTCGCTTGCAAGAATTAACATCCGACGGAAGATGAAGCGCGGGTCTTCACCGGCATAAACCATTTTGGCCAGCCAATAGAGTGCTGCATCTGGGTCAGAACCTCGTAAGCTCTTAATAAAAGCACTAATGGTATCAAAATGGGCATCCCCTTCTTTGTCATATAAAACAGCACGTTGTTGAATTGATTCTTCTGCCACTGCTAGGGGAATATGAATAACACCTGTAGTATCGGGGGGTGTAGTCTCTACAGCTAGTTGCAAAGCATTCAATAATGAACGAGCATCACCATTAGCAACATTAACTAGATGAGCTAAAGCATCTGTGTCAATTTGTACTGTTAACTTGCCATAACCGCGTTCCGAATCAGCTAGTGTTTGCTCAATAATTTTGTATAAATCTTTATCAGTTAATTGCTGAAGTTGAAAAATCCGCGAACGGCTTACGAGTGCCTTATTGACTTCAAAAAAAGGATTTTCGGTGGTAGCACCAATAAGAATGATTGTACCATTCTCTACCCAAGGCAATAAAGCATCTTGCTGAGACTTGTTAAAACGATGGACTTCATCGACAAAAAGAATAGTTCGTTGATTATGAAACTTGCGCTCTTCTTGGGCTTTTTCAATTGCCGCTCGAATTTCTTTAACTCCTGAGAGTACAGCATTGATAGCGATGAATTGAGCGCGGGTGGTGTTGGCAATAACCCGCGCTAAAGTAGTCTTGCCAGTCCCTGGTGGCCCAGAAAAGATTAAGGAAGACAGTTGATCCAAACTAATAGCACGCCGCAGTAGCCTTCCTTGCCCGATAATATGGTCTTGACCAATAAATTCATCAAGTGTCCGTGGACGCATCCGAGCCGCTAGGGGTGCTGATTCTTCAGTTATTTTTGCAAGATGCTGGTCAAATAAATCCATTATTAAATACGTCTTCAGAAGTGGAGTTTTTCAAGCCATAGAAGATGTATGCTTTTTCAAGGTAAAAAATTATAACGGCAATTAATATCTAAAAAGAAATTACTTTACGATGTCGTTATCAGCGCTGAAATCAGAACTGATGATTTTTGGTTTTGACTCGCTGGTACAGTTCTTCCATTGTTTCAATAAAGGAAGCATCATTGTGCCAGAAATCAGGAAAATCCCCTTGTTTCTTAATCAAAATTGCACAGATACTACTTGGAGTCGCCACTTCAATAGTTTGTGGTAATCGCTTTGTACCTAACCAAAATTCTCTGGCATTTGGCATTTGCTTAAGAGATTGCTTTTCTAGCTTAGTGTACAGCGAATTAGAAAGTTCTAAAGGAATTTCCTTAGTATTCAATTCCTCAGATAGAGCTTTTCCTAAAGGAGAATCAGCTAGTTTGGCTTGAAGTTCTGCTTTCGATAATCCCCGTAATTCAAATAACAACCAGGGATTATTATCTAATTGAGAAGCCACTAAATAGTAAACTCCAGCAATGTGCTTACAGGGATTAGCATAATCTGGGCAAGAGCATTTAGTTTTGAAATCCTTACTACTATGGGGCAATAAATGTAGTCCCAAATGAGAGAAAGTATCTTCAATATTTTCTGGGACTTCATTTAGCAGCAATCGAGAAATGATACTGGCTTTAGAAGAAAGCTTTTGGATAGCTTCATTCCAATGGGTTTTAGCAATAGGTGTAATCTGAATCTCTATATTATAAGTTGGTTCTTTGTAGACTCCAAAATAGGGATTAACTGAGCCTCTGACTTTGGCAGTAATTTTATTTAAGTCAATCTCAAAGCTTTTGACTTTACCACCGCTAGCATAAGACCGTCCTCTTTTGAGTCGGTTATCATCTGTAAAAGCTTCTAGTGCTTGAATAAAGCGATCGCCCCACCAAGTTCGACTAAATTTAGCCATAATATCTACTCCAAAATTGCACTCTTGTTCAATGAAATCAACCGCTTAAAGGCTTCATTATCTAATTCGGTGAGCCAAGATTCATCGCTACCAACAACAGCAGCAGAGAGTTTTTTCTTATCTTCAATCATTTGGTCAATTCTCTCTTCTAGAGTTCCAATGGCAACAAACTTATGCACAAAGACATTCTTTTTTTGACCAATACGGAAAGCACGGTCAGTTGCTTGGTCTTCAACTGCTGGGTTCCACCAACGGTCAAAGTGAAAGACATGGTTGGCTTTCGTGAGGGTGATACCTACGCCCCCTGCTTTCAAGGAAAGGATAAAAACCGATGGTTCTGTATTTGGGTCTTGAAATTCGGTAATCATTTGCTCTCGACGTGGGCGACTAGTACCACCATGCAAATAGTAAGTATTGCAATGCAGACTATGTTTGAGATGTTTTTCAATCTTTTCACCCACTTCCGTAAATTGACTAAAAATGAGTAAACTTTCTCCTTCATCAACTGCCTCCTCAACCATCTCTGCTAACCGACTGAGTTTGTGCGAACGCAGTGGTGAAAAATCGCTCCCATCTTGCAGAAATTGGGCTGGATGATTACAAATCTGCTTCAATTTCATCAGAGTTGAAAGAATCAATCCTTTGCGCTGAATTCCCTCTGCTGATTGCAATTGTTTTTCTACATCTAGTACTACCACTTCATAAAGCGAAGCTTGCTCTTTGGTCAGGTTAGTGTAGAGTTTTTGTTCCACTTTATCTGGCAAGTCATTAATAATAGACTGGTCAGTTTTTAACCTTCGCAGAATTAGAGGTTCTACCAGTTTTTTCAAGGTGGCAGATTTCACGCGGTCATTGTCTTTTTGAATCGGAATCTCGAAGATTTTCCGAAACTGGGCTTCTTTACCCAAGTAACCAGGATTGAGAAAATTAAAAATTGACCATAAATCCAGTAAGCGGTTTTCTACAGGAGTGCCTGTCAATGCCAGTCGGTGTTTAGCTCTTAATTTTAAAATAGCTTTAGTTTGGGCAGCTTTCGGATTTTTAATATTTTGTGCCTCATCCAGTACTAAACGTTGCCACTCGATGCCGCTCAATAACTTTTCATCTTTGCGGACTAAAGTAAAAGAACTAATTATCACATCGTTTTGTTCACAAGCAGCTTTGAAATCAGCTAGATTTTGCAGCCTAGTGCTACCATGATGCACCATAGTTTTTAAATGAGGTGCAAATTTGGCAATTTCTTTCTGCCAGTTGCCGACAACAGAAGTAGGGGCAATTAATAATGTCGGTAAGGCAGATAAAGAAGTAATCTTTTCTCCTACTTTCAGAGCTTCATGTAACTCTTTCTCTTGCACTAATCGGGCAATCACCTGCACGGATTTACCTAAACCCATATCGTCTGCCAAACAGCCATTTAATCCCAAATTTTCTAGATATTGTAGCCAGGAAACACCACGTTTTTGATATTCTCGGAGTGTGCCTTGCAGATTATCAAGTTCAGAAATTGGTTCTAGGCGACTTTTATCTTGTAGCTTTGCGATCATCTCTGACAAAGCTTCATCATGTTCAATTTCCCATTCTGATCCCAATTCAGCACTGCGTTGTAGAAACTCCAGTAAGGTCATCTGGGGTTGTTCTTCACCGTGGGACTGCCAAAATTCGAGTAACTGCTGCATTTTATCTCGGTCTAATTCCATCCATTGACCGCGAAAATGCACCAAGGGAGTTTTAGCATTAATCAGTTGTTCCCATTCAATAGGTGTGACAGTTTGCTCCCCAATTGCCAACTCATACTGATACTCCACCAGTGAGTCTAAGCCGAAATAGCTTTTTGTTTCCCCTTTCGTTGCAGCAAGTTTGCTACCCGATGCTTTGAGGCGAATTTTGGCGCGACGACGACCAGTGGGAGTATACCAAGCAGGTACAATTACTTTGAATCCTGAGTCTTCTAACACCCAAGCACTTTCAGTCAGGAAATCAAATGCTTCATCTAAGGTAAGTTGCATTGCGATTGGACTCGCTGTTTCCAACCCAAGCCAGAGTTTGGGATACATCCTGGCTGCATAACCCAAATTCAGCAGCAAATTTGTTTCAAAATCTTTACCAAAATCTTTATTTACAGCAGTTTTGGAAAATTGATTCATTGTCCAGTAGTCTGCTAACGCTAACTTCAAGGATGGATCTTGTTTACTCGCTACTAGAAATTGAATTTGCCAATTGTCTATTTGTGACGATGAAGGAGAATGTAACTGGAAGCACAGATGAAAAGGTGAATCAGCTTGAGTGCGGGTAATTTTGGTTTTCCACATCAACCATTGCTGATATTCCTCAAGGGCAGCATTTGTTGTGAGTGGATTATGCTGACGAGGAGAAAAGCAAGATTCAATTAGAGAATCAGCAATTTGTTTGTCAAAAGCGGCTGTTGATGGGGTGTGAGTTACTAAATCATTAAGTACATATTCGGAAAAGTGACGCAATAGTGTTTCTCGATCAAAAAACTCAATAGGATAACTAACTGTTGCTTTACCTGCCACACATATTAGTGGCATATAGTCAATATATTTAAGAATATTTGCTTCATATTGTTCCGAAATAATTTCCCAGGTGGCATAAATTTCAAATGCTGCTTTATCAGTCTTGCTTTTGCCTTTTTTCTTCGGATTTTCCGATGATAACTGTCGATATTTTAGTGCGGGAATAAATTGGTCTTTGAGGATTACTTGTTTAAAACTTTGAGTGTAATGATACCAAAATAATAAATCTGAACCAATTTGAAACTTCTCCGCATTATATATTGCTAAAAAATGGATATCTTTAAGTAGTTTAATAATATTAAGTGCTGTGACGTTTTTGGTAGACACTACTGTTTCATAACAATCAATCTGCCAATATTGGAATTCTTCATAGCTATCAGTCAACTCAATTTCTAAATACTTGGTTAATTCTGGTGAGGGTAGGGGCTGATTATTGGTGGTTGGTAAGGCAAAGTATTTAGGAGATATGCGTTGGGAAAATTTAGTATTGTCTTCTTTAATTCCCAATTCTTCTACTAAAAAGGCGATTAATTGGGATTCTACCAAGTGTCCAGGATGAATTTGTTGACTATTGGTGTGACTTTTTTGGGATAATTGAGTTTCTACCCACAAGTAAAAAGACCCTGACTGGATAAAGTCAGTTTCCTCGTTTGGTATCCAGGTGCCATGAAGTATTCTCATTGTTGTGATGTCTCTGGATTGTTCGGAAATTCACGCGCCTTAGAATTACTTTAGCAAACAGAGGTGCTAGAATTATCTCCTTTATGCAAAAGAAAGCGATGTGTTCTTGTGCGATCGCTTGACTTACGCACTATAGAGGCAGCAGTCCCATACTTCCCTTACAACCCCTGGCTGTCTAATCAGTATATTTAAGCTTATCGATTAACGATTTTGCTAAGATTCAAGCTTTCAAATCTATTCTTATATACCGATAAGACGGTCAGGGCTTACAACTCAAAATCAAGAGTGAAGGTTTGGTCATCAGAATCCTCTTGGTTTTCGATAATAGATGGCTCTTGAGTCCTTGAAGAGAGTTTGTTATCTTCAGTATTAATCGGGGTGAAAGCTACTTGTTGTGTGGGAAATGCACCCTTTCTGAAAGCAAAATAACAATCAATGATAAAGTAAAGTGTCTCCAGGTAACTTTTACCTAGTTGCTGTGATTCGGCAAATATCCGCTCACGGTAGCTATCTTTGATCCGAACTTTTTCTGGGGTTAAGTCAAGTTTGTCTGCCATTGCGATCACTTAATAGATGTAGATGCTGAATTCTTGCTGCTGATGGTCTTTGCCATCTCTAAAAGCCCAGAGACATTGGCTTCCACCGGATTGTCCAGGATTTTGAAGCCGTTTTTCTCCAACAGCTTCTTAAATCCGGGTAAGAGGCAACCTCCACCAATCGCCCAGATTTCATCCCCTTGGTGCTTGGCATCCAATGTGAGATTCACCACTTTCTTCAAGTATTTTTCATACCAATCTTTTAAAGAAGCACTGTATATATCTTTGATATCGATGTCACGGCTGTACCTGGTATGCCCCATTTCCAGACAAAATCGGATCTTGGAAGCATCCCCAATTTTTCCTCCATTTAGATGTTTCATTTTTTGTGAGATATCATCGATGAGAACTTCTACACCGATGGGGTAGGCAGTGTGAACTTCTCGCTGACCCCGGTTGTAACGAGAATAGAGAGTCGTTCCATTGCCAAAGTCTAAAATGGTTAATTTTTTGGGTAGTGGATGCCCAAATAATGCACCCATACCCTCTAGTACAACTTTTAGCACTTCTACTTTCACGTCTGATTGTTTGCCAGCAAGTATTGGCTGATATTCTCCATTGAGTACTTTTTGCAATTCTTCAGCCAGACCAACATCATGTAAGCTGACGACTAATTTTAAGTGCCAAGCCTTACGGTGTGGGAGATGTGCCAATGCACCCAACAAAGTCAACAACGCATTATTTACTTTATTTTCATTATTGTCTGTGTTGCGGTCAAAATAATTCCCTGTACGGTAAGCAGACTCTCCAACTGTGTAAGCAGTACCGTTAAAAACTACCCGTCCTGGTACATCTTCCATGTCAGCTGTGGAAATATAACTCGGCACACGAACTACTTCAAACCCTTCGACTAAAAGTTTGAGACTTCCGTAACCGTTATCAAAACCGGCAGGAAAAATTTTTTGCAACGTGTGAATGTTTGACATAAAGACAAAGGTAATACACTTTGATTTGTGAAAATTATCTGTTCAAGTGATCTGCAAGGGCAAGAGAAAGAAGAATAAAATAACTTCCCCCTTTTTTCCTAATCTCAAGAGCTTATCATAACCCCTTGGGGGCTAAATGGGGTACAAAATATTAACCAGTCAAATATACCCCATTTAGCACCTATATGTACCCTATATAGGGGTCAAAATGTCCCCAAAGTCCTGAGCTATTGTTGGGGTATATATAGCCCCCATGTAGCTCCCAGGAGGAATTTTTGAAATTTTTTTTATCAACGAAGCAGAAATTAATTTAGATCATCGTTGACTCTTTGATTTATACTTTACTATCAATTTTTTGTTGAAAAGCAATTCAGTTTTGATCTTTAACTTCTTGCTGACTACGTAACGAGTGGGTTACTACTTGCTTACAGGTTCAGCTTTTTCTACTGAATTATCATTCACACCCAAAGTCAATTCCAAAGGAGTTTTTTGGGGATAAGCTTTTACCACTTGTCGATAAACATCATAATTAGTAGGTAGTGTCTGCTGAGAATTACCCACTCCATAAGTCAGGAAAGTACTTTACATCTTTCACTAATTCAGGTTTTCCTATCTCTTCTTGAGGTCTTTTACGTTGTTCAACTTCATCAACACTTGGTCGTGGCGGTAAAGTAGGCCACCATAAGCCTCGGTCATCTGGGCCAACAACTGCTCCTGCCGGTTTCAATCCATTCCGATTCAACACTGAAGTATTCGTTCATGTTTCAATACGTGGTTGTGGTTGACTAGTTAAGTTATTCGCATACTTGACTTGCCAGGAGTAACTGGTGAGTGCTGTAGCTTCATACTGTTCAGCAGTAGTAGTACTGCAACTAGTTAATGTCAGTGCCATTAGTGCAGTTATTATTGAGGGTAAAAATCTTATTTGCATTATCAATCGTAAATATCTTTTACCAATCACTCTTCAAAAGGTAGTGTGCCATCATTGCTACCAAGGTGAAGGAATCGATGTTGTAGAAAGCACTTCTCCCGTAACAATCTAATCGCCATTTGCCTATTTTGAAGGAATGACTTTAGGAATGCTGATTGCCATACTAAATGTAGTTTCAGTTATCATCACTGCTTTCAACTAATAAAGCTTCAAGCTCTACTAATATTTTTTGTAATCGCTTGTGCTGATTGGGATTATCCCAAACCTTTGATTTTTTTACTTTACTGTAGGCTTCATCTATCTTCTTTTTTAAAGAAGATGATTTTTTATCTGTATTTCCAGGCGTGTTTGCTTGAATTTCAGCAAAACGCTCTTTAATTTGACTTAAAGATAAATTATTTTGAATTGCATCAGACAGTAATGATTTACGTAGGGCTTCATCCCTAATCCGCGCAATTACTTTGGCTTTAGTATACTCGATTACTCCTGAGCGGAGAGCTTCCATAACATCTATAGGAAGTTTTAATAATGGGAGACGATTGGTTCTAAAACTTTCGGGGGAAAACTTTCCGATTGTGTTAAATACCTCAAGTAGAGACTGCCATTCTTGGCTGTGGATAACGTTATCCACAGCCTCTCGTTCTGGATGAGCTGCTGATTGAAGTAAAGCAACTATTGATTCTGTGGTTTGATTAAGTTTTAATCCTAAGAGAGCAACAATACTCTCTGTTTCCTCAATTGGGTTTAAGTCCTCTCTTTGGAGATTTTCCGAGAGTGCTAGTTCAAGTGCTTCAACATCTGTCATTTCCCTAATAACAGCAGGTACAAACTCTAATTGAGCAGTTTTAGCCCCTTGGAAACGACGTTCTCCTGCAACTAGTTCATATTTCCCATCCTTTTGAGGACGGACGAGAAGGGGCTGAAGAATTCCATGCTGTTTAATTGACTCTACTAACTCAAGCATGGCTTGAGGAGCAAAGTAGCGACGAGGTTGTTGATGTGGTAAAACTATTTGTTCTATTGGGATAAGGAAAGCAGCGCTACTATTGTCTACTGCTTCTTCAACTCCAAATAAAGCATCGACTCCTTTAATTTCATAAGGTTGACTAACACGCTTCTTCATACTCATGGCAACGTCTCCAAACTTTGAGCAATCTGTTTGAGAATAGTGACAGATGGATGCTTAGAATTGTAAAGTGCTAACGGTATATGCTCTTGGGCTGCATCAGCAAAAGCTACGGATCGAGGAATAGCTGGATAAATGGTACCAATCTTAGATAGAGAATTAGTAATTGACTGTAAGCTTTGGGAGCCTTGTCCAGTTCGGTTATCGTACATGGTTGGAACTACTCCAGCAATCTGTAATTTTCGATTTGCCCGAGAACGGACACGCGCAATCGTTGTTAACAATAGTTCTGTTCCTTTTAAAGCTTTATATTCAGTTTGAATAGGAATGAGTACGTGTGTGGCTGCCACCAAGCTAATATAGCTAAGAATACCGAGACTTGGTGGACAATCAATTAAAATGAATTGGTATTGTGCGATAACTGGTTCAAGAGCCTCCTTTAGTCGAATATCTCGCATATCTGCGACAACAAGTTCTAATTCTGCGCCACTTAAGTTAATGTTCGCGGGGGCCATATCCATCCCATGTATATTCTGATGAATTGGTAATGGTTCTTCTCCCAGAATAGCTTCATAAACTGTCTTATCTAGTGAGGATGGCTCTAATCCCATAAAAGTAGATAGTGAAGCCTGGGGGTCCATATCCACTAATAAAACGCTTTGCTGACTTTGAGCCAAATGGTAGCCTAAATTCATTGTCAGAGTAGTTTTGCTGACACCACCCGACTGATTAAAAACTGCAATGACTTTGCTCATTAACTGAACAGAAATAATAAAGACATCAACTTAACAATATCGGTATCAGTCACATACTGGCAAAAGAAACTTACATTCAGTAGACCGAACTTTAACATTTCAACTATGATTTTGCCCTTTCTATGATTGCTAACTTTTTCAGTCTCCAAGCAATGGTTTATCTGGTGTCAGCCCCACTGCCCCGGCTTTTAAGCTTGAACTAGGGTGAGTTTTCGATGACACTAATATTGAATATCTAATTTAGTATTTATGTACTAGAATAGCTAAACTTCCAATATTATAATGATGTGCGGCATCTGATGATAAGCAATGTCCACTCCCCCTAATCTTTCCCCTCAACAAGTAAGTGCCTTTACTCAACACGAAACAATCACTGGAGTTGTAGAACGTTTAACTTTTTACTCTGCTGAATCGGGTTACACAGTGGCAAGGCTGACTCGCCCGCGTAGCACCGAACTCACAACAATTGTTGGCAGCTTTGCTAATATCCAGCCAGGGCAGACTTTACAGCTAACTGGGTTCTGGCGTGACCATCCACAATTTGGGCCACAGTTCCAAGTAGTCAACTACAAAGAAACCAAACCAGCTACTCTCACTGGAATTGAGAAATATTTGGGCAGTGGACTAATTAAAGGTGTGGGGCCAGTTACAGCCAAGCGCATCGTTGCTCACTTTGGTTTAGAAACTCTGGACATCATCGAAAACCAAATTGAACGACTGATTGAAGTCCAGGGTATTGCCAAAAAGCGGATTAAGTTAATTAAAAATGCCTGGGAGACACAGAAAGCCATAAAAGAAGTAATGGTATTTTTGCAAGGGCACGGTGTTTCAACAACATACGCGGTCAAAATTTACAAACAATATGGTGATAAAGCGATCGCCACAGTAACCCATAACCCGTACCAACTAGCAGCCGATATCTACGGTATTGGTTTTCTAACTGCTGATAAGATTGCTCGAAACTTAGGAGTTGCCCCTAATTCTGAGTTTAGATATTGTGCTGGACTTGTCCACGCTTTGAGTGAAGCTGCTGAAGATGGACATTGTTACTTACCACAGCCAGAACTAATTGAGTCCGTGATTAAACTGTTGACTACTGAAGAGCATCAGCCAACAGAAGATGCAATGGCTCAAACTATCAAAGACATGGCTCTGAAAGATGAGCTAATCAGAGAGAAAATCCCAGACCAAACCCTGCTGTGCTACAAACCAACTTATTTTCATACAGAACAAAACCTAGCACAACTGATATCTGGGCGCTTGAGCCAGCCGATTGCACAAGATATTCCCCGTGTCCGTGCCTGGATTGAGCGCTTCACGGCTAGTCACAAAATTCAGCTTTCAGAACAGCAACGCCAAGCTGTAGAAACAGCAGCCTATTCCAAAATCATGATCCTCACTGGTGG
>NZ_JBIQNW010000078.1:0-23105 GCF_047228265.1 Nostoc sp. UIC 10607 | reverse complement strand
ACGCCTCGATTTCCGGCAACATCAGAATCGGGAATTTTTCGACTTGAAGGAGCCTGATCATGAGTCAAAGAGTAGTTAAGAGATTCTGTTCTTCTACAAGGGTAGCTCTAAAGCTAACTCATCGTCTCAAATCGAAAATCCAATTGGCTTACGAACTCTAAAGAATCTCCTTGGGCGATGAAAGCTGTTCATGGGCTAGAGCCTAAAATAGATGTGAAGAAATGTTTCTGTTAACGTCATCAAATTTAGCTTCAATACAAGGTTTATTCATCTGCTAAGTTAATGGCAGTCAAGCAATAACGTACCAGTCCGCCGTAGGCGTTAGTGCAGGTTATCGTAGATATCGCCTGTTGCATTGCAAATGGTATCACCATGCCAAAACATAACGATGAGTAAAAATCAAGAGACGGAAGTACGGATTATTTTCGTATTTTTATCTATTTCTTTGTCATTGCTGTTTGTGAGATAGTGGAAGCAATCCACAGTTCGCAGTTAAGCATGGTGCTTTTGGCAAGAATAGATCGGGTATTGTGTGGGAAATTAACGAAAATACAGAATTATGTCATCCGGGAAGTTGGTCGGAAACATCCAAATGTTTTTTCAAAGTGTAGGGGCAATCAGGAGTTTTGATTCCACTGGCGTAAGGTAATTTATAGGATGCCCAAATTTGCCACCGTAAAACATCGACTCCAATAGTTGAACTACCAAATTGTACTCGAGAGTCTTTGTCTGGGTTTTGTATAACATTTTTGATGATGGTATTTATCGCTTCTACCTTGAGATTATTTGGTATGCCCATTAGTAGTTTTGTAAGCCACTGTTTGATTTGTGGTGACTGTAGCCAGTCTTTGATTTGGTCATCAGTGGGAGTTAGGCGATTGAGTAATAGCGTGGGATTTTCGTTATCTTCATTAACTTGACTTTTGGGTTGAAAGAGTTGCTGAAAATTAGGATCCATGTTGGACATAAATTTGATTGTTTAAAAGAGAATATCTTTATTATAGATAAATGGGATAAATCCGATAATAGCTAATATCTTTTATCAAGATATTAAGATAAATAAATATAATAAAATTATTTATCCTTTGATACTAAATTATAAAGATTTGACTAATTAATTATGTTATAAATATTAAATAAGTTCCTTATGCAAGTATCAGATAAATACTATGCACCCAATAGAGTTTAAGAAGAAGTGGAAATTAAGTTATTGAGAGCTTGCCCTGGTTTTGGGGTACGAAAGTGAATACACTACCCGGAACTGGAATATGCCAGGAGAACATAAACGGAATCCTCAGAATGTTGTTCGCGTAGCTTGTCGTCTTTTAGATGAAAAGTGGGAACGGGAAGGAAAAGCGCTCAATTCTTATCTTTAACCAGTTTTTTGTGACCGCTAATATTTTTAAAAATGACACTCCCCCGCCACAAAAAAGGCGGGTATTTTATGTATAGTTAGAAGTTCCAAGAAGTTCTCAGAGTCATGGGGATAGGGAGGTTTACCTGGCAAAATGAAGAACTAACAAGACCAGAAGTTGCGGCGATGTTAAAGCCAAAGGTTTCTGCAAGACAACTACAAGCATATTTGAACATAGCTCGGAAGTACTTGCCAGAGTTCAAGAAGTTCACCAACAAAAAAACAGGTGGTCTAGATGGCTATGCAAAATTATACGAGTGTCACATTACAGTACTTCAGGAAATTCGCTCACTAGCTAGGGAACATACTTTAGCTGACATAGAAATTGAATTTCAACAACGAGCATTAAACAAGTCAGAAGTGGGAAGTTGGAAGTAGATTTTTTGTTACTTCCAACTTCGATAATAAGGTGATTTTTAGATTTTTCCTAGAACAACGAAAAAAGGAGTAATTGCCTTGACATCTAATAATTCTGTGCGAAGAACACAATCTCAAGTTCTTGCTAAGACACTCGCGGCGATTGGACGCAAGTATCAGCATCACATTTACGCGGCAGGTACGGCGACAATCATTGTCATGCAGTCAATGCCCTCTTATGGGTGGGGCTTGTTCGATTCGGCCCAGGTGGCAATGACTTGTATGTTCGGCGGCGCTGGCGGTATTGGTGGTGGTGCGGCTGGTGGTGCGGCTGGCGGCGCGGCTGCGATTCAAGCACTTCCGGCAGTTATAAATGCAACCATCACAGTGCTTTTGTTTGTATACTTTGTGGCTTCTGGGCTTAAGGTTGCCAACGGGATAGGAGAGGGGCAGGAAGTAACGCAGATGGTTCAACAGCCCGTAGGCGTGTTTTTCATAATCCTGGTGCTTTGGATTGCTCAAAGCATATTATTTAACGGCGTTACAGCCGCTTGCTAGTGATGAGCGAGTCTAATAAATCGCCCATCAAACGGGTGAATCAGTCACTTGGTCAAAATGCAACAATAGGGATTTTTACTGGCTTTCAGTTTGCAGTCGCCTTATTTATGTTTGGCGTGGGCTTCATCATAGCGATTATGTTTGGGGCGGGAATAGTTTGGGGACTGCTGGCTGGGGTTTGGTTGAGTGCCACGGTGATAGTTTTATCTGGCAAGCGTCCTTACTTGTTCTGGTCAAGAGTGTTCCCAAGCGTTCCAACTTTCACACGCGGCTATATCAGATATACTTCGCCCCAAAACAAAAAAAGGGCGGGTCACAAGAAAATGCCTAAGCTATGGTAAAAAGCAGTATTCGTAATCAAAAAATAGTACCCTTTGAAGACTTTTTAGACTTAGCAACTTTAGTAAAACTAAAAAAGGGTAACTATCAAATTGGAGCTTACTTGTTGAGTAAAAAACAAGTAAGCGACACTAACAACACCCTGCAATTAGTATTCGGATATGAATGCACTGGCTTTCACCCACTGTTTAATTCATCAGAGAGACTAGAGGCGATGGCCAAGGCTTTCGAGAACGGCTGTAAAGAGTTCTCCGAGGGTGAGAAATTCACCTTTCGTTGGTCTTCGTTTTGCGATGAAGACAAAGTGATTGAAAGCTATCGCCAGAGGCTAGCTAGCCCTGTATCTCCTGAGAGTGAGTTTCTTGATTGGGGGCAAGTTGCCCGAATGCAGGAACTCACACGTAACCATCAGCGCAAGGATATCAAGCTCAGTATTTACACAACTTTCACTGTCCGCCCAGGAGGAACCGAAGGAGGTGACGCGGTAGATAGAGCGATAGTTAAGCTGGCAAACTTTTTACAGCGCAAATTCACCCCAACAGGAGCGACCGAACTCACTCTTCAAAACTTAATTCAAGTTCTTGAAAAAGCGATAATTGTCTCTTTGCGCCATCAACAAATACTATCTGAGATGGGCTTGTTCCCCTCGCCAAAATCAGACAAGCAATTGTGGGGCGACCTAGTTGATAGAATGGGTGCGAAGGCTGTAAAAGTGCCCCATACCTTGGTTTATGATACTGGTGAATTAAGGGAAGAGATTAACGAAGCCGCGCCCAACCCATCGCGGTATAACGATCAATTACACGCTACATCCGTACTTCTGAATAACGGCATACCTCACGCTGATAGGCGCTGGGTATGCTTGCCGAATCAATGTGGTGACAAAAAGAAGTATATCGGCGTAATGACGCTTGCCCAAAAACCAGAGGTATTTGCTTCAACCTATCAGCAAGTACGCTTTTTATGGGACGTATTCTCACGCGAGGTTATTTATGATGTCGAGATAATAACAGAGATTAGCCCAGCCGATCAAAAAATGATTAGGCTTACTCAACAATTGATTACGAGGCGGTCAATAAATGCCTCCGCTAGCGCCAGCAAAAAGACTATTGACGTAGGAGCGCAAATTAATACGGAGCGGTCAGTCGATGCTCAGAAGCAGCTTTACACGGGTGATGTCCCGGAAAATGTAGCTGTCATAATCCTTGTTTATCGCAATTCTCCTTCCGAAATCGACGACGCTTGCAGGCTGATTTCAGGGTATATCAATCAGCCGGCTGAGTTGATTAGGGAAATGCAATATACATGGTCAATCTGGCTTGACACTTTGCTGTTGAGACAGCGACCGCAGCTGACTTTTCCTTTCAACAGACGTGCCACTTTCTTTGCCAGTGAAGTAATTGGTTTAACGCCAGTCATTCAAACAGCGCACGGCGATAAACAAGGTTTTGAATTAGTTGCTGACGAAGGTCAATCCTCGGTTCACATTGACCTATCAAAGCCGAAAAACATGATGGTAATCGGCACTACCGGGAGTGGGAAATCGGTAATAATTGCCTCTATTATTTATCAATGCTTGGCGTTGGGAATGTCAGTATTAATGATTGACTTACCAAATGATGATGGTTCAGGAACCTTTGGAGATTTCACGCCCTACTTTAATGGGTTTTATTTTGACATCTCTAAGGAATCAAACAACCTTGTGCAGCCTTTAGACTTATCAAATATTCCTGAGTCACAGTGGGAGGAGAGGACAAAAGCCCACAGAAATGATATTAATTTAATCGTTCTTCAACTAGTTTTAGGTACACAAAAGTTTGATGGGTTGCTAGCCCAAACTATTGAGTCTGTGATTCCGTTGGGTACAAAAGCCTTTTATGAAGATGCCGAAATCCAAGAGCGATTTGAATTAGCGCAAAAAGCCGGGATAAACACCCCAGAGTGGGCGAATACACCGACATTGGTAGATATGGAGAAATTCTTTTCTCCTGAGTGGATTTCGTTAGGCTATCAGGATGACAACGTAGAAAAAGCGTTAAATTATATTCGCTTGCGATTACAGTATTGGCAAGCAAGTAGTATTGGTAGCGCTATCTGCAAGCCTTCAACTTTTCAAGCCGATAGCCAGTTGATTACCTTTGCCCTCACTAATCTGCAATCAGGAAAGGACGCAGAGGTATTTGGGATGTCAGCATATATCGCCGCATCCCGTCAATCCCTCTCTTCGCCCAATAGTGTATTTTTTATGGATGAGGCTAGCGTATTGCTGGGATTTTCCGCATTATCGCGGCTTGCGGGTCGTAAATGCGCTACGGCTCGAAAGCAAGGCTGCCGAGTTTTTCTGGCAGCACAAGATATCATTTCTATTGCCAAATCCTCAGCAGGAGAACAAATATTACAAAATATGCCCTTGCGGTTGATTGGGCGGATTGTTCCAGGAGCGGCTAATAGTTTCTCTGAGTTGCTGGGCATCCCTAGAGAAATTATTGATAAAAACGAGAGTTTTATCCCAAATATTCAACAGCTATACACTTTGTGGCTGTTGGACTACAACAACAAATATGTTCGTTGCAGATATTATCCCTCGTATCCACTGTTGGCATTGGTTGCCAATAGCAGAGAAGAACAAGCTACGCGAGATAAATTTAAGAAAATTCACAGCGACAAGTTCACCTGGGTGGCAGAATTTTCTAAATATTATGTCGAGTGCATCAAACAGGGAAAACCATTATGAAGGTTCTATCATTACTCATTCATACGAAGCTATTGCTGGCAATACTCGCGGGTGTTTCGTCAATAGTAAGCTTTCAGGTTTGGCAATACAACCAAGCTCAATACGCAAAATTTATTAGCGATTCAAAGATAAATTGCGGTGTCGATATAGAATTAGGCGAAGATGCCGTCAAGCGCAGTCCTAGTCTAAGAGCATTGAAGTATCAGAATAAGCGCTTACGT
This sequence comes from Nostoc sp. UIC 10607, assembly GCF_047228265.1. NCBI lineage: Bacteria > Bacillati > Cyanobacteriota > Cyanophyceae > Nostocales > Nostocaceae > Nostoc > Nostoc sp. UIC 10607. The sequence goes on along the minus strand of NZ_JBIQNW010000078.1, from coordinate 17,482 downwards.
GAACTAAGGCAGCCGTGGATTAGCTCTGAATCCGCCAGCCCAGGTGCTTATGTTATGCTTCTTCGCTCCCCTGCTTCTACCCTTCCGCCTAATGCTTTGCCCTTTGACGATCCTTTCTTTACCAGTTTGTTGAATAAAGAAGAGTCGCCTAAAACATTAATAGTTCGAGCCGCTTCTTTTGATTTAGCAAAAAAACAAGCGACCGTAAAATCTGACTGTACTAAAAAACCTTTCGTAGTAGCCCTGGAGGACTTGTATCTTGAATACCAACCGATTGATCGTGATCTCAGGCGTAGTGATTTTGATATCCTTTTCTAGCCTTCCAGCCAACGCTCAAACCAATCAAAACCAATCTTTCTTAACTCAATTTCAACAAATCTATAGCAGCTTGCAGACTTACATTAGTAATTATCAGAAAGAATTTACTAAAAGTTTGGGCAAATTAGAAGCTGAATTAACCCAGGCAATTGAATCTAGCGTTGGCGATTTGGGTATTCCTGATCCCCTAAAAGCTGGCAAGAATATCGAGAAAGTGATTCAGAAACAAGAAGGCGCGTTGCTGATATTAGACCCTCGCATTCAAGCCGACAATGCTATCAAGGATTGGAACCAGCAATATACACGCGGTCAGTCAGAATCAGTACTAGGAGTTGAGGGTCAACGAGTGCAATCGCAAGAGGCAGCAATAACTAATGATGCCACTGCTCAATCAAGCGAAAATGCTGCCGCCGCCCAACAGGATATTATTACCCAAGACATTCTTAAAAAGGTCGCTATTCAAAACTTGCAAAATGTTGTGATTGCCAAGTCTATCCACTCAGAGGCACAAAAGCAATCCCGTTCCTTGGCTGTTGCAAATATTAACCTTGCCGATATTTCAAGCAGGCTAGATGAGCAAGCTGCGGCGAAGGATCAGGAATCTAACGCCGCTACTCGCCAGATAATCCAATCTGCTGCCGCTAACGATTCATTCTGGAAGAATCAATAATCGAGTCACAATAACGTTACGATAACTCAAATGATAACGTTCTTAGTTATTCTTTTTGCCCAAACGACAGGGCAAAAAGCTGGAGAAGATACGGGCACTACGAATTCAGGCGAAATAGTCGAAGGCGCTATCTCAGGCGCAGACCTAATCTATAAATCGTTTGAGAATGATTGGCTAGAATTAGCATCTGGAACAAGCCCAATTTATACGGCTGTCGTCGCTGTTTCTACCCTCGCGGCTGTTGTGATGATTGGCTTTGCATCATTTGGCTGGTACAGGAAGTATGCAGAAGAAGGGTTTGGCTTTGATTTTATCTCTGAGATGGTTTTACCCTTGCTAGTAATTGCAATGCTTAGTAATAATGGGTTCCTTCTCGCCAATGCAACAGTCGCTTTGAGAAACGTTTCAACTGGGCTAAATAGGAGTATTTTAAGTATTACGAGAAATGGAGTAAACCTGAGAGATGCGATACGGAATGTTAATGCTGATCAAAGCTTTGTTTTAGCCGCACAATTAGCTATAGCTAATTGCGAGAAGAAAAGAGAAAAAAAGCAGGAAGGTGAAGAATTGAGCGAGAAACAAGCTTGCATTAAAGATGCTGTGGAAAATGCACGAAAAGACGCACAGAAAGCTAGAGAAAAGACTGGCGCGGGTTCTGGAGTCGGAAGTTGGAACCCTTTAGACCTTAGTGGCGAACTAATCAATAGCGCAATCCAAGGTTTTGTTTACGTAATTCTCAGTGGACTATCAGCAGCTTTTCAATACATCGTCCAACTGTCATTCTTAATGATTGCATTCGCTGCCCCAATTTTCCTAGTTCTATCTTTACTGCCTTTCCAAAGCAAGCCTATTTATGCTTGGTTGGCTGGCTGGTTAGGGCTAACACTGGTTCTCATTTCGTACTCGATAACTGTAGGTATTATTGCCAGCGCGATAGTCTCCAAGCCTTCCAACAATCCTTTGCTATTGCAACTACTGCAAGCCATTTTCTCGCCATTACTCGCGGTAGCCATAGGTACTGGTGGCGGAATGGCTGTATTTTCAGCTTTCACTAGTGGGGTTAAATTCTCGGTGGGGTTAAGGAGATGAATTTATTAGAGAGAAAAGAGCTAAATTTCACCCCAATTTTCTTAATAGTCAATGCGGTTTTATTAACCCTTTTATTATTCATAGAAATTGTCAATTTTGCTCGGATAGGCACAATTTCTAAAACGAAAGCTTCGACCTTGGTAGAATTGTCTGACGGCGAATCTATTAGAGTTATTCCTATAGGCAGCTTGGAGCGATCGCCCCAAGCTATTACGTATTTTGTCGGGCAGACAATGACCAAGCTCTTGAGTTGGAATGCTCTACCAAAGCCAACCGATGATTACAAGATAGACCCCACCAAACAATTAAAATTAGATGCTGGGGTAGCAACATCAAAAGCCAAGATTACTACTAGCACATGGGCTTCCGGCTTTGCTCTATCAGAAGATTTTCGCGCACCATTCCTTGAGGAGATAAGTAATCTTACGCCGCCCGATGTCTTTAATGGGTCTACGCAATCAATTCTAAAAGTCAGCCTAATCAGTCAGCCGACTCGGATTAAGGATGGGCAATGGAAAGTAGATATGGTTGCAGAGATTGTCGTTTTCCAAGGCAGTAATTTAGTTGGTAAGCCCATCTCTTTTAACAAAACTGTATTCGTCAGGGCGATTGATACGGCTGCCATTCCTAGATTTGCATCCCAGGTTCAAGAAACCGCTTCTCGCGTTCGGAAAGCTGGGCTGGAAATTTATAAAATCCAAGATTTAGACCTATGATCCAAAATCAGGAACCCTTAGCGTCAGCAACTATTGAGATAGAGTCGCAAGATTTTGCCGCCATGAACGGGGCTAAAACCTCTTCGATTAATGATTCAATTCAACCAGAACAGAACCCCGCACCAGAGGAAATCGTTACCACTCGAACAGTCTCACAGTCTCCACTCTTAAAAATGGGCGTTGTTGCCCTGATTTGCTCTCTCTTTGTAATAATCATTGGGGCTTTAATCGGTAATTCAATGAATGTGCTGAAGTTTTCCAGTAATAAAGTGCAGCCAACCCTAGAAGAGCAAACGCCCCTAGCAGAGGCGGAAAATGAGACAGGTAAGGATAAAACAGCGCTTGCTCTGACTAGCCAAAATTACGAGTTAAAGCAGATTCGCGATCGCTTGCCTAGCCCAACGCCAACGCCAAGCGCAACCTTAGCCCCAGCCCCAATCGCACCCGTTACCCCTCCGATGCAACCAGTGCAGCGCCGACAACGTTCTTACCCAGTCGCCAGTCAGCCGACAGCGCCCTTCACTTTCCCCCAGGCTAGAGTATCTATTCCCCAGCCTCGACCCCAGCCCCAGCCCAAAATTGCCCAGCCGATCAGACAATCTCCTTTGGCGTTCCCAACGGCTGCAACCAACGCCCCCACCAAAGACCCCACTCAGCAATGGCTTCTCGCTGCAAACGCTGGCAGTTTCAGGAGTTCAGGCGATGAGTCACTTGGCGAGTCACCTACCAAGACTACTGGAATTGAAGGAGGTACGGGAGGAGCTACACAAGTCGCCCAGAACACTAGCATTAATTACAACGCTCTTCGCGTACTCGTTGGCAGCACCGCAGAGGGTAGGCTAGAAACGCCGATTGCTTGGGGTACTGGTGACGCTGGCAACCAGAACTACTTGGTGAAACTAACAAAACCCTTAAAAGCCTCAGATGGTAGCACATCGCTACCTGTGGGCGCTTATCTGGTTGTTCAACTAGCAGAGTCCAATGGTTCTGGTCTTGCCAAACTGCGCGGCGTTTCAGTATTAGTGAACTCCAATGGCGATACCCAAGAGAAACCGCTACCACCAAATGCTGTTTTGATAATGGCCAAGGATGGTGGTTTCTTAAAAGCAGAGTCTCGCAAAGGTAGCAATCTGGGTAACAATTTCATTTCTGCGATCGTCTCTGGCGTTGCCAAGGCTGCCGAAGTACAGAATCGCCCTGTAACTCAAATTAGTACGAACTCTAATGGCTTCTCGACTAGCTCAACTACCAACGATAAAAAAGATTTATCCGCAGCTTTTGGAGAGGGTGCATTTAATAGCATTCTCGACAATATCAAAAGCTCAAATGTCGCCCGCTCTCAACAGTTAAGCGGTAGAGAAGAAGTGTTTGTGATCGATGCTGGTAAGTCAGTTCAAATATTCGTTAATCAAACAATATCGTTATGAGGGAACTCTTAACAGGGAACAGGAAAAACTCATGATTTTTAAACATGAGAGTAAAAATGGAAAAATGTTAAAGGAAACCACTATTCTTGCAGCATTTTTAATCTTAACTAGCGCGGCAAAAGCAACGGCGATACCTGCCCGAACGGTTTACGAGAATGATGCAAACTCTAACGCTATTGAATTAAAGGTGTGGAGGGGCTACGGATTAACTATTAATTTAATGTCTACTGGGGAAACTATCAAGCAAGTTTGGATTGGAGATCCAAGTCGCTTCGCATTTACATCAAATGGTGGTTTATGCCCAAAACAGAGCGGTGATTCTGACTGCGCGGGAGGTAAAGCGACTGTAATCTTTCTTCGTCAGATTGACCCGATTAACTTTCCTGTTACTTCTAGCAGTAATGGAAGTACTCAAATTACAGTGCTTACTAATGAAAAGCAATATCAATTTAAGATAGTCCCCGCTAGTGGCAACCCAGCTTACACGAGCTTGGTGATTAAATCTGACTCGGATCGCCCATTGCCCATTACCCGTCCGCGAACGCCACTTCCCTTAACAGTTGAAAAGCCGCAACCAACGCCGCCAGTAGTCCAGCAGCCCTCTCCACCACCACAACAAAACATAGTAGTTCCGCCGCCTCAATCTGTTGCCGTTTTACGCCCCAATCCTGGGACTACACTAAGCGGTGCAATTCAGAGGAACGATGCTAATGCTCTCGCTTTTGGGCTAGCAGAAGCTGGGCGCAAAGGTCAAGTTAAACCCGGATCTACCACCTGGAACAAGGTGCAAGATGCTATCAAACTATTACGGCGTGGCAAGACAAGAGATGAGGCAATTTCACTTTCTCAGGTCGATAAAACTACTTTTGATCAATTACTTGAATGGGGGCGGTTGTGAACAATTTTCTAAATATATTCGCCAAGAATTAGGCGATTTTCTGGATTCGTGTAGGTGCGAAGGTGAGTTATGGATGTTTCCACCAATCGGCTATTTGCTGCTTTTGACTACTCTTTTGGCTGTGGGTCAGACAAAGCTTGGTCCTGCAACAACCTACTTAAAATTGCTGTTACCCGTGCCCTTTGCAACGTTAACTGTATTGCAAATAAACCAGTACAGAAAATCCAAAAAGCTGTTAGCACCAACAGGAAACGTAGAGCTACAGCAAGACAAAAGTGGATGCGAGAGTTGTGCCTATTTTCATGGGCGACAATACGACCAAGAAATCCTAATATGCACGGTACATCCACGCGGCTCCAATCAAGAACAATGTCCCGATTACTTTAACAAAAATCATGAAACTTAAGCCTTTTCTACTGGCTGCAATAGCTTCTCTAGTTCCGCTTTCCGCCTCAGTCGCACAGACACCAACAATTGATTATTCACAAGGCTTGTACAAGACGGCTGCCCCCGACTGGTCGAAAATCACATGGGATACTTTGCCACCCGTTCAACAGCCAGGATTTTTAACAATCCCTAAAAACCTGATTTCAGTTTTTGGATACGATCCCTCGCGTTCGTGGACAGCAGGGCAAAAAGTAGATTCTGTTGTGATGTTGGGCGATGCAGATGATGCCTTTAAGATGTCTGCCTTGAGCTTAAAGGCCATTGGCACGGTGGCTTTGCCCACTACAGCCACAACCACCAAACCCACCCTCAAAGACTTTGAATTAATGCAATGGCAAACGCCAAAAACATTAGTTAAAGCAATGCCTGAATTAAGCAATTTGAGCCTATCAGAAGTTTCCCCATTAGCGGCTCTATTTTCTAGGAATGGTGCTGGACTGGGTAGCAGCACTATTTCTCAAGCCATAGCCTCAAATCCTCAAGCCGCAAACCTGACACTAGATAAGATAGACCTAAGCAAATATTCGCTTGATTCAATTCCTGGGTTGGACAAAACTCAATTAGGGAAATTCAAATCATGGCAGCAAGCTTATGTCAATCAAATTCCTAAATTAAGTCAAGTGCCCTTTGATAAAATGCCTCAGCCTATTAGCTCTGGGATAGACGTTGTGGGTATCGCGTCGGTTGTACTTGGTACGGCTGAAAAAGGCGATGCAAGGGCTGGGAATGATTACTTTGTGTCTGGCAGCGTTGTCAGAGGCGACCGCACTGAAGAGGTCGCCTGTCCTCCTGACAAGGAATGCTCATACTTAGAAATGGGGGATTTTGCTGGCGAACAAGGAGGCTTGTATGGTAAGCGTTGGGCATCTGGTTCATCCCAACAAGTCAAGGGTGGTTATGGAATTCTAGCCGCCGTTAATGGGGGCAAGGAACCCACAGGGCGACTAGTGTATGGTAGTGGGTTCAAAGTGGCGTTAACTGGAGTTAATGAATCCCTTGGGACTGCCGACTTTGGCTTGTTCTTTAGGATCTGTGCGCGACCGCCATTCCAGCAAAAAACTTGTACCCCTTACTTCATTGGGCCAGTTCCCTGGTTGCCCGTGAGTGAGAATGATTTGGTTATCGTGGGCACTGGACGATGACCAAAACCGCAAACACTATTGTTAGCCCAAATCAATTTATTCCCCCAGGTATTGAATCGGCTCTGTTATCCCCCGCAGGTTTAGGGGTACTCGCTTGTGGCGCAGTGATTGTAATCGCCAAAATCATCGATAGTAGGGGAGGTATTGCCAAGCTAGCGACAGCGCGGTGGGGCGGGACAAGAGAGAAAACAGCGGCTCGGAAATTGGCGTGTAAACAAATCCAGCAACGCTTGCATAACCGAGTATCACTGTATGTGGGAACTCCCAAGAATACAACGAGCGAGGTTATTAATGGTGTCCGTAGAACTTGCATCCCTGAAGATTCAACAACCCTTTATTTTCCAGAGGCACAGCGAGGCATCCTAGTTTGTGGTGGCCCAGGGAGTGGAAAGTCATTTTCAATGATTAATCCCCTGATTCGCTCTGTAATTGATCAGGGCTTACCTCTGGCTTTATATGATTTCAAATATGCCTCCCAGGAATCAGCTGATTCTCCATCTAAAGGGCAAGCTCCAATACTTGCAGGGTATGCGATAGAACGCGGTTATCAGGTTACTGTGCTTGCCCCAGGCTTTGCTTCTTCAGCAGTTGCCAACCCTATAGACTTTCTTCGCAGTAATGAAGACTCAGAAATGGCACGGCAGCTTGCGATTACACTCAATCGCAATTTCCAACTCGGTGATAAAGATTCTGGAAATAGCTTCTTTACTAACGCTGGCGATCAGTTAGTCCAAGCCGTCTTTATGCTGGCAAAGGGCACAGAGTATCCAGATATCATGATGTGCCAAGCAATCCTGGGTTTGCCAAAGTTAGTTAAGCGCATTGAGCAAGCAGAAAATCTAAACTTCATGGTTAGAGAGGCTTTCGCACAGTTTGTATCTGTTGCAGGGTCGCCAGAAACAGCAGCTAGTATTGTGGGTACAGCTAGCGGATTGTTCAGCCGTTTTATGGTTCCCTCTGCCTTAGCAGCATTCTGTGGAAAAACTAATATTCCACTGGATTTGAAGGGACGGCAGATGGTGATTTTCGGGATGAACAAAGAAAAGCGTGATGTAATTGCCCCTTTGCTTGTCTCGATTCTGCATTTATTAGTTAGTCGGAATGTAGCTAACAAACGTACTTGTCCAATTGTTTTAGGGATTGACGAGTTGCCCACCCTTTATTTACCCGCGCTCGTTGATTGGCTGAATCAGAATCGGGAAGATGGATTGGTATCAATACTGGGATTACAAAATCTCTCAATGCTGATTGAATCCTATGGTGAAAACACAACTAATGCAATATTTGGTGGTTGTGCTACCAAAGCATTCTTTAACCCCCAAGATGATGTCGCCGCCGAACGATTTAGTAAGTTTTTAGGTGAAGAGGAAATTAAATACAAGCAACGTTCTCGCTCATCAGGAGGCAAGGGTGGTGCAAGCATTTCTAATTCTGACCAAAACAGTACTCGCAAGTTATTTGATGTCAATCAATTTAACACCTTACCATCAGGAAAAGCAGTAATTATTAGTCCAGGTTTTCGTTCTCGTGGACAGATAAGTTTGCCAATCTTGCAATCAATTAAGATTCCTCAGCATGAAATCCAATCTGAAGCTGACAGTGTAAAAGCTTGGTACGAGTTTCAAAAGTTTTTATCTAAAGAGTCTACTCTCTTAACTCCAGCAGATGAAGAAATGAAAATTCGCCGAGCCTCCGCGATAAAATTGTTACCTTTAATAGAAAACCAAGAGCAGTTATCAGAATATGCAAGTCTGATTTAAAGTGAAATTTCCTGCCCTTAATAGTCAACCCCTTCGGGGAATTCAAAATTCAAAATTATTAATTCAAAATTAAAGACAAGACGCTCTCTACGAGACGCTGCGCGAACGTGGACTCGCTTGCCGCCGGCGCTATCAGTGGGGGCTTGAACCCACCACTGATTGTAGACCACTTAATTTTATTCAGTGGGGGCAAGAACCAAGCGAATTAATTAATTCAAAATTATTCTTATTCTTCCTAAGAGAATTTTGAATTTTGAATTTCATTAAATGGTCATCACAAATATTCAGGATAAATACCATGTCGTCACGCGATTTTTACTCACTTAATGATTATGACAGACGAGAAATTGCAAAACTTCCACCTCAGATAGCAGCTTTAGCAGATAAATATCCATGTGAGATTGTAAATGTTGTCGATGCTTGGGACGATGAGCCTTTTGGGATTAATTATGTTCCTCAATATGTTGAAATTTATAGCGATGCGGGCGAAAAGGCTAGCTTGTGTATTTTAGACGGGGTTCTCACTGACTATACACCTGCTAATCCAGAAATTAATACCTCAACTGTCCAAGTAATCATTGATGGCAAGTTTGCTTATATCGAAATTGAAGGAAGGGTAATAATCAATCATTTGGGCGGAATAATTCTCCCCAAAGTAACTGTCAATCCTTCGGAGTTAATTCAAGTTTTACTAAAGGAATCAAATCATGATTGATGATGGAGATGCCAAAGAAATTAAACGTGACTACTTGGATATTCTAGAAGCCCTACTTAAAAATATTCAGCAAAAAGCAAAATCAAAAGAAATACCGACTAGCAACGATATAAGTATTTATGCTGGTGGAAAGCAGGTATATAAAGGACTTGTCGGACAATCACCATCTAAAAATTTATTGACTTCCGAACAACTAGAGAATATTAACCTAGCGATAACTGACCCCAAAAATTCTCAAGGTACTATCTCGATAAAGATTGGTAAATCTGAAGTTTTTCGCGTTCAAAATGGACGGATAACCAATGATTTATTAGGTTTAGCTCCCCCGTCACAGCCAAATAAAGTTGTAACGAAGGAGCGAATTTACAGTGTAGAAGCTTTGCAAAAACAAGTGAAAGTTTTACAAAGTAAACTTCAAGCACAGCAAAAGCTTGTTGACAGTATCAAAGAGACGCAACAAACGCCCGAATCGCTGTCAAAGTTAATTGACCAAGTTGCCGAAATGGGTAAATCTTTGGAGAAACAACAGCAGTTGATTGAAAATACCCAAAAAGTGTTGTCCCAGGTGAATGAACGTTCTTTACCACAAGTTCAAAATACGGTTCTTCAAAATTGGGTAGGTACGGTTGAGAACAAGGTAAAACAAACTGCTAAGAATGTTTTTGAGCGGGTTAAAGATGCGCTAACACCTGAAGTTACCAAGCTCAGAAACGAAATTGCTTTACTCAAATCTCAAATTAATGAACAAATTACTAGCTTCAAGGATGAAGTGAAATATCAGACTGGCAGTGTAAGAAATGAACTCAATCAACAAGTTGGTAACTTAACTCAAGAGTTACGTACACAAGCAGATGGTGTTAAAAACACTGTTGAGCAAAGCCTTATGGGTGTTAAGTCAGCTATTGACAATACTCGAACTGAACTACGAGTTGCTGTTGATGATGTTAAAGGTCAAGCTATCGAGCAAAGTGTTAAAGCACTGCTGAATATCTTGGGCAAAGATAACCCTGATGGTTCCAAGAGTTTTAAAAGTACTGAATGAGTTAATGGAAATATCTGATAACTGATAACTGATAACTGATAAGTTAGCGCCGAAACCGGATTTGCTCCCCGTTATCATCTGATTGTTGAGGGTTTATTTTCAATCTCTTCAGAATCGATGGTTTGTCATCTCTAATCAGTTGCCTAACGATGTTCATTTTCTCCTCAAAATTCAACACTTTTGCATCAGTTGTAACACTCGTAAATAACTCACTGACTTTTGCTCCTGTTACCTTTTCACCTTTGACATATTTTCCTACTTCCATAACTACTTCTGCCAATCTTTTAAGATCTAAACCCTGAATCATCTGTTTGAGATGCAACTTTAATTCTGCTAGTAATGTTTTAGCTAAGGTTGATTCAGTAGCTGATTGTTCAACAGAGTTAGAGGTGGATAAAATAGCTCTCTTCTCTGCATGAGATTGCAACTCAGCCGTAACCGCTTCATCAAAGTCATTAAATACAGTTTGAGCTTCAACTAACTGCTGATGAGATCGAGAAAGTTGCTCTGTTAAGCCTAATATTGTTTGGGTTAAAGCAGACTCGATAGCTGATTGCTCAATATAATCAGAGATTGACAGAATGGCTTTCTTCTCTGCATGTGATTGTAACTCTTGAGTCAAGGCTGTTTCAAAGTCACTGAATGTAGTCTTAGATGCAAGAAGTTGTTGATGAGATCGAGAAAGTTGCTCTGTTAAGCCTAATATTGTTTGGGTTAAAGCAGACTCGATAGCTGATTGCTCAATATAATCAGAGATTGACAGAATGGCTTTCTTCTCTGCATGTGATTGTAACTCTTGAGTCAAGGCTGTTTCAAAGTCACTGAATGTAGTCTTAGATGCAAGAAGTTGTTGATGAGATCGAGAAAGTTGCTCTGTTAAGCCTAATATTGTTTGGGTTAAAGCAGACTCGATAGCTGATTGCTCAATATAATCAGAGATTGACAGAATGGCTTTCTTCTCTGCATGGGATTGTAACTCTTGAGTCAAGGCTGTTTCAAAGTCACTGAATGTAGTCTTAGATGCAAGAAGTTGTTGATGAGACTGAGAAAGTTGCTCTGTCAATCCTAATACTGCTTGGTTTAAAGCAGACTCGACAGCTGATTGCTCAATATAATCAGAGATTGACAGAATGGCTTTCTTCTCTGCATGAGATTGTAACTCTTGAGTCAAGGCTGTTTCAAAGTCACTGAATGTAGTCTTAGATGCAAGAAGTTGTTGATGAGATCGAGAAAGTTGCTCTGTTAAGCCTAATATTGTTTGGGTTAAAGCAGACTCGATAGCTGATTGCTCAATATAATCAGAGATTGACAGAATGGCTTTCTTCTCTGCATGAGATTGTAACTCTTGAGTCAAGGCTGTTTCAAAGTCACTGAATGTAGTCTTAGATGCAAGAAGTTGTTGATGAGATCGAGAAAGTTGCTCTGTTAAGCCTAATATTGTTTGGGTTAAAGCAGACTCGATAGCTGATTGCTCAATATAATCAGAGATTGACAGAATGGCTTTCTTCTCTGCATGAGATTGTAACTCTTGAGTCAAGGCTGTTTCAAAGTCACTGAATGTAGTCTTAGATGCAAGAAGTTGTTGATGAGATTGAAAAAGTTGCTCTGTTAATCCTAATATTGTTTGGGTTAAAGCAGACTCGACAGCTGATTGCTCAATATAATCAGAGATTGACAGAATGGCTTTCTTCTCTGCATGAGATTGTAACTCAGCCGTCAATACTGTTTCAAAGTCACTGAATGTAGTCTTAGATGCAAGAAGTTGTTGATGAGACTGAGAAAGTTGCTCTGTCAATCCTAATATTGTTTGGGTTAAAGCAGACTCGACAGCTGATTGCTCAATATAATCAGAGATTGTATTTAAGAGTTGTCTGGTGGCTGGTTGTGAAGAATGGACATAATTTGCTTCTCTATTAAAAATTGTTGAATCTTGTCCGTTAATTTGTCTTGAGAGTTTCTCTGTTCGTTGACCTCGAAGCCCATCATCTGTAGAGCTTTGGTTAATTCCTGCAATATCGTCTCCATGCTCGAAGACTTTTTCGAGTTCAGCATCTCGGTTAATTGCTGCAAGAAGTTCGACTGATTCGCGCTCATTTCGATTAGGTTCTCGGCTTGGCTCGTTTCTAAGAACTCGATTTTCTGGGTCAATTGCTGGCTGTTGGTTTGTAACTGCTCGATTTTTTGGGTCAATTGCTCTATCTTCTCGGTTAGGAACTGTATCTGAGTTAGGTTGTTGTCGTTGGTTAAAGTCATGGGTTTGTACCTGTGGTTTATTTTGTAAAAGATAGGGAACAGGCAATGGGGAACAGGCAACAGTTTTTTCTATTTCCTCTTCCCTGTGTGTTGGTAAGAGATCCAATTTGTCATTCCCTGTTACCCGTTCCCTATTGCCTGTTTCCTCAAGTTGTATAGAACGTTGTTCTGGTATCGGCTTACGCAAAGGTGGAAAAGCCGCAGTCTTTGAATGCTGATTCTGCTGTTGCCAGTCCCGAAAGGTTGGAGCAAGATGACTCAATTTCTCGTAAGGGAGTGGCCCATTTGCGAAGATGAAATCATCAACACCTTTGTCTGGGCCTGGCAAGTTGATGACTTTTACTCTTGCTCTAGCTTCTTGTAACAATCTTCCAGTTACGGAAATATCTCGTTCGATATGGAGCTTAGTTTCGGGCTTGGTTTCGTAGTCAAAGCAGAACTTGAAAATTCTCCCTTGTGTGGCGAAAACGGCTAACTCTTCATGAAGATAGGACTTACCGATTTTTTTGCCAAACTCGTCTTTTGGAGAGCGATATCCTGCTGAAATTCCAGGTAGCCCAATGGTAGCGTGACCCTGACTCAACAGGCTGGCCGCTTTTTTGGCTCCCTCTGCGATCGCACACGGTAAATTATATTTCCATACACAGTACCAAAATCCCGATTTGCGCTCCTGCTGGGTGGGGTTAACTTTATGTTTGGAGTAAATGCGTTCGGCAATATCTTCAGAGACATTGAGCAAGAATATACTTAATTCAACCTTTGGGGGATGCTCATATTTAATGAATTTCCCTTCAATTATCTGGTTCTCCTCATCTTTTTTGGGTCTAGGTGTGTTCGGCTTGTAACATCCCCATCTTTTAATTGCAGGTTTATCACCTGGTGTTAAATCAGCAAATGAACGCGCATCAACTCCAGCATCACACCACCAACCACCAGCATCAAGGTGAGAATAGGCTTTGATTAACCCTTCACTAAGTCGCCCCGTATTTGTACGATTAAGTTTTTCACTAACCATCAGCCTTTCCCAAGCCTCATGCTCACCACCTGCATAGTTGAACTGAAGGCTTTCAAAGTTTAGCGCTGCAATTTCTGGGTGAATGGCACTTGATTCAAACTCTTGCCAGTGCTTTGATTCAATAAAATTAGGTACTTCTTCTTGCTTTTGAGGTATCCAAAATGCTTCTGTTGGGGCAGCAGTCTTTAATACTGGTTTTTCAAAAGCAGGAGGTTGTTTCTCGGTTGGTAATAATTCTTTCTTTTTAAGTTTGACTACAGGCTTTTGATCTGAATTTTCCTTTACAACTATTGGTGTTTCTTCCTTTAATACTGGTAAGGAAACTTGCTCTGTGGTTAGCGGTTGAGCTTTCAGTACAGGCTCTGCTATTGCAACTTCAAGTTTTACTATCGGCTCATTAGCTCTTGGACTGACCGAGGCAGTTTTCGCCTGAATTCGTTCCACTTTTAAGGAATTCATCAGCAATTCTAAGGCGTTATCTTTGGCTTTAGACTCTTGCGCCAGTTCCAGCAATTCTGATTTGTCTTTAGTATAAAGTTTGACGTTATGCCTAGCTCGACTAATCGCCACATAAAAACTTTCTTGCCCAATGGTGTGATCTGCCGCAATCAAGGCTAGGTCAGTGGTTTTACCTTGGCTACTATAGATTGTGCTGACAAGGGCATAGTCCAGGTTTTGCGCCTGTTTAAGGTTAATAGTTTCAGTTCGATTGCTATCTAAATACTGAATTTGGGCGGAATCTCCCTCAATCGCCGTGACTATAAACTCTTGTCCATTTCGCCTTTGTAACTGTCGGTCATTTTTCTTCCATTGCAAGCGATCGCCTACGGCAATCTCAATTTCATCACGTTGGTAAACAGCTTTGTCAAAATTGGGATCTACTTCTAACTGCTTTCCATCGTCTGCTTTCAAAATTAATCGGTCGATGTTCTTGCCCACGACTTCATACAGCTTACCTTTTTCTAAACCCCGGCGTTTGTAGTTGCGCGTTGGCATTACGACATTACCTAGTTCAAAGTTATGGGTATAGCGCAGCTGCACTTTGGTCAAGTTTAGAGCTTGCAACTGGGTAATGTTTGCAGTTGCCCCTAAACTCCCCTCCTGCTTTAGCTTGCCTCGAATTGCTTGGGTAAGTGCCAACTTCTCTACATTTGTGCCAGCAAGTATCAATGTTCGCGCTCGTTGCTCTTTCGCTAATCCTATATAGTCAGCAGCAATTATCTCTCTTGTAGTATCGGGTGATACTTCCTGAATACTGCCTATTGCCGATAGTTGCTTAAATCCCGCTTCTACTCTCCCGTCTGCAATTAGGTCTACTGCAATCTTGAGATCCGGGTTACGCTGCCTATTTGATTGGTTTAAGTGCGCGGTCTTGATGCCAGCTTGTTGCAAGGATTTGAATGGGCTTCCAGCTTCGACAGCCGATAATTGCTTGGTATCGCCAACTAGTAATAGTCTTGCTCCAAGAAGTGTCGCTCTTTCTAATAGGGCATGAGCATCTTTGGCACTAAGTAAACCTGCCTCATCCACAATCCAAATCTGATTTAATTCAAGTCGGGGTGCTGGCTCAGACACCAATAAACTGGCTACAGTCTCGCCTTGTATACCTAGCTCCTCACTTAACACTTTAGCCGCCATTGATGAAGGGGCAAAAGCTTTGATTGTATAGCCTTGGGCTAGTGCGATCGCGTTTAATTCCTTGAGGGCGAAAGTCTTACCAGCACCAGCTACCCCTTGCCACGCAATGAATTGGTCTGTTGTCGTTGCAGCTAGACTAACTGCCTGCTGCTGCCCAAAGTTTAGTGAGGTTTTCTCTAAAAGGCTTGAAGCTACAAGTGTTTGCAGTATCGGATTAACTGCCCCAATTCTTGACTGCAT
This sequence comes from Nostoc sp. UIC 10607, assembly GCF_047228265.1. Classification (NCBI taxonomy): domain Bacteria; kingdom Bacillati; phylum Cyanobacteriota; class Cyanophyceae; order Nostocales; family Nostocaceae; genus Nostoc; species Nostoc sp. UIC 10607. Next base: position 2,112 of record NZ_JBIQNW010000078.1, on the reverse strand, counting down.
CAACTCAATCGTCGCTAGTTCTCTTTTTACTGCCGTCCATGTTGTATATTGTCTTTCCATTCCCGGCAGAACGATTAACTCTTGATGCTCCTTGATTAATGGCTCAAGTGCATTTACATCAGTGAAAAGTCTTTCAGAAAGGATAAACTTTTCTAAATCTTCAAGCTTAAAGGCAACATTCCTTTCGCTACAATGAGCGATTGCTTCCAGCACTGCGCTTCGCGCAATCGCCTCTGCCAACGCATCTTCAAGACCTTGCTTTGAAACTGAATTTTGTACTACTTGACTATTTGGCTCAGAAGGCTTGATGAAACTGATGCCCAGTGCCGCAGCTTCTGACTTCCAGAATGCTTTTAACTCCTGCTCTGAAATCTTTTGCTTGCGCTGCCGAGTACTATCCCAGATTTTCTCACGCTCTGCCCAAGTCGAGTTAACCCCAACTTTGGCAATGATTTGCTGCCGCCGTTTTGAGAACGCCTCTAAATCTTGTTCTTTAAAACCTTTAATCTCAAATTGTCCATGTTTTCTGAGTTCTACCTCATACCCTAGTTTCTGGACTTCTGCCGCTAGATAGCTCTGGTATGCCATCCCCAGGAATTTCTTGTTAGCAAATATCTCACTATTCACCAAACTCATCCACTGACCATCATTAGCTTGCGTCGTATTCATGACTAAGCAGTGGGTGTGCAGATGTGGATCTAAATCCCGACTCTCGATGTGGTCAAACTGCGCGACCACCAAGTTACCCGTGTTTACCCTGTGCCTACCGTTGTTTTGTGTCACCCTCGTTATGGCATAACGCCTTTCCATCAGCCCGATCACTTCCTTTGATGCTTGATGGTGCGCGGCGATTAATCTTGAATCCCCACCGACCAACGCCATTAGGCTCACACTCTTGGGCGCAGAGAATGTACAGTCTAGTGCTGCCCTGCGTTCTTTGGGTTTTAACACCCTGGCATTAAGTTGCTCACTGCCATCAGGCGATAACCCTTCGATTACATTTTTAAAAGCTTCTTCATCATCGATTGCCCCTGATAACCCAAGTTTCTCAGCACCTAGTCCACTCCAGCGCGACTTGCCGTGGTGGTAGTAGTTTTTGACGAAGTACTTCACCGCCATCTCTGAGGAAACGTTAGCTGCTGTTAGCATTTCATCTCAACTCCATTTATAAGTTGAGAGCTACATATCCCCAAGAAACTCTGTGTATTTCCTCTGATGGCTAAATAATCACTATTCCAATCACTGTTGCGGTCATTGTTCATCACCAACATCAAACAAAATTTTGTTCGATGCCGAGTGAAGAAATTTTGGTAAAACTTTGACGACAACAATTTTTTTATTTTCTAACTCTGATGATATTAAATATAGCCTATTATTCGGAAAACTTTCCGCCAAATATGGCGTATTGTGCGTCACAAAAAGATGGATTCCAAGGCTTGTGCCCTCTAAAGCATGTTTAAAATTAGTAGGAAAATATGGGGATAAATCGGGTGACTTCCGAGAAGTTCCGGGAACTTCCGGGAACTATTGGGTTTTATTAAGCTAATGATAATTGCTTATTAGATAATGTTTAATATGTAATAACATCAGCGATGAATTTGAATTTGTGGAGTGGGATATTGGGATAAATTGGGATAAATTGATGAGAATTAGTGAGGATTGGTGAGGATTGGAAACTTAGGCGATTTGCCAGAAAACGCACAAATTAGTGAAATAAAAGTGCAATTGTAATGATTCATAATTTTTATTTACAAAAGCTGAAATCATTACGGTATATGCGCTTTAGCCTTTTAGGAATAATTCTTGATAAAGGGTCAAAAACAGGGAGAAAATTTCTTGTGGATTTAATGTTGAGTCTTGATCCAGGAACTTCAATGACGAAGATGGTTTATCGTGTTCTGGAGAAGATGTCTTTTAAACCAGAATTGCTGTGTATGGAGCCAGAGTTAGTTAAGATTTCTAGAGACTCGCTCTCTTTATATGAGTCTGGGCAAATTAATCGGCCGAATCCAGAAAATGAGGCTTGGATAGAGTACAACGGAGAGTATTATGCGGTTGGGTTTTTGGCCCAAAAGTATTTTGAAGCGCGAATCAATTTTTTAGAACTCAAGT
>NZ_JBIQNW010000077.1:0-23434 GCF_047228265.1 Nostoc sp. UIC 10607 | reverse complement strand
TCCCCCTCTCTGTCACCCTTGTCTCAGTAAAATCCTCCATATATCAAGCATTCAGGACTTTTCTGCACCAGTAAGGAGAGACTGTTAAAAAAGTTAACAACACTCGCTGTTAACTTTTCTAAAGGGCTTGAGGCTGCTGATGGGGAAGTGTTTTGATTATCGTCTTGCATAGGTTATTCAACAAATTTTAATTTTGATTACTATCGCAACTGTCGAATTTGTACTTAAGATGTGAATTCTGAAGCAATCTTTCGATTCCTTTTCGGATAAGCTCTGGTGGAACTCCATCTAATTTCAACTCGGTTTGGATAAACTCATCAATGGAATTGGCTTTCGTCTTCTCTAAGAGCGCCAACATCTGTTGAGCTTGGGTTGTTGGTGTGGTTGATGAATTAGTTTCAGCTTGAGAGGTTTGCTTATTACTTGGTGCAGAGTCAATAAAGTTTTTGGTATCCCGGTCATAACCAGAGAAATTCTTTAATAGAGGCATTGGTATCCATTCATTGATGCCGCCGTAATAAACTGCTCGACCGACTGGTGATTGTGCGGCAATTTCCATGACTTGGGTTGAAGTAATCTTGCGATCGCTGGGGATGAGTTGAGTGGCAATCATGGCGTTGTAAGCTGGGACGTTATCAGGATGAACCAACGCCACAGACGTTAACTGCGATCGCAGTCCGCCAGAAATGCCCAAGTCATCAGTGTGCGGGTTTTGTACGACAATCCAGAAATGCCAACCGGAACTATCACCGCAAGAACAGTAAGAGATGATTTTGTCTTTGAGCCAGCCAATCTCACCCTTGGTATTTTTAAATTTGGAACAGACAGCCGTTCCTTCATCTAAAATAATCAGCTTGGAGCCAGAGATATTTTGAAATTCGGTAAAGCATTCTTTGACCCATTTAACGGCTTCGACCGGAGACATTTCTAGGATTTTAGCCCGTTTAAAAGTATCAACACGACCTTTGAAATAACCGGTTTCTTTCTCGTCACCTTTGGGGTCAATATAAAAGATGTGTATGCCAGGATGCAGTCGCTTAATAGCATCGATTGCATTGCTAATGGTGATGCCCTTGCCAGAACCAGGGACACCAACCCACAGCATATTGGTAACTTTTTTAGCAATATGCCCAATTAGGTCATACTGCACTTGGGGTTTAGTGGTGTAGATGGAGATATCGGTATTGACTGGAGGAGAAGAAGCACTTTGCATGGGAGCAGAAGGTATGGGAGAAATTTCCCCTGCGCTCTGCCCCGTTTCCTCTACAAACCTTGCTCCCACATCAGGAATCGGTAATTGAGCAAATCGAGCTTGTGGGATACCAAGATTTTGCGGTTGTATGGCCTCTTGAATAACTGTTACTTGTTGGTAGTTAACTCGTGGGTCAATTGTCACTTGCGCTAAATGCCCAGACAATTGCTCACGGGTGGGAAACTGCCCACGTAACTGAATAAACCAATCAAGTAACCAACGGTAAGCGTAAAATCTTTTTCCTGGCTCAACGGCGCTCAAGTATTCACACACCACATGAGATGATTGCTTGAGCATGGCAAACTCATACTTAGACATTGGCTCCAGATGCAACATCAAGTCAGCCAGTTCATTGAAGTTCGCAAAGTATTCGTCCCTGGCAACACTATCTCCCATTGCCGAGAGGAATTCAAAAAAGCCACCACGTATAAAAGGGATTGGTGCAAATTGATGGGTATCGTTGAGGTCTTGAACAATTGACCACAGATAACCAACACCAGCGAAGACTGCACCGATGGGAGCAAGAGGAGAGGTAGCATAACAAACTGCGCCAGTTGCAGCTGTGGCCAGTGTGATGAACTTCGCCAGATTCATGCCATTACGCTCATCTTTAGCGCGGACTAATAACTGGTCTTGACGCTCTTGTAACCAAGAGGCGGTATTCCCAGCTTCCAAATACTCAATACTGGGGTAATCGCCACGTAAAAGTGCCGTTTCTTTGGTTCCTAGTATTGGTATTTGTTGCTGCATGTTCTTTTCTCTTACTTAGTAAGTTTCCAAATGTTGTAACCAATCTCACCAGCCATCATTGAGGCACAGTTATAAGCAAAACAACCCAAAATTGCGGCTGGATTAGTGTAGCGGAAGGGATTACGACCAACGAAGGTAGTAGTCAGATCCAAAACCCAGAAAAATAGTGCGATCGCTCCACCTGTGTGACGTTCTTTCATGCCAGCAGCTTTGTAATCGCCCCACAATGCCACTGTCAGGTCGATATTCCCATTTGGTTTACTGCCGAGTGTGTATTGTTTTGATTCCTCAAACTCGTTCTTGGCCTGTTGTGGGTCTTTCCCACGCAATGTTCGCGCTTCCATAACTTGAACAAGTGCAGAGATACCGAAGCTAATCCAAAACAAGGGATTAAATAGGAGTTGTAACCAACCAAACCAACCAATCCATTCTGTTTCAAACCAGGGGAAAATCGGTTTTCCCTGAAATAAAACCTGCCAGATGCTATCAGTAGAAAGGAGTGTGCCAATCCAGAAACCAATTGCACCAACCAGCTTGTATCCGGGTGTGCCTGGGGTAACAAATTGGGCAATGATATGTGAAATAAAGATGACTGGCAGTGAGATTAATGCTACAATCCACCGAGCTAATAATTCTAAGTAGTCACTCCCTCCTTTTTTCGGCTCTCCTTGTGGTGATGGTTCTGGTTTTGGTTGGGAATTAGATTTGTTTGGAGTGAGATATTTCATAAATCAATCATGAGAATCTTGGTACAGTGGTGAATTCTTACAAGCATTTTTGAATCTATACTTCCACCGCCATTGCCTCTGTTCAATTCGCCCAATACAAAAACCCGTTGAGTCATACACAAAAACTGTCTCATCTTCTAAATAACCTGTAGTGTCAGGTCTAGGGTTACGTTTTTTTGAGTCTAGATAGTTCCTGATTCGTAATTTACTGAATGAGGGCGTAACTCCGAGAGAATTAATCTTGTCGGCGGTCGCTGCCCTTTGCTCGGCTTTAATGCGTTCTAGTTCTTCAGACTCACGAATAGTAATGCCACTGTTGTAAGTTTTGAATTGGGCTGGCAGTTGTGATAACCAAGGACTTGCGATTAACCCCATGCCCAATAATCCCAACATCGCTTGCTTCTGGTATTTCATTGTTGAAGCCCATAGATACTTTGTGTTGTCTGGGGTGGCGGTGCATTAATAACGCGAACGTAAACAGACAGCCCAATGCAAACTAGAAAAAAAATGACTGAGAATCCGAAAAGATTCTCCTTGAAGAACTTGCGCCATTTTAAGTTGGAGACTGGAGTTGTTTGCTCAACAAAGAGCGTGTCAAATTTTTCAGATCCTGAATCGTCGCAGGTAGTTTCGACTTTTTTTCTGGTGTTGGGACTCCTAATTCGTCTAAAAATGCTTTCGGGTCAAAACCAGGGGTAGCAGTATTAGTGAGTTTTTGAACCTCTTGTTTTACCTCATCCCCAGCCTTTAACCCGTACTCTTGGGTAATTTGTTGCCTGATTTCGGGATTCTTGGCCAGTTGATAAATAAACGCTATTTCATCAAAACCTTGCTCTGTGCGTCGCTGTAATGAACGAGCATCAAGTTCACTCGTGATTTCATCGAACAATCCTTGCTCAAACTCATGAACTGCCAGCGCTTGAGCAACAGTCTTGCCTGCCACGATATCCAAGAATGCTTTAAAAGTTTCCCGACTGACTCCAACAAATTGTAATTGTTCAGTGGCCATGTCTATTGCATGAGTCTGTATATTCGCCAAATTGCTGCTACCTCCTAACAGCTTCGATTTGTCGAGGGTTGCTTGCGCTAGATTGAACAACTTTTCTAAGCGATCGCTAATATCTACGGGAAATTCTTGAGCGTTCGGATCAACTGTTGGATCTGACTGAGCCAGTTGTTCTAACCCAGCAATAATTTGCTCTGGGCTGTAGCTAGCACTCAATAATTCAAATAATTCTGCACGGGTGAATATGCTATTCGACATGATGTATTTCTCCTAAACCGTATGATGTGAATCTAAGTTGTTCTTGTTCAAAGTTGCTGCGAGTATATTCACCTTTGTTAGCTTCAATAATGGCCTCAACAAGGGGCTTTTTATCAATGCCTTGAACAATGTCAGAAAACAATTCGCCAATCTTTCCTACTACCCATACTTGATACGTTGTCATTAATGGCGCACGTAGTCTCTTTTCTTGAGCAAAAGCTTTCATTCTTAAGAGTATTAATCTATACTCTGGAACAAGTTGAGCTACTTCTGTCCACCGTTCTAATGTACGGGGGCAGATGCCTAAAATTTTAGTTGCTTTGGCTTTTGACATCGGTAAAAGCAAGAAATTGACTCCCGATTGGCTTGGTTTTTGATGAAAAAGTTGTTCTCTCCATTGTGACTTCATGAACTTAGTCAAATCCGTGTCAATAGTCTCAAAAAGATAGTCAATATCTGTGTCAATCTCTGTGTCAATCTCTGTATCAACGTCACTGTCAATATCTGTATCAATATTGATGTCCATGACAAACAACTATTGACTATCTATTGACCTTGCTCTTTTATAATAAAAAACCCACGTCGAAGCGGGTAGTGTCTGTGTGACCTTTTTTGATTTAAGAAGCACTTAAATATAAATCTAGTAAACCAAAATGATTTAAGACAGATTCTTTTGGTTGTTGGTAACGACTACTATACTCGTCAGCTAACCAGTGCTTAAGAGTTTCTGGTGGATAATCGCTTAGTTCATGAATCTCGGACACCGATAATCCGTGCTTCAATTTAAATTCTTTAGGATGAATCCGTTTCACCTTCAGTAAGTGTTTGTTTGACATAATGCAATTATTTATAAAATCTTTCATCCGACCTTTTGATGCAGCGATATCGAATCACAATTTTTGTGCCTTTGCTAAAAAGCAAGCAGACCATGAGACTCTGCTCGACCTCAAACACGGTAGCATCAAGGCTTTGGGACACGCGGATGATTTCGATGAGGCTCAAAACCCTAGTAATGCCGTGAAAATAACTGTCTCATGGTCTGCTCAATCCCTTGCCCTGACTGATTCCGCGCCTCTATGAGAAAGAAAATTCATTTTTTTGAATTTTGCAGAAAACCCCGGTTTTTGGCTCTTTTATCTAAAGTGGGTTTTTCTATTTGTCCTGTGGTCATTTTTGAAGCCTGACCCTGTTTGACTAGCACCGAACGCAGATACTGCCGACAAGCTGCTTCTCCCTTATAAATCAGAATCCGCAGCGCCTGTACTTCCTGCATTGGAGAAACACAGATTTCAGCGATCGCACTAATCAAATTCTGTTGCTGATGCACGTAAGAGAGATGCTGCTGCTCTAGCTCCTGAATCTTGGAGTTTAGTTGTTGTATCTGCCGTAATGCTTGCGTCAGGGACGATTCTTTATTTTGAGAGCGATTATCTAGGGTTAATGTCATTTTCTTGCTCCTTCTTTAGATAGTTGAAAGCCTTGCCAATCGGGGCATTCCGCGCTCTCAATGCCTTCGGGATGAACAGAACAAATTAAAGGGGAGCCGTTGTAAGAGATCCCGTGATAGTATTTGCAACCTATACAACTGGTGGGTCTATTTAAAGGTCGAGGTCGGCGCAACATAACTTGGTCAATTTCATTTTGACCAGTAATTCGGTCAACCATGAATGCTGTGATCCCAGTCCCGGCTATTGCTCCACTAATGACGTACATGATATTTCTGCCGAGATATTGAGTGCCGAAATATCCACAAATAATTGTTGCTGCTGCTGCACTAATACAAGAGAGAAAAACTGGTCGTTTCATATTTATTGCTGTTTTTTGGGTGGTTCGTGCTTAGATAACAGAGCGGCAAAATCATAAATCGTTACTGTTGGTTTTGGTTCCGGTTTTGGTTCCGGCTCCGATTTTGACTCTATTACCAGTTCTGGGCTACCCAAACCGACTGCATTTTTAATTTCCTGCTCCATATTTAGGTTCTCCTTGTTGATTAATTTGCTCCACCTGATCAATTGCATCCACTATTTCTCCTAAAATATTGAACGCATCATTTAGCACCACATTTTTTGATGTAGAGAAATACTGCGAAGACTGAATGTTGCGATAATCTCGGCTACTGCCAACAAGCCGCAATGTATGTTGACAGCCTTGTAAGATAGTCCGAATCTCTGATGTAGTTAACTTGATTTCCATTAGTGTTTTAACCTTGAAAAACTGAATCGATTTCGCCGTTATCAATAGCATTTTTGGCGTGACGAACAGCCTGGGTATGATTATCAAATGTTTGAGTCGTAGGAGTAGCCCAAGTTGTTTTTAACAGACCTGTTTTTCCCACATGAACATCCACAGCGTCATCTGATAACTCGGCAGTCTCAATTTTGTAGCCGCCATGTTTAGTTTTGTACTCTTTCATTACCGTTAACTAACCTAAAATTTATCTCGTTGAATACTAAAACTTGCTCCGACTAAAGAACTGCCTAAGAATGCAGAAAAACTGACCAACATTGCACCCAGGCAAATATTTTTCTGTTGCTCCCAACCAGAGATGATTATGTTGGGATTAGCATTTGTGTCAATAATCTCCATTCCCCAACATCCCATTGCCACTACTCCTGAAAAGCCAGTTAAGAGCAGAGAGACAATTGCAGTTGTTTCTATCGTGCGGTCTATGAATACTTTGGGGTTAAATCTTTTTCGAGTCCGACGAAGAACTAATTTACTCTTATTATTTGAAGGCAAATATGATTGATGAGTTACTTTCTGTGTTTTCATTTTGCATCTTCCAATTCAATAAAAAACCCTGCACCAGTATTGCTAATCTTTACCTTTCTTTGATTGACTAAGGTTTGAATAACTGACAGACTGAAGTTGATATGACACAATCGAGCGCTACCACCACAACGATTGAGATATTGTAGGCACAGTGAGGACTTATCAGTAGGGGTGGGATGAGTGGATTTTCTCGGCATAATCTTGGCTATTACTCTATGATTTGTAAATGATGTGCATTGAAAAAAATTCCTTGACCAGGCGGCATGTCTGGGAAATGAACGCAAACCATGCCATGTACTGAATACTGGATTACTGTACCTGTTTGCCCTAACCTTGGATCTTTTTCTGTCAGGGCTTTAATGACTTTTACAACTGAATTAATTGGTGGAAGATTAGCCATTTTTAATCCTTTGCTGATTAACTTGTTATCGATTAGTAATTCGAGTTTTCAGCGATACCATACTGCCATTTTAGAAAACTGACGGGAGTACAGATTTCTAACCAGTCACAAGCTCCAATAGGAGTATCCCAAGATGAGCTTACTTCGCTGTCAAAATACGCTAGCCCCCAATGCCAATCGTTGTATTCTGGCTCCGATTCCCATCCAAACCAAAGAGCAACATTCACTTTAATCAGATACAAAAGCTTAATCATCCATCCGCCACTGTAATCAAAAATGAAATCATCCAAGTCTCCTAAAAAGCGTTCATTTGTTAATGCAATCAAATCCATTCTTGACCAAAGATTCATCTGATTATTTCCTCTACTTTGTAATTCACTGCGTACAGTTTTACGATAGGAGTTTATTGATTTAATCTGGATCAACTAGTGTTGTAGCTGCTTGTACTTATCCCAATTCCTGGGATTATGAGGTGATGACATTGACTCTCCAAATTCCCAGTTTTGAGAAGTAATATCAAATAACTCAATTGCTGCATCAAACCCACACTGTAAAAATCGGGTATATGATTCTTCAGACCAAAGAATAGACTCAACAATTGCAGTTAGTAGTTTGAGATTAGTTTCAGTTGCCGCTCCCTCAGATTGGAGCCATTCAATTGTTGCCAGTAGTTGTTGTTTAGCAGAAGCCGCAGTAGATTCTGGTAATGCGGCAATGGGAATAAAACCTGTTAGTTGTTTCATGTTGGATTTGTTCAAAAATTATCTATTTCTGCAACACCTTCATCAGTTGCCATTTTCCGTTGAGATTTAGCTTTACTAATTTGGAATTCGTTAGCTTTAATCACAGGCATGACAGCCTCTTTGACTGCTGCTTTTGCCTGATGATAAAGGAATTGAACTACACCATCGGCATCTTCTTCATCCTCGACTTGTGCCCAAAGTGAACAACCTAATTCAATTGATTCGTAGTTGCCCAAGTTAAATTTTCTGGAATAACTAATTGAAACAGTACCGATTTTCATTGAGTTGTTTGAATCGTTAATTTATGTAGTGGCGATTCACTTTTGAATCGCCGTTGTAATGTCTAATTACTTCCGTTTCCCTTGCGGCATTGCTGTCTGATTCTGTCCTTGCAGAGATAGCCGTGCCTCAGTCTCCGAAACTGGGGGTAATGCTGGTGCAGTGACAGCATTACTAGCCCAGCGCTCGTAAGTTTCATTCGTTACCCAGTGAAGTGTTGCTCCAGATTCCGCACCAGAGCGAATCATCTCTGCTGCTTCAAGAGCATCTTTCTCAAAATCAGATTGGGGATTGCGATACGACCACTGAATGAACCAGTACGTTCCAAGTGTCCCTTCCACTTTCTGAAACTCGGCGCAGAAAATGTAGTTTTTCAGTACGCTAGCGATCGCCGTATAGCAAAATTCTTTTGGATCTCCCGGCATTCCATCTTCACACCACTGCTGAAAGGCACGATGGGCGAAGTGGTTGTACAATCCAGCAAAATTGTCTTTACTGCGGCGGTGGATCAGGAAAGAAAGCAGCATGGAGGCTGGCCCCTTGAACTGGTCTTTTAGTCCGCCAGCAACAGGAATCACCCACAGTTCAGTGAATGGTTCGTTAGTGAAGTTCTCGTTGATGGTCAAGGCACGGTCAGGGCGAGAGATTGCGATCGCAAAGTCAGCCTTATTACCTTTGAGATATCCGCCTGCTTGTGCTTCTAGAATCGTTAGTTTTGGAGGACAATCGAGAAGAAATTGCCCGTATTCCTTAGCGCAATTCGCTTGCAGTTTAGGTTGGCTGGGTGGAATGAGAAAGACGCTGTTGTTGATTTTGATGGTTTCCATAGTTGCGTTTTTGTTGCTAAAAATTGCGTTGATACTGGATAGTGTTCGACTTAGCTATTTATGACAGTGCCAGGAATTGCTTTTAATTCGTAAGTGAGCAGTTCAGTAATTTTGAATTGTTTTGACTTTAACGATTTCTTCTACACAACCCATTACTTCACTCAAGTAGTGCAGGACATCGCCCAAGTGAGTGGCTGCTTCTGGGTCAATCTTCTTGTCTGCAATCAACAAAAGCCAAGTTTCATTTTGTGCAATAGCCTGAATATTTACGTAACACGAGTTGAATTGCTTCAGTATTTCTATCGCTTCCATTGATTTATCCAATGAATTGTGTTGTTCTATTTCGATAAGATTTAAGTTTGCTCCTTGCCACACAGGTGGGTCTTACTACCCACCCGTTTCCTTACGCTGCAACCAAATCTTTCGCTTGTGGAACATACCTTTTTAAGCGTTCCCACTCGTCACTCGTCAGTGCATCGAATTCTTTATCTAGTAATTCCTCTTCTGTGAGTGGTTGTTCTGTAGTCGCTGTTAATCTGCCTGCCATCGTCATGAAGTCGTCTAGTCCGACTGCTGCACCAACCGGCTCGGCATATCGAATCTTATCTACCGCATTTGACCAATGCGTAATATGCTGAAATATTACCCCAATCATTGAGTGAGCCTTGTATACTCGATAATTCCTGGGGCAAGCTCCGCCAACGTAAACCAGATTGTATCCAAAGATTTCCATGACCTCTGCGTTGGGGTCGGTTGGAGGCAGGAGAATTCTCTCTCTTGGATCATCCGATTGGGCTACTTGAAGAGAAAATGGGCTAATCATAGTCTGTGTGCCATGATGATTTCGATTGTCTAAATTTCGGTTGAGCGGCGATTGCATAACTCTATGGCTGCAATCGCCTTTCTCACTTCCAGTAATAGGTATTTCTTACACCTATGCGTTCGTATCTACTAGAGAAAGCAAAATTTTTTGTTGGCAGTCATCTAGTTAAAGGGAGAAGTTACAAGCTGTACTTTGTGCCATGATTCTGTTTATTGGCTATTACATTTTGGAGGCGATTGCGTTTCTCTTGGGGGAGCAATCGCCTTTTCACTTGCAGAACTAAGCCGCTACTGCTGCTCGGACTCCTAAGGAGGCAATCACTTGTTCGGCACTCGGAGCCACGCGATTAAGTCCGTACTGTCTGGGTTTAGCATACCAGCCCTCTTCATCCCAGCCAACGAAGCCAACTAACTTGCCCTGGCGATAAACTTTCGTACTGAATACTAGATAATCAATCTCACCGTGATACAAACCGAAAACAGTGCAAGCTTCTTTCAACTCGGACTCCAAGCGCTGATTCCTTTCCCGTGGAGTTTCCGGTAGCGTCGCTTTAACTTCTGAAACTCTTGTAGCGAACCAGTTGCGATCGAAGGCTAACCGTCCGCCACCGACAAATTGCACCCATACTGTGATTCCGCCTTCGATCCAGATTGTACGCACTGATTCGGGTTGGACTTCGATAATCTCGCCAATAATGCGGCGATCTCTGCTGGTGAGAGGATCTTGGGTTGGTGCTACAGTTTCGGCTTGGGATTCGAGGTGGGTGTACAGTTCAGCTTGGGCTGTGGCTTGCTCGTCACGAGAAGAACTAGGAATTGCTTGCTGTGTTAGTGTTTCGTAAGTCATAATATTGATCTCCGTGATAGGGGAAAAGGCGATCGCTTTGTTTACCAGACGAGGGCGATCGCCTTTGTTATGTGTGCAAACAACGTTGTGGTTTGGCACAACGCTCTCAAATAGATTCGGCGTAGCCATATATTTGTGGCTCAAAGCCAGTGGCACTTGAGCGATACCAATACAGGAGATACAGCGTATCAGGCGACGTGTACGACTTCAAACGCTTCAACTGCCGTCCGTAGTCCTGCTAGTAATTTCTTATTAAGTGCAAATCCATTTCTATGCTGTGTACCCCTCGCCTTCTCTGGTTGTGCCAGTGCCTCGGTTACTCATCAAGCAGTCACTTTGGATTGTGCTGTCAAGGTTCTGTAGTAAGCGCATCTTTATTTACTAGGAGGCGTTGCGCTTATTTCCTCCTTCATATTTACTATGTTAGTACGAGTTAGTACGTTTGTCAATATAGTTAGTACAAAACCCCAGTCCAATATATTTCCTGATAGAATAAATCGTACTAACGGCTTGTGATAACCTAAAACAAAAGGAGATTGTCTATGGCTATTGAATCTCGTCTAACGATTCGCATTGAAGAGGAGATACGAACAGCTTTTCGGTCTAAAGTCGAAGCGCAGGGCAAAACTGTTACAGATGTACTTTTAAAATTTATTAAAGAATATGTAGAGACAGAAAATTCGGAAAATGGCCATGATGTAGCACAGATTGAGCAAAGAGTTCAAAGACTTGAATCTCTTGTAGAGGAATGCCTGGGGGAATTAGTCGCCTGAGAGACGAGAACACCACTCTCAGGCAATGGCGTGATCACATTATTAACACTGTTATCAAGGACAAACCCGCCGAGCATTAGGTGGGTTTTGTTTTTTATAGATCACAGCGTACTAACTCGTGCTAACATAATTCTTTAGTTATGTACGAGCTTATACAGTTATGAATCCCACGCCATTTTTATTTGAGTCACTAGAAAACTTTATTGACATATTTACTCTTGGACTAAGTTAAAAGCGATCGCCTCCCGCCAAGAAGAACAATCGCCCAGACTAATCCTTTAGCAAAGAAATAGTATGTCTAATTTACCAGTTTTCCAGTTACTACTCCAAGACAATCCCAATTTATTCAGCACAAAAGGCTTATCCTCACTGCTGCAAGACTGCCTTAGACTGAAATACCCCAAACGCCATAAGTTCATTTACCCTTCATTGTTAGACAGACGAGTTTACTTAGAGCTTGCTGGGCTTGGGAACGGTAATGCCAAACATGATGAAATTATTCATCGGATCATGACAGACCCTAAAGGCTGGTGTCTGGATGCTCCATCATCCGTACATGAAGGGGCGCGGTTCTACGAAAGCATGGGTAAGATTTTTGGCCCTAATTTTGGTACTGAACTTTTTCTCTACCACACGATTAGAGATAATATTCAGGATATTCAGAAAAACTTGGCCATCTCTGGAGTCAGCCAGCGAAACATTTCAATCCGCGATCGCTTGTTCTCCTACCCGATAGTAGAGGATCAACTGCTCACGCTGGAGAGCGATCGCATCATTCTTCAAAAAGCAGTTCCAGAAATCATCCAGTTTTTTGTCAGCCTTGTTCAGATCGCACCTGCATATAACTTGTTTTTGGTGAATAAGGACAAGAGAAATATCCACGCTTCAGTCACCACAGTTGAAAGTTATGCACCAAAGGCAATCATTGCAGACATTTATGCTGAATCTTGTAACTGGGAGAAATCAGAACAAAACTGCTGGCGAGGAAAAAGTACTTTCAGGAAAGATCCAGACGAAGTTCATTTATACCTTCATCTTGATCACAAAGAGAACGAAATTATTTACTTTAAAGCGGTTTACCCGGACTTGAGCCGATTCACAAGGTTTGCTGAAGTCGCCTAATGCGATAAGCCTAACGGCTCCTGCAAGTCCCTTACTAACTGCAACATTCCTAGTATTTACCATACATAGTGGGCAAGAGATATGCTGACACTAGAAAGAGAAGAAACATCAGCACTCGATTACAGCAACCTCAACACCAGTATCCAGGAAACCTTCACCGCCATCGACCGATTTGAATGGCAAGCGGTAGATGAAATCCTTCAGATGAGGGAACAGCAGCTTTACTTGCAAGCTGGATATAAAAACTTTTCAGAATACTGCCAGCGTGAATTATACGCTTGGGGTGGATACCGACGGATCAACCAGCTGCTAGGGGCAAAGAAAGTCATAGACGCAGTTGGTGAGTTGGGCGGACACATCAAAAATGAGCGCCAAGCTCGTCCACTGCTGCGGCTAGTCAAGGAACCAGAGAAACTAAAACAAGCTGTAGCGATCGCTCTCAAAGATAACCCTGACCCAAGCGTTTCAGACTTTGCTGCTGCTGCAAATATTGTGGTTCCTCAACTTCCACGCAAAAAGCAATCTATTCAGGAACCAATGGTTCCCAAAATTCAAGAACCAGTGGTTCCTCAAAAAGCCATTGTCACAGTTTCACAACAGTCACACCCAAGGTATGGAGAAGAGGGAACCATTGAGGCAGACGCACCAAATCGTTGGCAACAGATTGTTACCTTTGCTGATGGTAAGAGGCTGCTTATCAACAATACTGATTTAGATGCTGCCAGTGTTCCCTTTCCTAGAGAGCAGACTTATCCACCAGAATATACTGAAGCAATTGCCCAAATTCAAGAACAGCATCAGCAAGAGTTAGAGCGACTTTCCCAGGAATTGAGAATTGGGCTACAAACAGAAGCAGCTACTAGAGCCGAAGCCCAGGTACAAGAACAAATCCAATCCTTGCAGCAATTGTACAAGCAGCAGAAGGAGCAGAATATTCAGTTACAGCAGCGTTTGGATGAAATGGAGGGATTACGAAAACTGGAGATTGAAAACCAACAACTCCAGCAGCGCATTCAGGAACTAGAACGTGCTGTACAACAGCATCCCTCCCAACAGTGGGAAAATACCATGACCCAACAGGCGACTAAAGTTTTGAACAAGCAGGTGAAGCAAGCACTGGAGAAGACTATTGATTTGCGATCGCTAGCTGTTGAACCTCCCAAGGAAAATGCCCAAGAATGTCTGCGGCTGATGGGCATGGCGTTAAAGAATCTTGCCAGTGCCATGAACAACACCCAAGCACTCGAAGCTGCGGCGATAATCCTGGGGAGTGAACCGACACCAAATGCGATCGCATATCGAGCCGAGCAACTAGAAATGCTTCCCCAAGCGGTTAGTGAAATTCGGCAAGTACTTGCAAAGCCTGGGTGTACTTGGCAAGAGTTTTGTAGTGTTGCCCAAGAGTATGAGGTAATCAAACAGGACTACTGGGCGGAATTGACCAGTGAAGAAACAGAGTTAATTACGGCTCTCCAGAAAGCATCCCTTCAACCGCGCACTATTGGCGTTGGTTCTATCGTTGCCCATGCTGATCCATATCGCACTTTGTATGTGGAAAGGGGTGAAGTCGTAGAGGATTTAGGCGAGGAAGTGTTGGTTGCCTGGGATTGCTGGCGAAACCAGTCCAAGAAAACTGATAGATATTTTCGAGACGAGTTGCGATTCTGGCAACCTCAATAGGCTTTCAATGTACTGATAATTTTTTAGACAACTAAATGTAAGTACCAAACCTTGCAATCGCTGTAGGGAAAATTCCGTGCGTCAATATAAATAGGAGATTATACGATGACTGCAACTATTACAAAGCCCAAGCTCAAAAAGGCTGCTAGTAAACCACAATCCCCATATAAAAGGCTTCATGTGATTATTCCCATAGAAGATATGTTATGGACTTCGCAGCAAAAGCCTTCAGTTACGCAATTGTGGCAAGAGTGCTGGACGGCTGACCCTTATGGTTCTCGGTGGATGCCTCTGACTTCTGCTTTGGGGTACAGTACTTTTATCTCTGCAAAGAAAATTCTATCTGACAGTGGACTATTCATTTTTAAACCCGACAAGTCGATTCAGGATGGCAGGGAAACGGCTAGCTGGATGGTAAAAAATTTGCATGGCAGTCGGATGAAAGAATTTTGGGAGAAAGCCAATTCTGAAAAACAAGAACCAAATGCTGAAAAACGAGAATCAAATGCTGGGGACTCAGAGATAGATGCTGGCTGTGAAGAAATGGGTGCTTTGTACGAAGCATCTATTTTAGGTCAAAGTGATTCAGAGCAAGGGTTCTGTGAACCCTCACGAACTACTCAAGAACATCTCACCAACTCATCAAATGAGTTGGTGAGATGTTTCTCTGACACGCTTACAGGAAATTCGCGTGTTGAAGAGACGGCTCATGCGCCCTTGAGGGGCGCTTCGCCTCAGTCTGTTCAAAGCGTGTCAGAGAAAGAAAAAGACTTGCCTGTGGCAATTGACTGCACGACGCTAACGCTCGTGGATGCTGCACAAGATGAATCTGCTTTGTTGTTGGCTGAAAACCAGGACTGTGGTGTTGAGCCGAGGAACTGTCATGAAGGTACTGGTTCCGCCGCGCCCGTCGCTCAAAATGAAAAATTTTTAAATTCTGCGATGCCTGCGGCGGGCGTAGCCATCGCTAATCAAACACAGGGGCAAGTAGAACAAAGTAATTCCGCTTCGTTGTTGGCTGAAAAGCAGGATTGTAGCATTGAAGCGAGGGACTGTCATGAAGGTACTTGTTCCGCCGCGTCCGTCAATCAAAATGAATTTTATTCAACTTTTGCGATCGCTAATCAAACACAAGAGCAGGTAGAACAGGGTAATTCCACTTCGTTGTTGGTTGAAAACTCGGTTTTGGGTGTAGAAATCAAAGCAGTTGATGAGGGTGAAAGTTCCGCCGCGTCTGTCACCAGCGCTGAAAAATGGTCGCATGAGGCGATAGTTGCGCGGTCAAATATGCGACCGGAGCGTATGAAAAAACTGAAAGTTGCGGCGAATTCGGGGCAGAATCCGGGGGTTGAGTACTTGCTCTCGTGCTGGGATGATGATCCGGCTTTGCAGATTGTGATCAAGAAATTGCTGGCGAAGTTTCCGCAGTGGGGGATTGCTTGTGTGGATGGGGTGCTGGTGAATTTGGAGAGGTAACAAATCATACAAAAATTACACTGCCTCAGAATAGCGCGCAGCTAAAGTGATTGCTGCTTGATGGCGCTTATCTACTCTTGTGCAGAAGGTGTAGATCAAAGTTCCCTTGCATTGATGCTGCCAAGCGACGAATTACTTTCTGAAAACGGGGACGCATAATCTGCGACTCGCTGCCATCCCCACTTATAAGCAGTATCAACCAGAATTTCTTTACCATTTCGGAACTTAATAAATTCCTGCCCGTGGTCGTAAAATATATCTGCAACCAGTTGATTACGCTCGTCGTAACCCCACTTATCCACTGCTGCCCTCCACCAGCGCTTTCCGGGAGAGAGCAATTGTTCAAGTTCTAGATACTCCGGCTTCCAGTACTTGGTGCGCCATTGATTTGCCAGTGCCTCGATTAATATCGCAGTCGGGTAGATGGGCTTGAGGTTTTCTTCGAGCCAGAGTATATAAACGATTGCGCTCCTGAAAGCATCTTCTAAACAATAGCTTGATGCTTCTAGAGTGTCTTGGAGTTGCTCGTCACTGAAATTTACACCGAGCGATCGCAGGGCTGGAGCGTACAAATCAAATAATTCTTGCTCTACTGAATCGGCAGACCAGAACCACATAAGAAAAAGAAAACTCCTGCTGGATGGCTAAATAAAATTTAGCATTTAGCGTGGGAAGTATTGATGTGGAGACTTTTGCGATGTCTACGACGGGCTATTCGGCATCGCAGAAATTTGGCTACCTGAACTTGAATAACTCAATTGCCATAAAATTACATTGATAATCGCCGATTTCCATACCATTGACTCAAATCATCCTCAATCGCCTCAAGAATCGCAATCGCCTCAGCTATCGATTTTGAAGAAGCAGCTAAAAGTGCAAACGCTTGCTCAACCCGTTGTTGATAGTCAGTTGGGCAAATAGCAAATGTACTTGCGATTGCCACCGCTCCCTTTTCATTCAACAGGTAATCTTCATTCAGGGCGAATAAAACCTGATTCATACACGCCACACTGCGGAAACAACAACCTGCTGCGTAAACAACATCATCACGTGCAATCGCTTTTTTTGCAACCACCAGCGAGAAACTGATTTCCCAGGCGAAAGTATCAATAGTTGCGTGTTTGAGCCTAACTGGATAAGGCTTTGTTTTGAGCTTCAAAGCTTCTAAAACACCATCCGGGTCATGAAGTACCTGACAAATAGCAATTTCACCCATAT
Organism: Nostoc sp. UIC 10607; assembly: GCF_047228265.1. Lineage (NCBI taxonomy): Bacteria > Bacillati > Cyanobacteriota > Cyanophyceae > Nostocales > Nostocaceae > Nostoc > Nostoc sp. UIC 10607. The sequence continues at coordinate 6,481 of NZ_JBIQNW010000077.1, read as the reverse complement.
AAATCGAGGATACAAAACCATGAGGATGTCCTGGTTGGTAATCAATAGTAATTTGTCCAGCATGGCAATCATCAATCACACGATTGACCTTCGCCAAATCACGATAGAGAAAATCTACACCTATACCTTGAACTTGTAGCCAACCGCCGCCGTTAATCCACTTTCCCCATCCACCAATCGCAGTAATCAAATTTACCCGATGGTTATCATCAAGCTCAGAGGCAAGGCGATTTAGAGCAATTAAATCGGGCGGGTTTTCTGAATTATAATAAATTCCCAAATCCACATCTGACTTACTGGTGTGGTTGCCCCGTGCCCGTGAACCCCCCAATGAGATGGCTGTAATTCCCTCAATTGAACGCAAACTTGAAACAATATGGTTGATAAATTGAGGCGATTCCTGATTCATAGAGCGATTGTTAAATTACTATCGCTGTCATTTTATATTTTAAAGACATCGCTACTTAAATCGATAATGCGATTGATTCGTTTGGACTCACTGCCGAATGGCACGAAGTTAATCGCAAAGCCCTGATATAACTTGCTTTTTGAGTGTGGGGGGTAAGACTTCTTCCCCATCCTCCCACACCTCCCACCCCTCCCACACTCCCTCTTCCTCCCACACCTCCCCCACCCTGCCCTGACGAGGTTTCAGCTTTTCTTAGTGCCATTCGACTCACTGCCATTATAAAAGTATAATTTCTGAGCCGCGCCTGTCCCCAGTGCTGAAAAATGGTCGCATGAGGCGATTGTTGCTTTTGTCAAATGTGCGACCGGAGCGGATTCAGAAACTCAAGGTTGCGGGGAATTCGGGGCAGAATCCGGGTCTTGAGTTTTTGCACGAGTGCTGGAATGACGATCCGGCTTTGCAGATTGTGATCAAGAAATTATTGGCGAAGTTTCCGCAGTGGGGGATTGCGATTGTGGATGGGGTGCTGATTGAGTGGAATGACTTTAATTGAATGGAAACCATCAACGTTCCGCATCAAAGACAACGCTTACTTTTGGGCAGTAAAGTCATATCGTTTTAGAAAACAAACTAGCCAGTCTACTCATGGATGCACAGGCAATGAATTATCTCCAGCAAACACATACTGCTGTCTGGAATGAAAAAGACCGTACAACGCGTGACGCATTGATGCAAACCATCTATGCAGACGATATAAAAATGTATGACAAGGATTTTATCCTTACCGACATTAGCGCCGTTTCTGACTTTATCGACAAGCTATTTGCGGACGATGCTAATTTCAATTTTGTGGCAACAAAACCGATGGAAAGTACGCAAAATGGATCTCGGCTATTCTGGAATATTCGGACTGGCCCCCAGCCAAATGTCTTAACCGGCATGGATTTTTTTGTCATAGAAAATGGAAAAGTAGCCCATCTGTTTGTTTTTATGGATGCTCAATAAAGGGTTGCAGCTAGCATAATTCCCACTTGCCGGGGATATTAATTGAATAGAAACTTATGTGAGAGTTCCCGCGAATGCAAACAATACTGGGTTGCGTGTGTTGATGGGGTATTGATAAATTAGGAGGAGTAGTGAATCTGTACAATCGAGAAGAGTTTGGGCTTGCTTTTTAATACCAAAATACCGTTGTCTAAAGCATTACCCTGCATCATCAGTTAACTTGATGACACCTCAACGACATTTTGGGCAAAGCTTCTATAAGCATCGCCCATTTGTTTAGCCACCGAGTCAGGAAAGACGTGAAAATCCCCAGCTTTGAGAGCTTTTATTATCCCATCTGCTACAAGCGTTGGTGGCTGTGCAACCTCACTCATTCCTGCCGCATCGCCCATATCCGTGGCAATCGGGCCAGGGTGAACACTTAGCACAAGCGTGCCCTGCTCACTCAATAGTTCTCGTAATGCCTGGGTGATTGAATAGGCCGCAGCTTTTGAGGCACAGTAAGTGGCAGAGTCGGGGAAACCCTTGAGCGAAGCAACAGAATTGATTTGGGCAAAAACACCACCTCCATTGGCTTTGAGTACCGGGGCAAACGCCTGAGCCATGTAGATCAATCCATATACATTGATCTTCATCTGAAATTCGAGAGAGGCGATCGCATTCTCAGCTAAGGGAGTTCCAGCTTGAAAAACTCCTGCATTATTGATAACTATTTGCACATCTGGGGCAGTCTGAGCAGCAGCAACAATAGATTGGGGATCAGCTAAATCAACCTGAATTGGTACTACCTGTAAGCCGTATTGTTCAACCAATGAGGAGACACTGTTGATCTGACGAACAGCCGCATAGACTTTTTTGGCTCCGTGTTCAATAAAGGACTCAACTATCGCCTTGCCGATGCCGCGATTTGCGCCCGTAACCAAAATGGTTTTGTCTTTGATGTCATAGTTCATTTGGATTTCTCCTTATGGTTTTCCATGATCTGAAAAACCTTGGACAATCGATCTAAGTTAGGGCAAAGAAATTTAGCTGCTCTCTTGAAGAAAGACTGCGGCTTCCACCGCTTCTTCTAGCATGGTATCATCATCTCTCATGCGAATCTAAGAACACCAATTTTTTAGCCGCCTTTGAAGTTTGTGCTTTTGGACACCTCTTTTTTATCTCTGCACAATGAGGATTTGGGGGATTGGTCTGAATTGGGCGTGCTGAGTGTTCTGTCCATTTTGCAGCAGGAGTTCTATCGTGCGCGGTTGGTTCAGTCGTTGGCAAATGCAGCGATCGCATTTGAAGATAACCCTCCTTCAGTGAATCAGATGAAAGCAGCAGTCGTCAAGAAGGTTGCCCAAGAAGTCTGCTGCAAGTATTGCAGAGTTACAATAATTACGAAGCAAGTATTATCTTTGTGATCTTCTGTCATCTAAAGTTTTGGCGAGTAGCACCATAACAGCAATTGGAGCAAGGAAGACTCTAAGATGTTATTTGAAAAGTCATCTAACGTATGTTTGACTACTCTGGCTATCCTAGAAGTTGAACGAGATAATGCGGGTTTTGGAATTCACGTTCGCTTCTGTAAGTTGCATTTAAGGCTCAATCTGCCACTTTTCAAACAACCTCTAAGTCCCGCTATGGTAGCGAACTTACACAATCCCTAAGTTTAAACTAGTTGAATGTCTAGATTAGCTTGAAAACCAATAGGCTTATTTTCAACAATGGCGAATCTAGATTCTTGGAAGAACAAAGAACCATTTAGGGGATCATAACTAAAGTCACCGAGATCAATAGCACCAAACCCTGCTTGAGAAACTTGAATTTTGTCACCTTCAACAGCTTTGAAATCTTTGATAATGTCAACACCCTCTAATACACTGGTAAAAACAAATTTATCTGCACCTTGTCCCCCAGTGAGAGTATCTGTACCTAGGCCACCAGCGAGTGTGTCGTTTCCGCTCTTACCAGAAAGTGTATCGTTCCCGCCATTACCAAATAGCAGATTATTTTGTTTATCTCCAACAATCGTGTCACTTTGATTTGTACCTTTGATATTATCAAAATTTATCAATGTGAACCCAGCTGTATTTCCGCTAGGAAGATTATTAATTACGAAACTTTGAGTTTCAAGGTTAGCGTTAACTGATGCATCTCCAATTATAAAGGGCGATGAAGAAGAAATCGAGGCATCTATAGTGTTATTTGCAGCCCTAGCATCAACAACAACGTTTTCAAAATTAAAAAGTAAATCTGTACCTAGTCCGCCACCTTTTTTAAGAGTTCCATCAATGAAAATGGTAGAGCTTACACCTATTTTACTGTAATCAGCCGTATCAGTACCATCTCCACCATTCAAGGTATCATTACCTGCACTACCTCTAATAATATCATTACCACCACTGCCTGATAATTGATTATCAACAGCATCACCAGTAATAGTGTCCTTTTGATTTGTACCAGTTACATTAACAAAATTTATCACCTTAACTGCAATTCGCGTTGAACCCCCAACCCTGATTTCTAGTCTTTCTTTAGATAAGTCAGCGATTATTGATACATTTGTGTTATTGGTAGTAGCATCAATACTATTAGCCTGTCCCGTTGCACCAATCAAGGTTTCAACTACATCTTTAGATATGTCAGTTCCAATTGCACCTTTTTGGAAACCTGCTGGTTGAATTATTACAGGTTGTCCTAAGCCACTGTAATCAACAATATCGTTACCATCTCCACCAGTAATGGTATCATCGCCTGCACTAGCGATAATTCTGTCATCTCCAGCAGTTCCAATTAAAATATCGTCTCCATCAGTACCTGTAATAATTGCCATAATCTTGCTTTACTTGTTTTTGAGTAACTGCTGTATAGTAACTTGTTACCGACTGTATTTTTTGGAAAAAAATGTTGCAGAATATAGCTATTAACTAGGATTTCCCCGCAGACATTCTGCTCCTGGAGCGACCACAACGTATGCAGAAACTCAAGGTTGCGGCGAATTCGGGGCAGAATCCGGGGTTTGACTTTTTGCTGGAGTGTTGGAATGATGATCCAGCCTTGCGGATTGTGATCAAGAAATTGGTGGCGAAGTTTCCGCAGTGGGAGATTGCGTGTGAAGTCACGGTAGAAGTTCAGCCAGGGCGATCGCTCTCTACCCTGGTCAGGCTGAAATAGGACGTAGAGTTAGCAGGGGCCCCAGATAGCAAAGGTTATTCCTGGACTCTGTATGTTGACAAACATCGTTTGACTATCGAAGGGAAAGCAGACCCCGCCCAACATCACCCTCTTCTAAAAGCCTTTTGGGTCAGAATTAGAAGCATTCCAATTCCTACAAACACAAGTGCTAAAATGTGACTTGCCCCAGAAGCAAAAGCAAACAAAACGAGATTGAGCAGTAAGGCGATCGCCGGAACTATATAGGGAACCTGAAACCCGTTAGTTTCAACTTCTCGGCGTTTGATGAGTAGCAACGAAAGATTGACAAGACAAAACATTGCCAGGATCAAGGTGGCAGTGGTTCCTGCTAAAACTTGCAGTGTTCCAGAAAGCGCCAAAAAAATGGCAATTGGTAAAATGACCAGCAGCGTTCGATAAGGCGTGGCTCTGCGTTGATGTAATTTCCCTAACCAAGCACTTAGCAGTCCTTCACGCGACATCCCATACAACAGCCGTGATGCGGTGACAAAATTTAACAGTGCCGTATTGAGTACGGCAAATAGAGCAATAATTGTAAAAATGACCTGGGGAAAATTGGGCTGCGCTCGACGAACTACATCAAGTAATGGAGCACCTGAAGCAGCAAGCTCGGAGGGATTGAGTACCTCAACAGCAAGCCAGGAGACGAGTATATAGACTGCGCCGGCGATCGCCAAGGACAGTAAAATTGCCCTTGGCACGTTACGTTCGGGATTTTTAACTTCCTCTGCAACATTAACAATATCTTCAAATCCAATGAAGGCATAGAAAGCCAGTGCTGCTCCCTGAACAACTGCGTTCCAACCTACGGCTGGCTCGGTAGCGACAGCAGCAGGATTAGCTGCACCGCCACCGCTCAAAAATAAGGTTGAAACCAAAATCACAATTAAAAGGCCAGAAACCTCAATAGATGTACAAAAAATATTGAGAGCCGAGGACTCCTTCATGCCTCTGAAATTGACAAAAGCCAGTACTGAAAAAAGCACCAGAATAATTAGCCAAGCTGGAACTGCTGGTACAAAAGCGTTGAAGTAGCCAGCAAATGCTTTCGAGAGCGTCGCCATCGAAACTAAGCATGTACAAAACATTAACCAACCGACCAATATTGAGAGCCAGTCGGTGCGAAATGCCTTATGGACAAAGTAGGCTACTCCACCGCTTTGTGGAAATCGGCTGCCAAGTTCTGCGTAACTTAAAGCCGTGAATGCAGCTACAGTCATAGCACTCAAGAACGAAGCCCAAACCAAAGTACCGGAAAGTCCGGCAATTTTTCCGATTACCGCATAAATTCCCGCACCCAAAATGTCACCCACTCCGTAAATCACTAGAGTTGGTAATCCAAAGACTCGCTTGAGTGAATCTGCTTCTAGTTCATTTGTTTCCATATAACGCCTGAGAGTTTTTTACTCAAATGCTAACTTTCAAACATCTTTGTTCTAATAATCAGAGCTATGTTTTCTCGTTAATAGTATTGTCCCATCCATCGTGGCTTGCAAAGAAACCAGGAAGCCAGAAGCACAACAGGCCAAGTGGGGGTTTGAGTGGGCGAGGCGGCAAAGGATTGTGATTGCGCTGTCTGGGGAAACTGTGTATACGCCTCAAGCTAATGCAGTGGAATTACTCTCGAAAATGCTGCGGTATCTGATATGAGCGTGACTCCCGCTTTTTCAGCGATTACAAAGCATCTGTGCGATGTATGGATTCAACTAACTCTTCAACTTCTTCTTCATCCAGACATTGTTTCACTTGGGTGGTGAACCACTCAAATTCTTCCGGTTCTGTGTCCTGGACTCGATAGACGAGTAATGTTCCTGCAACGCGGGCAAGAGTAAGAGGTGATGGAGAAACGTGGCTCAGTAGATCGCACGCATTCTGGTATATTTCCAT
>NZ_JBIQNW010000076.1:0-24063 GCF_047228265.1 Nostoc sp. UIC 10607 | reverse complement strand
CAGTCTCCAAGCTGGATTTATCCCCTTTTCCTGCACCCTCTTGACAAAAGTGCAATCCCTCTAACCTCTCACCGATGCTTTCCCCCTTAACCGAAAAGTATTGGATAACAAGGGGCTTTTGCCCCAAGTCTTGTTAATTGAGGTCTAAGAAGCTGCTGACTGTAATTTTTCTAGTCGTGCTAGCACTTCTGAACTGTGAATATTTGGGTTGACTTTGACAAAAGTCTCGCGCAAGACACCCTGAGGATCGATGATAAAACTGTGACGCATCGATAAGAAGCCAAGCCATGAACCGTAAGCTTTACTCACGGAACCATCAGTGTCAGCCAACAGCGGGAATTTTAGTCCCTCTGAATCACAAAATTCGGCGTGAGAATCAATATCATCAGCACTTACGCCAATAATCTGGGCATTCTTTTCGAGGTATTGGGGTAAGTCTTGCTGAAAACGACGAGCTTCTATAGTACAACCAGAGGTGAAGTCTTTAGGATAAAAGTAGAGGACTAGCCACTTACCGCGCAAGTCAGAGAGGGAAATTTTGCCATCACCTGTGTTGGTTGGCAAAGTAAACTCTGGTGCGGGTTGATTAATTGCAGGAAGTTTACCACCAATAGCATCAGCAGTAGGGGTAAAATTCAGCCAGCTGATGAGAGAAATACAGCTGGCAAATAATATGCTTAAAAAAGTGCGGCGAGAAATCATGGTGCAAACCAGAATCACAACTTTACACAAGTTTACAATTCTTGGTTACTGCTAATCTCACTCTAAATGAGATTCGGGTGGGGTATCTGTGCTTTCAATGTATTGGCTATCTAGAAGAAAGGCTCCCCTAGTAAAGCGAATACCCCAATATCCACCAGGTCTGCGGTCAATGACTGTACCCTCTTCGCCAATGTGAATTACATCGGGTGGGCGCAGCATGGGCATGGGTTCAGCAGTTTTGACGTAAGGTGGTAGTGCCACAACCCGGACTTTACTACCAATTGTGAATTCTTTAGACATTTTAATCAAGCTAGGAGTTTTGAATTAACTCATAACTCATAACTAGCTTGAAAGTCTACTAAGTGAAAATAAATAGGGAAAGGGAAAGGGGATAAAGTTTTTCCCCTTTCCGCATCTTCTGCAAGAAGTCTATTAATTTTTAACTATGGAAAATAGGGACTGAACATCAGTCAAGTTAACTATTTTTTGAAAAATTATTATTGGGGATTGCCTTGTTGACGGCGCGAAGGAGCATTTTGACGATATTGCTCTATTTTTTGTCGCTGTTCTGGGGTAAAGACTGCTTGAATCTGTTGTTTCTCAGACTCCCGGATTTGTCGCATTTGGGTTTTTTGTGCTTCAGTCAGATTTAAGTCAGCATAACCACCCTTTCCTCGACGTTGACCGGCTTGCCGTTGGCCTTGACCAGCTTGACGTTGAGCCTGACGCGCTTGTTTGGCCGCCTCTAATTTTGCTTTTTGTTCTGGGGTCAAAACGGCTTCAAATTTGGTGCGGCTATCGCGGCGAATTGCTTGAATTTGATTTTTTTGGGCATCTGTTAGACCCAAGTCTTTCCACATACCCCTTCCTTTTTGTGGAGTTTGTGCAAGTAACACGGGTGAAGGAGAGGCTGTTTGGGCGTTAACAGCAAAGGAAGTAGCAGTTAAGGTAAAGGCGATTGCTCCAGCAACTAGCGATAATGCTTTGAGTTTCATTATTTATCTGGTGGGTTCTTCCTGGTTGGATGCCACTATCATAAGAATTTATCTTGAGTAGTCACATGAGGAGAAAGTCATGGTTCTACCCATGACTTTAGTCATGATTGAATTTTGACAAATGTGAATGACAATAAATAGTTAAGAGTTGGGAGTTAGGAATTATGAATGATGAAAATTTTCATTATGGTTAATTTATAAATGCTTGTTTAGTTTATTACATCAGGTTTTAAATTCGACACTTACTCTTAATTTCTAACTCAACGAAAACTTTGAATGGCGGAAGTTGCCGCTCAAATATTCGGAACTCCTAACCCTTAAATAAATTTAAACTTTTAACTCCTAACTAACTTATAACTGGAGCGAAGTGCCTAATGAGTCATCCAATTCAAATTAAAAAACATCCTTTTCCATCTTTACTTTATCTGGAGTGGATACTACTGGCAATCACTGCATTGACAGCAGTTATACCACCTCCGTTACGGCGATTTCGTCACAAAGCTCCAGAACTATCGATTTGTGGTTTATTTCCAGACTTATCAATTTGCAATCTATTGCCAGAACTGTCAATTTATAGTCTGATTGTTTTTGCATTAATGGGCTTAAAATTACCCACTAATAATAATCAGCTAACCAAGGTGATATACACAGGTTTCGAAATTTTATTAATTTTAACAACTGGACTATTTGGTGAAAGATTTGCTCGTCTTTTCCCATTTCTTTACATAATTTTAGTCACTCGTAGTTGCCTAATATTTAAATTACCTGGGCGTTTATTAGTTACAAGTCTATCATTTACATTATTTCTATTGACTACACAACTAAAATACCAGTTATTCAATTTTCAAGCATCCCCACAGGCACAAGAGCGCTTTCGATTTCTTAGCTTGAATTGGTCGCTGGTATTTGGCTTAAGTTTAGTTTTTGTGTTGTTGATGATGAATGCAGTATTATCTGAACGGCATAGTCGAGAAAAGCTAGCGATCGCTAATGAAAAACTCCGTCAATATGCCATGCAAATTGAAAATCAAGCTACTTTAGAAGAACGTAACCGCATCGCTCGTGAAATTCATGATTCATTAGGACATTCTCTAACTGCTTTAAATCTGCAATTAGAAACTGCTTTAAAATTGTGGCAATCTAACCCAGGTAAGGCTGAAACATTTCTAGCGACAGCAAAGGAATTAGGTTCCAAAGCGCTAAAAGATGTCCGCCAATCTGTTTCTACTATGCGTTCTAATCCCTTACAAGAACAATCTTTAGAACGTGCGATCGCTAGCCTTTCAGAAAATTTTCATCGCTCAAATGGCATCTTACCAATTTATCAAATTAACCTGGAATATCCTCTACCACCTGAAATAAATACCGCAATTTACCGCATTACTCAAGAATCATTGACAAATATATCTAAATATGCTTACGCCACAGAGGTTAAACTGGAACTCGCTACGATAAGAGGTAATTTGCGATTGATAATTCAGGATAATGGTAGAGGTTTTGATTTAGGGCAAAATACTACTGGTTTTGGACTTCATAGTATGCGCGATCGCACTTTAGCACTTGGAGGTGAGTTTAATATTAATAGCGCTCCTGGTTCAGGTTGCAAAATTACAGTTAATATTCCATTAACGAGGTTGACATAATGATTAAAGTGTTGCTGGTAGATGACCAAGGTTTAATTCGTCAAGGATTAAGAGCATTATTAGAATTAGAACCAGATTTAGAGATAGTAGGAGAAGCAGAAAACGGTGAACAGGCGATTAATTTAGTTGCTGAATTTCAGCCAGATGTAGTATTGCTAGATATCAGAATGCCCATTATGGATGGAGTTGCAGCCACGCGAGAAATTCAAAAACGTTTTGCAAAAACTAAAATTTTAGTACTGACGACTTTTGATGATGATGAATATGTGTCAGCAGCATTGCAAAATGGGGCAATGGGTTATTTATTGAAAGATACACCTTCAGAAGAATTAGCTGTGGCTATTCGTGCCGTTTATAAAGGATATACCCAATTAGGCCCGGGTATAGTTAAAAAGTTGTTAACTCAGTTTTCTAATGGTACACCAACCCATTCACCGCCTGTACCATCTAGTTTAGCTGAACTTACTCCTAGAGAAAAAGAGGTTTTGCGGTTAATTGCTACAGGCGCTAGTAACCGAGAAATTGCTCAGGAACTTTACATTTCTGAGGGGACTGTGAAAAATCATGTTACAAATATTTTAAACAGGTTAAATTTGCGCGATCGCACTCAAGCTGCGATTTGGGCAAATACGTATTTATCCTATTTGAATGAACCAAGTTAAATAATTCGTAATGACGCTCGCGGACTCGCTACCGCTACGCTAACGTAATTCGTAATTCGTAATTTTAACCTTTAGATTATATAGGGTGTGTTATCGCGTTAGGGTAACGCACAATTTTAGGCTTGTATTTGCGCCTACCATCTGGAAAAGTTAAATGTGTAGCAACTTATTTAAATAACTCTAAACATTCATTTTTTAAAACGCCTTTGGTGATTTTAATATTCCTAAATGACTTAGCAATCACTTCTTCGCAAGATATATTAATTTGTGATTGATTTACCGAAATTAAATCTTGAATTGAAGCACCATACACAATTTCTGATAAACCACTCCAAACACAAGCAGTCGCACACATTGGACAAGGTTCGCCAGTAGTATATATGCTATAACCTTCTAAAGAAGGGTTTTGAAGTTTAGCTGTTAAACTACGAATAACGTTAATTTCTGCATGACCTGATGGATCATTGTCTCTCCTTACAGTGTTATGAGCTACAGCAACGACTTCGTTATCTTTAACAATCACAGCACCATAAGGTGCATCTCCTTCTTTTGCTTCTGCCAAAGCTAAACGCATAAAATATTCTGGATTCATATAAGCTGAGGTGAACACAAGGATAATGATTAATAATATCGTATTTCTAATGCTATAACTGAGAATTAAAATTAGTTAATGGTCGAATATGTTACTGAGCAGACAAGAAACAGAATTCTACTTAAAAGACCTGGAAACACCATTAGGTAAAGCGATTAATTTAACACTTGCCGCTATGGTGTTAGTATCATCAGGAATTTTTGTGGCAGAAACTTATAACATTCCTGATTCTGTGCGGTTTCAGTTGAATGTAGCCGATACTGCGATCGTCATCATCTTTGCGGTGGAATATTCACTCCGTTTGTGGAGTGCGGAAAACAAAATTAAGTATATTTTTAGCTTTTATTCGATTATTGACTTAATGGCGATTTTGCCATTCTTTCTAGGAATGGTGGATATTAGCTTTATCCGTCTACTGCGATGGTTTCGGATTTTACGATTAATCAGATTTATAGATAGGAAATTTTTGTTCGCCAGTGTCAGCACCGAAGATGGGATGATTTTTGCGCGAATATTATTTACATTATTTGCAATTGTTTTTATTTATTCTGGCTTAATTTATCAAGTCGAGCATCCAGTTAATCCTCAAAATTACGGTACATTTTTAGATGCCTTTTATTTCTCTGTTGTCACAATGACAACTGTGGGATTTGGCGATGTTATTCCAATTTCTGAACTAGGACGCTTGTTAACAGTACTGATGATTTTTACCGGAATTGCACTGATTCCTTGGCAAGTGGGAGATTTAATTAAGCAAGTGGTGAAAACTGCTAATCAGATAGAAACCATTTGTTCAGGTTGTGGTTTAGCTTTCCACGACGTAGATGCTGGGTTTTGTAAAAGGTGCGGGACTAAGTTACCTAGTCGAAGGGTTGATTGAGAGAGTAAGTGGTGACGGCTGCCGTGGGGTAAATTTTAGTGTGTGCTACAATCTTGTGGTAGAGTAAACGACAAACTTGAGAAAGGCAAATGTTCTAAAAAACGCTGCAAACATTGATACATTTAATTTCTCTTACTTTCAATAATTCCCCGAAAAGGAGTAAAGGCAATGAATGCATTACTGCATAATCCAATTGCAGATATGTATGGGCCAGACTTTTTGCTGTTTTATTGCTCTGTCGTTGTGATAACGTTGGTAGTCTGTTGGCGGTTAGTGCAAGATCCAACCAAAAACCAGCCTCTACCTTTAATTCCTGCTGAACCAGATCCTTACGAAATCGCTTATTTGCGTTCTCAAGAAACAGGAATTGCCGATGTAGCGTTATTTGACTTGATTGTTCGGGGTTATTTGCAATTTAGTGAACAATCGATCAGCCAAGTACCAAATCATCCTGATGCATCTCACCTACAGCCTATAGAGCGTGAGATATTTGATAAATTATCTTCCTCCTCTACAGTTCAAACATCTCTTTGGCTGGCAACCCAGAGCATCCAGACATACAGCAATGCCTATGAAGAAAAACTACAAAATGAGCAACTGCTGTATGCTTCCCAGTGGCAAGAACGGAATATCAAAGTTGGCTTGATTGGGGCAATGATTATTTTTAGCCTGGGTGGATATAAGCTGCTTATAGCCTTGGGTAAAGGTCGCTCTAACGTAGGTTTTCTGATCGCAATTGGTGTATTATCGATTATCTTTTTGCTGTGGTTTGTGAGTAGACATACGCCTCTAAGCCATCGAGGAAAAATTTATCTGCAACAACTTCAGCAAACATTTACTCGATTGCAGCAGAAGGCAAAGTATGACATCCCTTCTGTATTTGACTACAACTTACTAGTGGCACTCTTTGGTGTTGAGGCACTGGCTGGAACCTCCTATGACTCCTACTACAAAGCGTTTTTTCCGCCAATATTTTCTAGAACAGTTAGCAGGGGAAGCAGATCGTCTGGTGGTTCGTGCAGCAGTAGTTCTGGCTGTAGCTCCTCATGCAGTAGTAGCTCGTCTGATAGCTCATGCAGTAGCAGTTCATGTAGCAGCAGTTCCTGCGGTGGCGGTTGCGGTGGTTGTGGAGGAGGTTAAGAGCAATGTTTTCTCATCTCCCTAATTTAGGCGTGGGGTTGGGTTTTCGAGAACCGTTTAAAAGTGATATTTTTCTTAACCGTCAGCAGGTTGACTTTCTAGAAATTGTTGCTGAACACTATCTAGATGTACCTTGGCAAAAACAGCAGGAGTTAGAACTACTTGCTGCCCATTTCCCGATAATTCCCCACGCTCTCAATCTTTCGTTAGGTAGTGCTGAAGGTTTAGATACAGATTATTTACGCAAACTTGCAGCACTAATTAAGCAACTTAACCCGCCTTGGTGGAGTGAGCATATCTGCTTTACAAAAGCGGGTGGAGTCGATATTGGGCATTTGTCCCCGCTACCTTATACCCAAGAGGCTGTAGAAGTACTTTGTCGTAATATTGCCGAAGTCCGTCGCTGGGTTGATGTGCCATTGATTCTGGAAAATATCACTTATATGGTGACACTTCCAGGTGCAGAAATGACAGAAGCCCAGTTTTTAGCAGAAGTGGTAGAACGTTCCGATTGTGGACTGCTGTTAGATGTGACCAACCTGCACACTAATGCTGTGAACTATGGGTATGATGTTCATGATTATTTGCAACAGTTACCAAGCGATCGCATCGTACAATTACATTTTGTAGGTGGACATTGGCATGATGGCGTATTAATTGACAGCCACTCACAATCAACTCCAGTGGAAGTATGGCAACTTATGGAGGAAGTTGTTGCTCGTGCTCCAGTTAAAGGGATTATTCTAGAACGGGATGAAAACTTGCCACCCTTTGCAGAATTGACAAAAGAACTGCAAACAGCACGGGACATTAGCAGGAGTTATGGCAGATGGGGTTAGCACAAACCCAGGAAGTTTTAGCCCAACTTTACACGAATACCGATTTCAGAGAGCGTTTCTTTGCTAACCCAGAAACCGTTTGTGTAGAGTTGGGGCTGAGTAGTGATGAAGCACAAAAGTTGGCTCAACTTTCAGTACAAGAGGTAAATATTTTTGCGAATTCTCTGAAGTGGAAACGGTTGGGAGAAGTACGCGAACTACTTCCACGCACTGCACGGGCGTTGGGTAAAAATTTTACTGCCTTGTTTTGGCGATATGCTCAAACCTATTTACCAAAAGGAATTAAAAAACATAGGGAAGATGCGATCGCTTTTGCTAACTTTATCGCCACAGTTGCTGAAGAGGAAAACCTATATCCACCTTGGATTAGCGATTTAGTACGCTACGAAAAAATATGGCTGTTGGCTTATGAACCTACTAGCTACTTGAATATATGTTGGTTTCGTTATCCTATTGGCATAACGAATCCAGAGGGGATGAAGCACCAACCAACGATCGCAATTTGGTTTCGGTTCTCAAAGCAATCGCAACTGCGGCATATTGTGCACTCGCTATAGTGTGCTAATTACCAGCTAGTTCACGGTAAAATAATCTTTCTCTGCGATCGCTCAGGAAAGTGATAATAACCAATGTCTAACCTCAACCTCCTTTCCGAATATAAAAGCTTTGGTGGCAAACTCGGTTTTTACAGTCATCACTCCTCAACCTGTAATGGTGAAATGCGCTTTGCTGTCTATCAACCACCACAAGCAACTCAAAAACCTGTGCCAATTCTTTATTTCCTCTCTGGGTTAAGTTCCACGGAAGAGAATTTTATGGTTAAGGCGGGAGTACAGCGCTGTGCAGCTGAGTACGGTTTGATATTGGTTGCACCAGATACGAGTCCGCGTAATACTGGCATTGCAGGTGAGGATGATGACTGGGACTTTGGCACAGGTGCGGGCTTTTATGTTGATGCTACAGAGGAACCGTGGCGTAAAAACTACCAAATGTATAGTTATGTCGTCCAGGAATTACCTGCTTTAATTACCGCAAACTTCCCCACGCAATCTGAGAAACAAGGTATTTTCGGTCATTCGATGGGGGGACACGGGGCGCTTGTCTGTGCGTTGAGAAACCCAGAACTCTACAAATCAGTATCAGCCTTTGCACCTATTACTGCACCTATGCATTGTCCTTGGGGTCAAAAGGCTTTCAGTGGTTATCTTGGCAGCAATCAAGAAAGTTGGCGTGCTTATGATGCTAGTGAATTAGTCAAGCAATCAGGATATCACAGTTCGATTCTCATTGACCAAGGAACTGCGGATAAATTTTTAGCTGAACAATTATTGCCAGAAGTGTTTGAGCAAGCTTGTGCAGATGTTAACCAGCCGCTAAACTTGCGTTACCAAGAAGGCTATGACCACAGTTATTATTTCATCGCCAGTTTTATTGAAGATCATATCCGCCACCATGCGTTAGCGTAGCTTACCGTAGGTATCGCTTTTAAATAATCAATCAGACTGGAAAAAAAGAATTCAGATTTGACACTTTTCTTAATTTTTATATTGTAGTCAAACAAATAACCCCAGAAATGAAACAGCACTCTGTCATGGTGTAGGGAAATTAATAAGACATAAGTCACCCTACACCCGGTTAACTTCTCTCTAAAGTTAACAGATTTTTTAGCGCTGTTGCATGTAAAATCACGATTGGGACTGCAATGTATCAAAATAATAGCTTTCCTAGTAATTATTCATCCCTCCAAGGGCTGCGAGTACTGCTTGTAGACGATAATGTTGATTTCTTCTGCTCCTTGATGACGCTGCTGCTGCAACTCTATGGTGTAGAGGTGCAAACAGCGTTTTCAGTCCAGCAAGCCCTAGAAATATTTGAGCAATGGCAACCTGATGTCCTCGTCAGTGACATTGCCTTGTCAAAGAAGGATTGCTATGCCCTGATTCAACAAGTGAGAACTAAAGCGGGAGAGCGAGGGGAAGTGGTGCTAGCGATTACTGTGACAGGCTATGTCCAAAAAAATATACTTCAACGTGCTCTGTGTGCTGGGTTTGACCTATGGTTTACTAAACCCCTGGATTTTGATGAGTTCTTTGCTGTGCTTGCCTGTTTAGCGATTTGCCAACAGTCCTCATATGCGATCGCTCAACGGATTTTGGGTCATGTCCCTAAACATGGTGAGCTAAGTCTTAGTCAACAACACATTAGCAACTCATTATTAATCAATTAAATCTTTATTCTGGAGAATGTCCATATGTGCTTTATTTACTTGATATTAGCCGTACCATCGCTGAGTGCATAGCAGTCAACCGTCGGACAATCTGCTCAATTTCCAAATCTAATATGCTGTAATCAATGACTGCTTGACGAATAGGTGTATGTCCTTGATTGACAGTTAGCTCTTGTATCCGGGCTGTACGCAGTGCTTGCAGGTGCGGTTGGATTTTGTGCAGCGTTTCTTCCAAGTCAGGCAAGGGCGGTGGGATAATTTCCTGCTGTATTGAATCAGCTAACTGCTCTAACAGTAGCGAAACTTGGCGGACAAAGGTTTCTAATTCCGGGAGTGGCACAGTTCCTCGAAAATGTTCGAGATGGACTGCCAAAACTGTCACGGCGTTAGTAAAACGTCCCACATACACCAGCAGAGTCATCACTGGTTCTACTAATTCTTTCGGCATTTGGGGTTCGCGCAGCAATCCTTGGAACGAGGCTTGGGCATTACCAATTGCCAATCCAGTTTGTCGCCGTTGACTGATTATGGTAGAGTCAGGCTCTTTTGTTCCCTGGTAAACAGCCATCACATCCCGAAAGTATTTGTGGGATTCTCGCAAAGCGGTGGCGAGTTTACTGGGTAAGCGATCGCGTTCCCGATTTGGCAATATGAAATAATGACTCGCAAAAGCCAGCCCGGCCCCAATTAATGTATTCAACACGCGAAAGCCAGCAAATTCCCAACCAATCGGATGACCAATATCAATAATTAGTAAGACAAATATTGACAAGAAAATCACTGAATAACCATAGTTGAAACCGATCAGGGAAATGCCAAAAAAGACTGTCAGCAAAATGATGATGTCTAATACAGGCTTACTTGTGATGGTTGCAACTATCACAGCTGCTAATATAGCTCCCAAAATCGTCCCGCCAACTCGCTGAAAAAACCGCTGGAAAGTTGCACCAAAGTTTGGTTTGAGAACTAGGATGCTTGTCAGTGTCACCCAATAGCCCATTGGTAAATTCGTAATGCTATATAAGATTACGCCTACAGCTAGAGTTACAGCAATGCGGAGAGCATGGCGAAAGATTGCTGATTCTAAAGTGAGGTTTTCTTTGAGTAAATTTAAGAGCGATCGCTGTTCGTTTTCAACTAAAAGATGTGTATCTACACCTCGGCGACTGATTTTGCTGTGATCTACCAGAGATTTAGCTGTCTGAGCCGTGTATTGCAATTGCTTGATCAGCTTTTCGATCATCAGCACTAGGTTAGTGAAAGCAACGAGAGTTGTGTAGTCTGTCTCACTCCCAGCAATTGCTTTTCTTTGCAGATTTTCTTGTTCCTTCAGTGCCTCGCAGATGCGGCTAAGATTTCCCAGATCGATGCTGGCAGGTTTACCTGATATGACTTTCGCTATGGCTTGCAGAACGACTGATATTTGTTCGAGTGCATCGTCTACTAATTGCTGGACTGCGTGATATTGCTGGTGTTGGAAGTGAGTTTCGAGTAACTCTGTTAAGGCAATAACTGAGCCAAGCAAGCGATCGCCATCCTGAATTAGCACCAACAATTGCTCATCCATCCAACTCCGAGCCGGCTGTCCAATCCGTACAGTACCTAAAGTAGTCCGTGCTGTCTCTAATGCCTGTCTAATTTCGAGAATATTTTCAGGTGTTGTCACCTTAGTGAGAAATGCTTGAATGTAGTTGGCGATTGCGCTGAAGCAGTTAGCCAAAGCTATTCGTAGTGGGTCATAAGGTCTAAAAGGCCACATTACTAAGGAAAGTAGCATCGCCCATCCACCTGCAATGAGACATAACAGCGATCGCATCAGTGCAATTTCCAAGTTTCCTGGCTGTGCGATCGTGGAAATAAATGATACCCCTACCACCAGACCGACATTTGCACCAGCATTACCGTACAGCGACGCAAAACCTGAAGCAAGTCCCCAGGCAAATGTCAGCACCACAGCTAATGCTGGAACTCTAGCGACTAGAGTACCTACAAATACTGAAACAGCGATTCCTAAAGTAGATGCCGCCATCGCCTTAGCTTTGATTTGGTAAGGGCCACCAACATTCGCTAAGTTGACAAAGTAAGCCATTAAACCGACAAATAATCCGCTTTCTCTTTGGTTGATAAGTTGCCCAATTAGCATGGGAACTCCCAACGCTAACGCAGCTCGTAAGCCGTTAGATATTGCTGGTTTTCCTGGCTCTGACTGGATCAGCAACCTGAGAAAATTACTTCGATTCAACTGCATTCTTTTTCTTAAAAAAACAAAATTTTTATCTGGATTTGATTAAAAATCTTATATATTTAGATTTATTTTAATTCATAGTGTGAAAGTAAAAGCTTTTAAAAAAAAAGTGAGTATCATCAAGACATATCAATAATTTTAGTTGCTGATTGTTAACATTTAAATAAATATTAACAATAAAACAAAATAATTAAAATAATGTCAACGAATTTGATAGAAAAAAATATCAAACCTGTCCAAAAGTAGAGATAATTTTTAGAAGACGAAAACAATAAAAACCATTTACTTGGATAAGGTTTGATGTCGATAAACTGCTCTGACTTCAGGGGAGGATTCATTTATGAATCCTCCGGGGTCATAAACCTGAAGAGGAATCGATTGTGAGCAGGTGAAATAGAGAAAAGTTAAGCGCGAGGACATTGATTAAGTATGGCTAATAGTAGTGCAATCAACGCAGCACGACGCTTGAGTGAAAAGTTACCTTTGCCGCTCAAGCGTTTAGCAGACTTGGCTTATAACTACTGGTGGAGTTGGAGTGGCGATCGCATCTCTTTATTCCAAACAATTGATCCCCAAGAATGGGAACGCTGTGGGCATAATCCAGTAGCGATTTTAGAATCAGCTAGCTACGAGCGTCTCACCCAACTAGCAGAAGACCCATTTTACTTAAAGCAGATATCCGCCCTCGCACGTGAGTTTGACCAATACATCAACCAGCAAGATACTTGGGTAAGTCGAGTTGCACCGCAAGTATCTAAAGACCACCCCATTGCCTACTTTTGCGCCGAATTTGGCATCCATGAATCCCTACCCGTCTACTCTGGTGGCTTAGGCATTCTCGCCGGGGATCACCTGAAATCATCATCAGATTTGGGTGTACCGATGGTTGGTGTTGGCTTGTTGTATCGCCAAGGTTATTTTCGGCAACGCTTGAACCGGCACGGTTGGCAAGAAGATTATTATATTGACAATCCCTTCCAGAAGATGCCCTTGGAGTTAATTAAAAATGAGCAAGGGGAACCAGTCACTATCCAGCTACAAGTTCGCCAACGGTTTGTGAAAGTGCAAATCTGGCGAGTGCAAGTTGGGCGAGTGACATTATATTTATTAGATAGCGATCGCAACGATAACGATCCCATTGACCGTTGGCTAACGGGACATCTATACGGCGGTAACTTGGAAACCCGCATCGCCCAAGAAGTCGTTTTGGGAATTGGTGGTGTTCGCGCCCTACACGCCTTAGGAATTGAACCTTCTGTCTATCACCTCAACGAAGGACACGCTGCATTCTGCACCTTGGAAATTGCACGGCTAGAAATTGAACGCACTGGTAAATCCTTCTACGACATCGAAGCCAAGGTGCGGAACAGTTGTGTGTTTACCACCCACACGCCCGTTCCCGCCGGTCATGATGTCTTCTCTCCCGATTTAATAGATTCTTTCTTTGCCAGCTATTGGCCGCAATTGCGACTTTCCCGCGAACAATTTTTAGCATTGGGTGCAAGGCGATTGGGTGATCCTTGGGAACCCTTTGGGATGACCGTTTTAGCATTACGGATGTCTCGTGCTTGCAATGGCGTGAGTGAATTGCACGGTCAAGTTTCCCGTAAAATGTGGACAGTTCTCTATCCGCAGCGATCGGAAGACAAAGTACCAATTGGTTACATTACCAATGGCGTTCATGCACCCACTTGGACTGCGCCTCTATTGGGCGATTTATATAATGAGTATCTGGGAGAAGACTGGAAAACTCGTGCCGTTGATCCTAAGATGTGGGCTAAAGTTGATGACATTCCCGACGAGGAACTGTGGTCACGGCATCTTATCCTCAAAGAAAGATTGGTTGCCTTCACCCGTTATAAGGTGAAGAAAGCGCGGGAGTTGCGTGGCGAAAATTACGAACTCATTCAAGCAACTGAAAGCTTACTCGACCCCAACGTTTTGACCATTGGATTTGCCAGACGCTTCAGCCCTTACAAACGAGGGGATTTGATTTTGCGCGATGCTCAACGCGCACTGAAGATTTTTGGTAATCCCCAACGTCCAGTACAGATTATCTTTGCAGGGAAAGCGCACCCAGCCGATGAAGAAGGTAAGCGGATTATTCAGCGTTTGATGGAATGGTGTCACAATTCCGGGATTATCAATCGAGTCGCTTTTATTGAAGACTACGACATTTACAGTGGTCAAAAATTGGTGCAAGGTGTTGATGTTTGGTTGAATAATCCTCGTCGTCCCTTGGAAGCGTCTGGTACAAGTGGGCAAAAAGTCTGCTTTAACGGCGGTCTTAATTGCAGCGTTTTGGATGGCTGGTGGTGCGAAGGCTACCAAGCAGGGCCAGATGGCAAGGGAATTAACGGTTGGGCAATAGGTGAAGATGCTCATACTAGCGATCAAGAATTGCAAGATCGGATTGATTCGCGATCGCTTTATCAGCTCTTAGAAGAAGAAATCGTTCCTCTATACTATGACCAAGATGCCCAAGGCATTCCCCACCGCTGGGTACAGATGATGAAAACGTCCATTAAGACAAATGCGCCGTTATTCAACACCGACAGAATGATTGCCGACTACGTTTCACAAGTGTATGTCCCAGAGATTTCTAAAAGTGTGGAACCGATTTTAGCTAAAGTTCTGCTTTGATAGGACTTAGGCAAAACTACACGGTGTAGGGGCAATTTATGAACATTGGTGTCAACTTAACGTGAAATCTCCTTGCTAAAAACGTTTTGTCTTCACCCCCAGCCCCTCTCCCCAAGGGCTACGGTGTACACACAAGTCTTTTAAAGTGGCTGTGTAACGTAGGGTAGGTTAATTTTTGCAGGTCGATGCATCAAAGATGCAGGGCGATGCATCAAAGGTGCAGATCGATGCATCAAAGGTGCAGATCGATGCATCAAAGGTGCAGGTCGATGCATCAAAGATGCAGGGCGATGCATCAAAGGTGCAGGTCGATGCATCAAAGGTGCAGGTCGACGCATCAAAGGTGCAGGTCGATGCATCAAAGGTGCAGGTCGATGCATCAAAGGTGCAGGTCAAGAGACTTATATGTAGACCGTAGCTCCCCAAGGGAGAGGGGAGGCAGATATCTAATTCCCCTTCTCCCTTGGAAGAAGGGGTTAGGGGATGAGGGCGTGAGGTGATGTGTAAAACACATACCTGATATAGCTTTCAGCTTAAGTTGACACCATTTATAAATTGCCCCTACTTATCTGAACTGTATTGGAGTATAAACAGCGTTCTACGAAACTTTACGGTAGTCCCAAAACCTTAGTAATAATTGGTAATAATTTACCGCAAATCTCAACCAGGTTTGTAGCTTCCGACAAACTTGCAATTGTTCCCTTGAGAACCTTAACCGCTGTATTTGCCATTTTCTTAAGTGGTGCATCCTGAGGCTTTTGACCAGCTTCTGCCAATACCTTAAGTTGTTCTAATGCCTCAGCTTTATCTTCTTGACTTAACTGGGTTTCAGCTTCGATCGCCCCTTGCAATTGAGTCAGTAATTCCTTCAGTCCTGGTTGATCTGGTTCATCGCTACTGGGTAGTTGTCCGATGGCATTTGTGACATCGCCACTAATTGCCCCTAAATTCACCACACCACTGACATCAGTGATATTACCTTGCACTAAACCACTAACAGTACTGCCTTCGATGTTAATTGAGCTTTTTTCAGACACGGTATCCCCCAGGTTGTAATAGGTTTCTACGTAAAATTTGTTACTATCGATTGCTGTCTTGACCATTTGCTCTAGACTGCGAATTCGCTCATCTTTTTGGGCGATTTCTGTCAATAGAGTTTGTATATCACGATAAGATAACTCTTTAATTTCATCATAGGTAGCAAAATAACGGGCACTGAGTTGAGATCGATCAACCGCATCCGTAACAACTGCTTGGAGGCGAATCTTCTCTCGTCCCCTTCCCTCCAAAGCAACTACTTCTAGCCCAGCTTCTGGATACTGCTGTGAAAGTTGCTTCAAGGCGATCGCCGCAGCCGCAGGATCGATGCCCTGATGGTGATAGAGGTCTAGAGTTTTGAATGTATGGGCGATCGCCCGCGGATCGACATTCTGCTGGCGATATAATCCCAGCGTTTTCAGGATGGGAGCCATGAAATCTGAAAAGTCACCGTCTTTAAAGGTTTCCTGGCGATTGTCCGGTTTACGGCAGGGATCGGGATCGTCTTTAGTAGGTAGTTGCATATAGATGTATTCACACTTCACCTCCTCCATACAGGTATCAGTGGAAATACCCCAATCCTGAATATAGGCTCCCGTCAAGCAGGTATCGGTCAAATTAGCCCGGTAAAGCTGAGTTTGTACTAATTTTCCTCTGGAAAGATCAGCATTTTGTAGGGTTGCTTCACTTAAATCAGCCCCAATCAAGCTGATATCGATTAAATTTGCATCTTGCAGATTTACTCCCCGCAGATTGCAGTAGTCAAAATTCTGTTCTCGACCATCTTTGGTGACTACCAATTGCCGAATTGCAGCATCGTCGAGATAAGTGCCTTCTAACCGTCCCTGCTCTAGTTGCTTTGCTTGAAACCAACAGGTACGAGTTAGTGTTGCCCCGCGAAAATCTGTGTTTTTGAGAATCGCTCCTGTAAAATCACCATTGGTGAGGTTAGCTCCTCGAAACATTGTTCCCTGAGTCGATATCGCCACCGCAAGACTGCGGAGTAAGGTATAACGTCTGCTTCCTTTCCAAGCACGCCATCCAGTATAACCACTTAGGCAGAGCATCACCAGCGCGATCGCTCCTGCAACTACACAGGCAATCACAAAGATTTGGTCAGACTCAATTCCAGCAATACCAAATTGAGTGCCTACAGCCGCACTGAGAACAGCCAGAATAGCCATAATTACTAAAGCTCTGGTTGCAATCATCACTAGCATTAGGGCAACTGCTAAGGCTCCCACCATTACCCCGGCGACAGCACTCACAATCCCAATGGTTTGAACAAGGGCAACAACAGCAACCTCTTGGGAGGCGATCGCCGCAAATAGCGCCGCAATCACAGCAATAGAAACGGCTGTTCCCCCAGCTGAGGCTAACCCTTTACGAAAAGTGATTGCAGTAAACACTCCCAGGAGAGTCAGAGCCACAACTCCAGAGGGAAACGAGTGTGGGTTGAGCTTATTTCCTAATGCAATCAAGCTGGCGATAACTCCTGCGCCATAGCCACTCATGAAACCTGAGAGGATTGCCAAAAAAAGCGCAAGCGCAACAAGTGCGATCGCCACTCGTCGTCGTAGACCTGCTTTTGTTTGGCTGAAATTAGCCCCGACTAATGTAGCATTAGTAAAGTTTGCACCTCGAATATCAGCACCACTGAAGTCCTGTCCAGACAAATCCTGTCCCTTGAAGGAACGCCCTCGCAAATTCTGATACTGGAACGTTGTCGCCTGCATCTTTTAGTACAAACCATTGCTTAAATTGAGTCTACATCTCAGGTAGGCGGATTATGCTTAATTTTTGCACCTCGGTATCACTCGTTTCAACCAACTGACTCGGCAAATAGCAGGACGATTACTGTTTATATGGGATTGGAGGTTTGCAGCTAACTTTACTCCACCCTCTAAACACTCAAAATCACTGACTCCTTCAGGACATTGGTTGAGTTCAGCATACAAATAATCAATCATACCGATCGCTTCCATTGCATCAACAATACTAAGAAAGGCAGTCTCAGCATTAATATCTCTATTCCAAGCTTGGCGATTATCGGTACGGGCAATGTAAAGTTTATTTAAGGCATCAAACAGGGTTTCGTATATTTGAAAAGAAAAAGTTTGCAGCCTTGCTTCGCCTTCCTTAGATAAGTTGACGTAGCGATAACCATTTTGCTCAGTCACCACCGTATACATTTCTTCATATCGCTGTAAAGCTGATGCGCCAATTTGCCCAATCGCATAAGCAGCACTGGTAATCACTGCTCGATCTTCATCCTTTAATCGTTGACTCAAGCTAGGAATAGCAGCTTCAGCAGCCCATCCCATTTGTCCAAGTGCATAGGCAGCATTTATTTGGACAGCGTTACTTTCATCGTCTAACACCTCTATTAAAGCTGGAATTGCGGCGATCGCTTTTGTACCAATTTCTCCAATTGCCAGAGCAGCATTTGCTCGGATGTTTTGACGTTGACTTCTCAATGCCTCAATTAATGCTGGTACGGCTGATACTTTACACTGAGATATTAAGGTATAATAAGACGCTTTAGAAATAGCGATTTGCGAAGTAAAATCTAGCTGTTTAATGTAGGTTTGAATCTCAGAATTAGAACAGATGCGTGGTGCCGGAATTGGCACATCCTTGAATAGAAATTCTGACTTCTGTTCATTAGTTGATTGAGCAATTTGTGGAAAGACTTGTGAAGAGAATAGAAAATAGACAGCCAGAACCGAAGAAAGTCCAAGAAAAGCTTGCAAAGTTATTTTGAAGAATTGTTGGTAATGAAACATCAACGACATCTCCATAAAATTCGACGCATTAAGCTAAATCGACATATAGCGGGTTGTCTTGCAATTCCTCGTGAAGTCGCTGCTTCTAGGGCAAGTTCTGCTCCACCTGATTGCAATCCAGATATGCAATATTCATCACGGTTTTCTAATGCAGAAAGCACTTCTTCCGCTGCCCTTCTCTGACCATTAGAATACAGAAAATAAACTAAATCACATGTATTTTCAAGAGTTATTCTATTCTTACGGAAGGAATCAAGCAAAAATGGAGTAGCTCTCTCTACCGCATCCCTCACGTTTGGATTCTTCTCTAATTGTATGAGAGCTATAGCTCCAAAATTAAAACTTATTTTCCCGTGCTTAATTGCTTCTATCAAATCATTAATTCCTTCCTTTCCCATCTGTCCTAATGCGTTAATAGCTTCAGCCTGAACAATTCTGGTGTCATTTCCAATGAGTCTGATTAAGTTTGGAATGGCAATCCGGGCATCTATACCAATTTCACTTAAAGCTTCAGCAGCAGCAGATCGAATATTTTCATCGTCATGACTTAACGCTTTCACAAGAAGCGGAACAGCATTTTGGATATCAATATAAACTTGCTGTGGAGGGTTAGTAGTAATTAAGAATATGAGTCCCAAGGCAGAATCATCTAAAGCTCTAATAGCACTGTCATAAAGAGGTGACTTTTTCTTTATAGCTGCTTTAACTAATACAGAGATAGCTTCTTCTGAGCCTATTTGTCCTAATGCTCTAGCTACAATCCGACGAACTATTATTTTTTCTTTTTCATTTTCAAAAACTTCAATCAAAGCAGGAACAGCCTGTGATCCACAACTAACCAACTCCTTAAGGACAGAAGCGATTTCAATTGATGAACCTTTTAAAGTCTGTAATTGATTAATTAAATTCTCAATTCTGGTGTTTGTGCATATCCTTTTACTTTCTTTCTGGAGCTTTTGGTTATTGTTCAAGTTAATTACCGAGTAATTAAAATTAATTTTAAAAAAACAACAATTAGTAAAACATGAAAATAAAATAACTGAATTTAGACTAAATTGAATTACAAAATTAATCATAACTAACTAATTTTGAGTGGTTTACGACATCTCCAAAGAAATCTTTGCATAAAGGTGATACGACAAATAGCTGGTGTTGGTGAAGTTTCTTGCAATAAACGCACCATTGCTGGCCCATCTGCACCGTTAACCAGAGAAATCAAATTCTTTAGTTCAGAAAATAATACTGAATTCTCTTGCTCGAATTGATTGAAAAACAAATTTGCTTCATTGGAAGTATGAAATTTTAGCAGCGTTATAAAAGTAAAACCAAGTAGATTTAACTCATCATTTGATAATTTAGAGAATAAATATTCTCGCAATTGTTCCTGGGAAAGGCGCAAACCCATATGATAAGCGGGATGTTGTCTCACAAATTTAATTAAGCTGGAAATTGCAACAGATGAACCACTTGTGAATCCTAAAGCGATCACTGCATCAGTACGCAGTGCTATATCCTGATTTTCATCCTCTAAAATTTTGATTAGTGGAGATTCTAAATCTGCCAAACCTATTGCCATAGATGCATTTCCCCGAAGGCGGATATCTTGATTTCCGTCTTTTAGAATCTCTACTAATTGAGAAATTACTTGAGGAGTCAACTGTCTCTTGAAATAAGAGGAAGAGGTTACTAATCCTTTTGTATAGTAGTTATAGGGATAAAGAAGTTCAGAATAACGCCGAAGTACTGCCGGAATCAGCAAAAGACTTGCTTCAGAAGTCAAACTAGGTAGGATTGTGGGGTTAAAGCGACCTACCAGCGTATCAGCTATCATTACATTTTGCCAACTCTTATCAAATGCAATAATTTCCAGTAGTGTAGGCATTGCGGCTGGAGTGATTTGCCTCAGTACTTCAACAGCATTGTTCAGTACCGTCAAATCTAACTCTAAAGTACTTTGTCTGACGATCGCCCTTATCACTCTTGGATCATCTAGCGCAATCTGTCCCAACGCATGAATGGCAGATCCACGGACATTAGCACTGCGATCGCTCAATATTCCCAATAATCCAGGAATAGCTCTTCGGGCATCTTTCCCAATTTGCCCCAAGGCATAAGCGGCCATACTGCGAACCAGCTCATTCTCATCCCTTAAACTCGTAATTAGCACGGGGATTGCTGGTCTTGCTCCATCAGTTAGAGAACTAAGTCCAATTGCAGCACTCGCTTGAGTAGTTTCATTTGCAGTTTTCAGTTGAGCGATCAAAACTGTAATTGCTTGTGTTGAACCGATTCGCCCTAACGCATAAGCAGCCGTGTCTCGAACCGAGCTACTTTCATCAAACAAAGCTTTCGTGAGAACTGGAGTTGCAACTTCTGCTCTGCGTCCTAGCTGAACTATAAGATATGCTGCGATCGCTCGTGTCGGCTCGTGTTGGCTTTCGAGTGCTTGGGTTAACAAGGAAATATCGGGTTGAGAATTTGAACTCAGTTGATTCACTAGAGAACGAACTGTGCTGCGTCTTTGTGCATTGTTGCTTCTAAGTGCTTCTTGAAGAAAACTGATAACTTGATTTGGCACTGCTGGATCAATGCGACGTAATGCTTCCATTCCCACTTTGCTGACTTCTAGATTTTTATCTGCGACAGCCACAGTTAGAATAGGAACGGCATCTCTTGCTTGTGGATTAATATCAGCGATCGCTCTCAATGCACTATCACGGATATCTGAGCGATTCTGCTGAACGAGTCTAATTAGTGCAGCAATAGCCTCTTGAGAACCGATCTGACTCAAAACTCTAGCCGCAGCACGACGACTAAGGGTATTTTTGCTTTCATCTTCAAGCAGTTGAATCAGAGGGACAGTTACCGCAGTGCCACACTCTAATAAAATTTGAGTGGGTTCAACAATTTGAGATTGCAGCCGTTCAATAGTCTGAGAAATTTTCAGGGAGCTACACGCTTGTTTGTTAATCTGTGCAGAAGCCATTAATATAGTGACCTCTGCGTGATCGACTTCTGATAAACGAGTGTGAGTAGCTTGAGCAGTAGAGGGAACAAACATAATCGGTAAAGTTGTCATAATTGCAATTTCTAGAATTGCTAACAAGACACTTGGCTGCTTCTCATTACCAAATTTCATTATCCTCCCAATTACTTTTTTCCTCAAAGACATTGATGGATTTTCCTAACCTTTATCCCTACTGCTGCAAGGCTAGCATAGTTCAGTAGGTAGATAATATCATACCAATTGAAAATTAAGAAAGCCTGTTCTAATCTGGTTTTTCAGGTTTTTATGTGTCATATTATTTTTTCAAATTGGTATCAGTAAACCGAAAAGTAGGGAAAAGGAGAAAGGGTAAATTTATTCCTGTTTACCCTTCCCTTTTCCCCTTTACCAATTCATGAATTGCAGAGTGGTTTAATACAAGCAGAAAAAAACTAAAACTGGGTTTCAAAGCCTCTCCCACTGTGGGGGAGAGGTTTGGAGAGAGGGAAAAAGCCTGGATACAAAACGAGAAATCAAGACTTATGTATTTTTCTTTTTTTGTATGAAACCACCCTGCTTTCCCAATTCATGAATTGCCCCTACGAAAATTATGCAATTTTACAAAACAAACCAGTTTTAAAATTAAGCAGTCAAAATATAAGGCGAGTCAATCGCAGCTACACGACCAGCATCTACCAAGGCTTGATATACCATCACCGCTACCTCTGCACGTGTAGCATCGCGGGTAGGATTGAGTTGTTTGAGGTTCGGATGATTGACGATAATCTCCTTTTGAGTAGCCTTGATGACTTCATCCTTAGCATAATCAGGAATCTTTGCTTGGTCATCGAAAGTTTTGGTAGCGGTTGCACTATCAGCAGATAACCCCAATCCATTCACCAAGGAAACAATCACTTGCACGCGCTGGATATTTTTGTTGGGGGCAAAGGTATTGTCAGGAAAACCAGAGAGAAATGAACCTTGATATGCCTGCTGAATTACCTTGGATGCCCAGAAATCTGCTGGTACATCTTTGAATTTGATTATGGGGCGGTTTGGTGATGGGTTGAAAGCTTTTACCAGTAATGCGGCGTATTGCGCCCGTGTCATCGTAGCATCAGGTTTAAATGTGCGATCGGGAAAACCATTAACTATCCCAAATTTGACTAATTCCCGAATAAAGCCACCTGCCCAATGATTACTAATATCGGTTAATTCGATAGTAGGTGTGGGTGTCGGAGTGGGAGTCGGCGTAGGCGTGGGTGTCGGAGTGGGAGTCGGCGTAGGCGTGGGAGTCGGAGTGGGAGTCGGCGTAGGCGTGGGTGTCGGCGTGGGTGTCGGCGTAGGCGTGGGTGTCGGAGTTGGTGTTGGAACCGAACTATCTGCAAACTCTACGTTTCCTGTGACTTTAGACGCATCTATTTTATTTCCCACAGAAACCAGTTTGTTGGAACTGGCATTTTGCAAATCAAATTTACCGTTACTGCGTAGAGTATTGCCTCCTAAGTTATTGGTAGTGCCGATATCCGGTAGGGCGGTTCCAATTACTGTGATACCATCGTCAGTGTTATTTTCACAGACATTGTTACGCAATACAGGACGAGCACTGCCAGAGATGACGATTCCAGAACGGTTTTCGGAAATTTTGTTATCTCGAAGAATGGGTGATGCAGTATCACTAATGGCAATGCCAAAACCTGTTTTGAAGCAGGTATTACCTTGAATTTGACCTTTGGAATTTTTAGCGATCGCAATTCCATTGGCTGCATTCTCACTAAACACATTACCTAGAATAACTGGGTTAGCATCACCTGTAGCAAAAACTCCCTCCCGCTTACAGTTTTTGAAGGTGCTATTAGCAACAGTAGGGGCAGTTGATTCAATCCAGATACCACTACCACGGCTAGCCAAATTTGTTACAGTCACTCCCCGCACTTCGGCTTTATCCAGCAGCACAAATGTAACATTCTGAGCAGCAAAAGTACGGCTCAGGTAAGTACCACTTCCTTCAATCAAAATGCCACTGCCTTTATTGGTTTCATTACCCACCACAGTTACCCCAGATGGAACCGTTAGGGGAAAGACTTCACCGCTAGCAGCATTGTAATTACCA
Source organism: Nostoc sp. UIC 10607 (assembly GCF_047228265.1). Classification (NCBI taxonomy): domain Bacteria; kingdom Bacillati; phylum Cyanobacteriota; class Cyanophyceae; order Nostocales; family Nostocaceae; genus Nostoc; species Nostoc sp. UIC 10607. Next base: position 572 of record NZ_JBIQNW010000076.1, on the reverse strand, counting down.
TCTGCTAGTTGAATCTTGGTATCAACAGTAGCTACCTTGAGGGCTTGAGTAATAGTTTTGAACGGGGCTTGTTGGCTACCTGGGTTGGTATCGCTGCCTGCTACTGAATTTACGTAAAAAGCTTGAGCCATATTTATACTTTAATAAAATACATAGCTATCCTAGCGCTAACCATGAAAGTGGGTAGCGGTTGATGCATTAAGTAACTTAAAGTACTTCTCGCTGCAAAGTTAAAAAGTTATGCAAATTCTTTCTACAAAACCAAAGTCGTTGTAAATCCTCCTAAATCCTCCTTTTTAAGGAGGACTTTGAGAGGTCTTTGCTCCCCTTTTTAAGCTACGGTGTACACACAAGTCTTTTGACTTGCATCTTAGTCTCATCGACTTGCATCTTAGTCGCATCGACTTGCACCTTAGTGAGATTGACTTGCACCTTAGTGAGATTGACTTGCACCTTAGTGGCATCGACTTGAACCTTAGCTGCATTGACTTGCACCTTAGGAATCATGTAAAAATAACTTGAACAATTGGCCGAATAGTTAGAGTATCAGAATATAACGGAATTAAAGCCTT
>NZ_JBIQNW010000075.1:0-25432 GCF_047228265.1 Nostoc sp. UIC 10607 | reverse complement strand
CGTCCCCCTCTCTGTCACCCTTGTCTCAGTAAAATCCTCCATATATCAAGCATTCAGGACTTTTCTGCACCAGTAAGTTCGTAATGACGCTCTTGCGGACGATCGAGTACTCGCTAACGCTAACGTAATTTGTAATTAGGGATTAGGAATAATATTTAATAAACTTACAAGGAGCAAAATTATGGCACTGCTGAAGACTCATGTAGCTTTGAATGTTACTGACATTGAAAAGTCTGTAGCATTTTATCGGGCAATGTTTGGCGTGGAACCTGTGAAGTATAAAGATGACTACGCTAAGTTTGATATTCCTAGCCCAGCGTTAAATTTGACATTAAATTTGGCTTCTAGTGTCCAGGCTGGTGGTGCATTGTCTCATTTAGGTGTACAAGTTGAAAGTACAGAAGAAGTAGAATCTGCTATCCAAAGGTTTACGGAGGCAGGACTAGCATTGTTTACCGAGGACAACACTGATTGTTGCTATGCTGTGCAAGATAAAGTTTGGGTAACAGATCCAGATGGGAACCGTTGGGAAGTTTTTGTGGTGAAGGTGGAAGATACAGCGCCAGAAAAGAATTTGGTGACTACAGTTAATTCGACTGGGGTAGTTAAGGCTGTTAATAAGCCGTGTTGTGGTTAGAGTAAACCTACTCCAAAGTATTACCAGAGGCAAAAGCCGCCTCTGGTGACTCAGATAGAACAAACAGAGGGGGAGGAATTATGAAAAAAGTGGTGTTTGTTTGTATGCATAATTCCCGCCGTTCCCCAATGGCAGAGGCATTTGCACATACATTTGGCAAGAATAAAATTGCTGTCACAATGCTATACGAGCGATCGCTGTTGCGGTAGTCAAGTCGCTTCACTCCAATTAAAAATTAAAAATGTAACATTAAAAATTGCAAGACGCTCACGGACTCGCTTACCGTCGGCGCTATCAGTGTTGGCTCTGTACCCAAAATTAATTAATTAAAAATTATTCTTCTTCACTAATTTTTAATTTTTAACTTTTAATTTTTAATTAAAAAAAGGTCGAAGCTGTCTGATAGATAATTAAATACAAATTGTTTTGCATTTTTCAACGCCAAGTTTGCACAACATGACCCTTCAACTGTTGTCCTAACCAAGGTGTATTTTGGGAAAGTGTGTAAAGATTTTTTCGTTCAACTTTCCAGGTTTGCTCGGGATCAAATAAAGTAAGTTCTGCTGGTTGATGAGGTAGGATCGCACTGAGTTTTTGCCCCAAACATGCTGCTGGACTAGTACTCAATGCCCGCCATAATTCTAAAGCTGTAAATTCCTCAGTTTCAACGAGATATTGCCACAGTAAAGGTAATGCTAACTCTAAACCAATTGCCCCGGCTGGTGCTTCGGCAAAGGCTTGGACTTTTTCTTCGTAGCTGTAGGGTGTGTGATCAATCGCGATCGCATCTATCACACCCGCACGCACTCCTGCACGCAACGCCGCCACATCACTGGGATTTCCTAAAGGCGGGTCTAAATGCAAGCTAGTGTTATAACTCTTAACTGCTTTTGTATCAAGTAAAAGGTGCATCCAGGTGGTACTGGCGGTGATGGGTAAACCAGCAGCTTTGGCTGAAGCGATTAGTTCCACGCTGCGAGATGTGGAGACGCGCATAATGTGGACTGGTGTACCGATAGCTGCAACCAATTCTAACAGAGCTGCGATCGCACTAGTTTCGGCACTGGCGGGTATTGGGGGTAAACCAAAACGCAGAGCATCTGGCCCTTCTCTCATTACACCATTTGCTGTTAATTGGCGATCGCTAGGCCAAAATGCTACTGGTTTACCCAACGGCTGGACATACTCTAACACTCGCCCCACTAGCGCCAAATTCTCCAGTGGCTCACCATCGCTAAAACCAACAACTCCAGCAGATGCCAAATCTGCCAATTCCGTCATTTGCTTCCCAGCAATATCTAGGGTGATAGCACCCCAAATATGAAGTAGAGGAAGAGGAGATAAGGGAGAGGAGGAAGACAAGGGGGCAATTTTTCTCCCTTGTCCTCCTTGTCTCTCTCTTGTCTGCTGCAACTGTGCTACAAGCGCAGGGTTATCAATAACTGGGGATGTATCGGGTAAAATACTAGCTCTGGTAAAGCCGCCAGCAGCAGCAGCTTGTAAGAAAGACAAGAGGGTTTCGCGTTCTTCAAATCCTGGTTCACCGGAGTGGCTGTACAAATCCACTAACCCAGGGCCAAGAACTAATCCCTGACAATCTCTGATTTGAGTATCGGGACTGATATCAGCAATGTGCGAAGCCACTGTTTGGATATAACCATCAGCAATCAGCACATCAAAGAGTTCATCAATTTCCGAAACTGGGTCAATCACCCGTACTTTTTGCAGCAGTTCAGTCATAAAGCTTTTTAGTTATGAGTTAGGGGTTAGGAGTTATGAGTTAGGAGTTATGAGTTAGGAGTTAGGAGTTATTTGTTTCTCGCCCATCACTTCTAACTTTATTCATCACTCATAATTTTTCACTCCTAACTCCTGTACAGACACGATTAATCGCGTCTCTACTCCATTACAATGCCCCTGCTGCTGTTTTATCTAGTACGCCTCCACCAAAATGAGCGGTGATGTTCATCGCTTGCAATACTGGTAAACCATCGATTCCAGAAGGGTAGTCGATAACGCTGACTGCGCCATTACCCTGACGGAAATTCCAGAAATTTTCTAGCGATAAACCGAGAATGTGACAAAGTAAGGTTTTATTAGTTGCGTCGTGAGCTACTACTAATACAGTTTTGAATTGATTAGTTGATGCGGTTTGCACAATTGATTGCCAAGCTGCAACGCTGCGTTCCCACACCTCTTGCAAATTTTCGCCTTCAGGCATTTGCACTTCGGCTGGTACTAACCGCCAGCGCTGCAACTCTCCTGGAAATTCTTGCTCTATTTCAGTTTCTAATTTTCCTTCCCAGAGTCCGTGGCTGATTTCTCTTAAACCATCTTGCAAGTCTAACTTTACATTAGGATGTTGTTTTAGGATAATCTCTGCTGTTTCTTTAGGGCGCAGCATTGGGCTACTAACAGCAAAATCAATCGCTACCTGTTGAAGAAATTCGCCTGCTTTTTGCGACTGTTGTCTACCGTTGTCGTTGAGGGGGACATCAATTTGCCCTTGAAACCTAGTTTGGCGATTCCATTCAGTTTCGCCGTGACGCACTAGTAACAACCTTATTCCTTGATGATCCGGTCGCAATGAGGGTAGACTTTCCCCAGTGTGTTGCGTCTGATTTAAGGATTCTAGTTGAACTGGTTCGCCCAATCCTCCAGCAAAATTTAGTACGGTGATGCCACAGTTAGATTGCTGTATTGAATGGTAGCGACTTGGAGGAATTCCCAAGGCTGTGCTAATGAGAGCGCGATTAATTCCGTTATGTCCCACTATAAGAATAGTTTCGCCTTGATGGTGAGACAAAGTTTCTTGCCAGAACTGCCGTGCTTGTTCGTATAAAGCAAGAACTGGAAAATGTTCTCTTGTCCCTTGTGCATCATTAAGCAGCATCCGCAGTTCATCGGGGCGTTGATGCCAAGTGCGGTAGTCGTCGGCAAATTTCTGCTTGACTTCAGCAGTCAGTAGTGCTTCCCATAAAGGCAGGTCAATTTCTAGCAGTAAATCAGAAACTTGGATTACAGCAGATTGTTCAGGATTAGTAGCTAACTCACTATGAATAATATCTGCTGTGTGTTTTGCTCGTTGCAGAGGACTGCTGTAAATAGCATTAAATAAGATATTGCTGAGGGCTTTGCCAACTTTACTGGCATCGTTACGACCTTTCTCGGTTAATGTTGACGCATCAGTGCGTCCCTGAATACGCCGCTCGGTGTTATAACCGCTTTGACCGTGGCGCACAATGATGACACGAGTCATCTCAAAGCCCTCCTCTTATCTAGACGATTAATTCTACTGCAAAATGATTGCACAATTAGCGACTCAGGAAGGCAGATTTAGTAAGATGCGAAACTTTATGATCGTAGGGGACGTAGGATAAGCAGCAAAAACCGCCGTTGTATTAACTTGCTCTGTACCCTCTTAATTACAAATTACGTTAGCGAGTCTTACCTACGGCACGCCAAGAGCGAACGAGCGTAATTACGAATTACGTTAGCGTTAGCGAAGCGGTAGCGAGTACTCGAGCGTCCGTAGGAGCGTCATTACGAATTACTAATTATTTAAGAGGTGTAGGGGCACGGCAGTGCCCGTGCCCCTATGGGTGTACCTTGCGTAAACGAGAACTTTATACCCGATTATTCTCTCCCCAGATCCAACTGTACTTGCAATCCATCATTGTCACTTCCAGACTGAGCAGGTGTTAAGAAAACAGAAGTGTCGGGCTGTGATAATGATTCGTTAAACTGTATTCTGACTGGAGTTTTCTTGTCTCTTCTATTATTGTTGGAAATGCTTGCTGGATTAGTTTGCTCAAAAAAGCTTCTAAAGTCATCTTGGGCTGTTCTATGATCAATTCCAACTAAAGAATCACCAGTTAATCTGTATTGCCCTGGATTTGAGCTTGATGCTGGTAACTGTGCGTAGACTTGGCTTCCTAAGTTTGCAAAGGCTGCCGTAATCCCCAAGAAAGCAATAATTTTGGCGTTCATTTTTTTTGTCCAAAGTATCTTTAATATTGCTTGTCTATTATTCTCTGGGAAAATGATTTTAATTAACTCTATCGTGAGGTTCTACTACAATAATTTTATTGTGTATATACTTGGCTCGTCAATGATTCCTACTGTTTTAGACGTTGCCAAGCTATAACTTTTGTATCACTTTAGACTGTAAAGTTATTTGGTTTAGTTTCTAAGCGATCGCACTTACAGCAGTTTTCTTTTGTAACTAAAAAATGCGATTATAGCGAGTTTTATAGTACAGGTGTAGGGGCACGGCAGTGCCGTGCCCCTACGGGTGTGGGTGTACCTCACGTAAACTCTGTCTCCTGCTTTGACGGGAGGCCAAGTTGATCGCATTCCCAGTTGGAGACTGGAAACGAGGCGAGCATAAAATTACAATTTTCATCAACAAAATCATTCTGTTCATCAACAAAATCATTCTGTTCATCAACAAAATCATTCTGTTCATCAACAAAATCATTCTGTTCATCAACAAAATCATCCTGTTCATCAACAAAATCATCCTGTTCATCAACAAAATCATTATTTTTGCGACAATTACTGATATTTACATCACTTCGGATACTAATTTATGAGGACTTCACTGAGCTAAGATACAGCTTTAATAAGGCAAACTGGCTCTAAAGCAGAATGAAAGGGATACATTTATGCCTAGTCAAAAACGTACATATCGCGTTTTAGAAAAAGCTGAATTAAGAACGGCGGGACTTAAAGCCATTGATCCTACTATGGATTTTGGGGATGGGCGCAACTTGGAAAGCATGGCACAGCTAATTCAGCAATACCGTACCAAGATAGATGCTTATAATACTGCTCTAGCCGTGATTGACTCTTCTAGAACTGAGATGGATGAATTGGACAAAAGTTTAAGTGACCTAACTGAGAAAATGCTCATTGGAGTTGCTTTTAAATACGGCAAAGATAGCCGTGAATATGAAATGGCGGGTGCTGTTCGCAAAAGCGATCGCATCCGCAAAAGCACAGCAACACGCTTAAGGGCGACTCCAAAAGAATCAGCTAGTGAGAATACTAAAACTGCATCTCTTAGTGGACTGGATGGAGCGATCGCAGAATAAATTGTTGAGAAATTGAGTCAGAATTGAGTCAGAGACTCAATGAATGCATTCCCATACAGAGTATGGGAACGAGGAAATAGTGAATTTTAGCTTTCTACTCCCCATTTCTAGAGCTTTTTCCAAGGGAGTTTGATTGTAAATCGACTACCTTTGCCTAGCTGACTTTCGGCATGGACTTTACCACCGTGTAACTCGACAATTTTTTGCACCATCACTAATCCTAAACCAGTGCCTGCGGAAGGACGGGTGGAGGGATTTTTAACTTGCACAAAAGGTTGAAATAATTGGAAAAGGTCATCGGAAAGCATACCGATACCTGTATCAACCACGCTGATAAAAATATATTCATTTGTGGAAGTTGGTTGGACTTCAATCCAAACTTTGCCTCCGTCGTGAGTAAACTTGATCGCGTTAGTTAATAGGTTAATAAATACTTGGCGGATACGACGCTCATCGACTTGGATGGGTTCGAGTTCTTCAGGTATTTGTAGACTCAGTTGGATATTTTTCTGAAACGCTAAATGTTTGACAAAATTTAGACTAGAGTCACACAATCCTTGGATCGAAATGGGAGCTAGTTGCAGTTTTATCTTTTTGGATTCAATGTCGGTAAGCTCAAGAATTTGATTAATCAATTCTAGTAAATTCTTACCGCTGGATTCGAGGGTATTTAAGAACTGGCGCTGTTGTTCGGTTACAGGGCCGTACACTCCTTCTTGGAGTGCTTCTGTGATTCCAAGAATGGAGCCTAAGGGATTCCTCAATTCATGGTTGATGTTTCTCAAAAAGGTGCTTTTGGCACGATTTGCCACTTCGGCAGCTTCTTTAGCCTCACGCAGAGCGGATTCTGCCCGTTTGCGATCGCATACTTCTAAAGTTAGGGCGGCAAATTCAGTTATTGAACTAACGAAGTTTTGCTCACTCAGTTCCCATGTCCGGGGAATACCAACTTGCTCATACAATACTGTTCCTACAACTTCGCCCCCAACCCAAATGGAAGTATTAATTAGAGATAGGATGTTATTTGGTTCTAGCAATTCATCCCTTAATTCTTGTACCCGTGGATCGGTGCGAGTATCGGTGACGATGATGGTACGGGCAGATGCTAAAGCTTTCAAGTAGATTAAATAATCTGCAAGGTTGCGTTCTAAACCTGCCGAATGTCTTTGATTGCTACGTTCGTAGAGACTTATACATTGTAATTTGGTGCGTTCACCATTAAATAACCACACACTGACTCGTTCTATTTCTAAGGCATTTGCTGCTTTCTCGGTGATGACTTTGAATGCTGTTTCCAGATTTCCTTCTGAAATTGCTCTGTGATTTGCCAGTTCTGCTAGTACTCGATTATGCTGGCACAGTTTTCGCTCGCTGTTACTATCTTCTTGAATCTCTTGCTGTAATTCTTGAGTTCGCTGCTGAAGTTGCAATTCTAACTCTTCATTTTTGGTAGTCTGTGCAGTAAAGGTTTTGCGTAATTGCTGCATCATCTCGTTGAAAGATCCACCCAGCATCTCTAGTTCTTTAATACCTTGTACTATCACCACTGAGTCTTCGCCATTGGGAAAATTGGCTAAATCTTTTGTTGCTGTGCTGAAGTATAGAATAGGCTGAGTTATCCAACGGGCGGTGATAATTCCCAATAAAATAGCTAATCCCAATGCTCCCAGACAAAGAAAAATTGTGGTTTGAGTATTGCGATCAATTTGTCCCATAAAGTCTGCTTCTGGGACAGCCACTATTATCAACCAATTGATATTTGGTTTGCCCTGTAACGGTCTAACTTCTAAAAATTGCCGTTTGCCGTCAAAGGATAAATCTAGTTGCTGTAAACTGTTAATTTGGTCTAAGTTACTAAATTTAGTTTCTAAATATTTAGCGGTTGCTTGAGTAAAAGAATTACTGCTCTGGGAAGCTGCTAATCTAATGGGTTTACCATTTTGTAAACGGAATGGTTCTTCTGTTGTAGAACTTGCGACTAATAGCCCCGATCGCTCGATAATAAAAATTTGCCCAGACTTGCCAACTTTAATATTTTGCAGCAAATCCCCAATTTGTGATATGTGAGTTTGAGTGCTGTTGACTCCGAGTAACTGACCTTGGGAGTTATATATAGGTTGAGATGCACTAATTAGAAGTGTTGGTTCAGTGAGGGGTGTAAATATCTGACTAAAGCTGAATTTTTTGGCGGTAACTGCTGCTTGATAATCAGGACGCGATCGCGCATCATAGTTTTTGATCACCTCTGGTAGTTGGATACGTTGACCTTGACGATCAATTTTGTAGGTGTAGAGGTCGTACCCAGTCGACTTGTCGGCTTTTCTGAGCAAAAATTGGCGATCGTTGAGCTTTTCCACCGCTAGGTGTTCTTGCTGTTCATTACTTGCCGTTAAGGCAATTGCATCAGGAAAAATCTCTAACTGTTTTATTAAGTATGACTCCCAGGTTGCCAAATTTTCCATCTTCAGCAACCCGATGTCAATCACATTTTGATTACTGCGTAGTACTTGGCGCGGGGTTGAGAGATAAGCCTGTAAATTCTGCTCAACCCGATTGGCGACTTCATGACGTAATTCGCTGGCTACCTCATTGACTGCTTTTTGCCCATTGCTGATTGATAAGTATGTAGTTAATCCTACAGCTAGCAAGATTTGCAGCAGAAACAACGCTACCAGAATGCGACGCAGGGGTACGCCTTTAAACAGGGAAAAAACACCAGTTTGCTCAAGATTTTTGTTCATCTGCCCACTTCCCCTTCCTGTCCTGTAGTACTGAGTACAACACTTCGAGTTTGCTGTCCTGTGGGCTTATGCATAATTTGTACTCGGCCGGGTCAAGTGCCAATATACCACTTTTGGCAAAACAACAAAACGTTTAGTTAGCTTCACCTGTAGATTTTAACAGCCAAATATTGCAATCTTTAAAGCGACTAAGTACTAAGTATTGAGTACTTAGATGAGAGCGGTAATTAACTCATCCCACCGCTTTAATCCGTGGGGAAATTGAAGTTATTAGTTATCCAATACGCTTGAGTTAAGAAGAATATAGCGCTTCTCGGTTGAGTCTACTCTGAAAAAGTCCCCTAAGCCGCAGTTGTCGGTTCGAGAGAAACCTTATAACCAAGGCTTTGCAGATATGTAATGACTGTGGCTAAGTAAGTCGGTGCAATAAAACCAAACTATGTAAATAAAAGTAAATAAAGCTCAAACTCTTTCTCTCCCTGCTCCCTGCCCCCTGCCTGATTGCAACAATAATTATTTACACCGACTTACTTAGTTGTGGAGCAGGGTAGAATACAATTCAGAATGAGCAACAAAACCCTGATGTAGAAACGCGATTTCTCGCGTCTTGAAACGACCAATTATCTACACTAATAACCCCTTAGCCCCAGTGGGTTGGGGCAGGGTAAGTATAAGGATTTACTCTAACTTAATGGTATCTACGCTCTTTTGTGGCGCGTACAATCTGGGATTTAACAGCAAAATCTACTGCGGAAAAAACTTTATAGTATCACTGGCTATAGATAACTCCACCCTTGCACCCACAGGTAACGCTATATCTTTCAGTGTCCGCGCATGGAGTTCTTTACCAGAAGGAGTTTGTAAACAATATTGGTACTCACGTCCTAAAAACCGTCGGGTGCGGACGACTACGGGCGCATCGGTATTAGGCTTTAATATAAAGTCTTCTTGGCGGATCATTATTTCGCCAGTATCATCGATGTGGTTTGCTGTTAACTCAAAACTACCAATTTCTGTTTTCCATAAATTGCCTTGGCGATGAGCGGGAAGGAAGTTAGCTTGAGTGACAAATTCGGCAACGAATCTTGATGCTGGATGAGTATAAATTTCTTCTGGTGTGCCTAGTTGCTCTAAATGTCCTTGGCGCATGACACCCACTATATCTGAAATAGCTAATGCTTCTTCTTGGTCGTGGGTAACAAAAATTGCTGAAGTACCCGCCGCTTTGAGAATGTCGCGTATTTCTTCTCGCAAGCGCAATCTAACTTGAATATCAAGATTGCTTAAGGGTTCATCTAAAAGCATGAGTTGGGGTTGGGGTGCTAAAGCGCGGGCAAGTGCAACCCTCTGCTGCTGTCCACCTGAGAGTTCGTAAGGGTAACGTTTTTCTAAGCCTTCGAGTCTCACCAAAGTAATGACTTCGGCTATACGTTTTTGTATTTGCTGTTTACTGAAATGTTTCAACCCAAAAGCCACATTTTCTGCCACATTTAAATGGGGAAACAGGGCATAATCTTGAAAAACAACACCGATGTCGCGCTGTTCGGCTGGGATGCAAGTAGAACTATTACAAACTATCTGCCCACCAATTTTAATTTCTCCTGCTTGCGATCGCTCAAAACCAGCAATCATTCGCAACAGGGTAGTTTTACCACAACCAGATGGGCCAAGCAATCCTAATATATCTCCTTGTTGCAACGTCAAAGATACGTTATCTACAGCAGGGAAGGCACTTTCTGCAAACCGCTTGGTGACATTTTGTAAATCTAGAATTACTTGTTGCATAGGGAGTGGGAAGTAGTATAGTTCAATTACTTGAAAAGCTTCAAATTAAGGGGTCGAATTCTATAAGTGATTTACTCCTTCTGCCTCCTGTCCCCTGCCTCCTGCCTCCTTCAAGACTTGCTCTTTTTTGACGTTCTCTTGAGATAGCACCAATAAAGTTGAACCCATAGAAACTAGTAGCATAGCTAATGAAGCCGCCGCCGCATCGGCAAAATCTACATTTTCTGTAGCTTGCCAAATTTGCATTGCTAAAGTACTAAAGCCAATAGGCGCTAACAGCATTGTGGCGGGTAGTTCTTTAATCGCTGTGAGAAATACCAGCACCGCACCACTCAACACACCTGGTTGTACCAGAGGTAAGGTAACTTCTCTTAAAGTTTGCCAAGCATTCCTACCTAGACTACGGGCTGATTCTTCTAGCTGGGGATTGACTTGCAAAAGCGAACTGCGGACTGTTCCCACTGATTGCGGTAAAAATAAAACTAAATATGCAAATATCAGCATCGGGAGAGTTTGGTACAATGCTGGCAGATAGTTGGCACCAAAAAATACCAAAGATAAGGCAACAACTATTCCTGGAACTCCAAAACCTATATAAGAACAGCGTTCAATTATGGCAGTGATTTTACTCGGAAATCTGACTGCTAAAATTGCTACTGGTAAGGCGAAGATGGTGGTAGCTAAAGCCGCTAATCCAGCCGCGCCAATGGAGTTGAGAATGGTGGGGAATAAATTGGGGAAAGTATAGCCACCCTTAAGTCCGCGCATCAGCCAAAATAAGGTGATACCTACTGGTAATACTACACCAAAGCTAGTGATTAGCAGACAAAAACCGAAAGCTGGCCATTTCCAAATTCCCAATTTGACAATTTTTGGTGGACGTAGAGAAGCGGAACCACGACTATAATAAGCTGCACGCGATCGCATTCGATATTCCAGCCACAAAATCAGCAGTACTAATGTCACCAACATCAAAGACAAAGCTGCGGCTGAGTTCCGATTAAAGCTAGTTTTATATTGTAAAAAAATTGCCCGTGTAAAGGCATCAAAGCGCATCAGCGAAGGTGTACCAAAGTCGCGCAAAGCATACAAAGCTACTAATAATCCACCTGCAATCAGTGATGGTTTCAACTGTGGCAAAACTACCTTAAAAAAGGTTTCTCTACTACCATAGCCCAAACTACGAGATGCTTCTTCTAGAGATGGATCAATACCTTGTAATCCAGAACGCACACTCAGCAGCATATAGGGATAGGTAAACAAAGTGATTGCCAAAACTGTCCCAGGAAAACCATAAATGGAAGGTAATTCTTCTACCCCCAATGGTTGAAGCAACAGCTGCAAAAAACTACCTCGTGGTGCTAAAGTTGCAATCAGCGCAAAACTGCCTACATAGCTAGGAACAGCTAAGGGTAATGTTGTTGCCACTAACCAAAAACGTCTTCCTGGTAAGTCTGTCCGCACAGTTAAAAACGCCAACGGTACAGCAATTAGTGTGGAAAATAACGTTACCGTTGCCGCCATTGCCGCACTGTTGAAAAAAACCATAATATTGCGGGGACGAGAAATCAATTCCCAGAACTCTTCCCCGCCAATACCTGCGGTACGAATCACTAAGTATAGCAATGGCAGGGCAATGGCAATTGCCACTACCGTTGCCGCTAATGTGAGAAATAATGGAGGGCGAACCGCTTTCAACTGTTACAAAACTCCTGCCTGCTGTAATAAATTCAACGTTGCTGGCAAATCATCTAAATCTGTCAAGTTAACATTGGGTGGATTTAGCTTACTGATTGGTACTTGTTTTGATGGCGCTGCGATTCCTTTTACTAAAGGATACTCGTTAGTTTCTTGAGCAAAGTAATTTTGTGAACTCTGTTTGAGCAGGTAATCAATTAAAGCTTCTACATCAGCTTTTTGATCTGTGGTTTTCGTAATAGCTACTCCTGCCACATTAATCATTGATCCTGCATCTTTGCTTGTGTAGTGGTGGGCAACAGGAAAGTTCGGATTATCTTTTTTGAAACGATACAAGTAGTAATTATTCACTAAGCCAAGATGAACTTCTCCACGTCCCACAGCTTCGACGATCGCAGAGTTTTTGCCGTAATCTTTGACACCATTAGCTTTCATCGCTTTGAGCCATTGGAGAGTCTTTGCATCGCCATCTAAGACTCGCATTGCGGTGATAAATGACTGGAAAGAGCCGTTAGTTGGTGCCCAGCCGACTTTACCGCGCCATTTCGGTTCTGTTAACTGCGAAATTGATGTCGGTAGTTCCCCTTGTTTAACTAGCTTGGTATTGTAGTCAATAACACGAGCGCGACCGGAAATTCCTAGCCAATGCCCTTTAGCAGAACGAAAGCGGGAATCAACCTTGTTTAGCAGTTTAGAGGCAATCGGTAGTGTTACCTGTTTTTTCTCCAAAGTGCCTAAAGCACCAGCGTCTTGAGCGAAAAACAAGTCTGCACGGCCATTTTTGCCTTCTTCCAAAAGTGCGATCGCTAATTCAGCAGTATCGCCATAACGCACTTGAATATCCTGATTCAAGTCTTTTTTTGCTTTCTCTATTAAGGGGCCAATTAGTTTTTCTTCTCTGCCTGAATAGATTACGAGGGTTTTCGTTTGGGCATTTACAGCCACCCCGATTCCCCAACCTAGCGTTACAGCGAGAGCTAATGCTGAAACTTTCAGCAATGGTAAACTTTTCAATTTCCAATCCTCCACCTTAATACTTACCAGGAAGTTTTTGCAATAATCTTGGTATTCTCAACCTTTACCATTAACCTGTACTGGTAAGCAACAAACTTTCTCAAAAAATTTAGATTTTTCCTACCTTTGTCAGATGAATTCCAACCTATAGCGGGTTATATGACTTGTACTTGCTGCATGAGTTTGAGTGTTGTCTCTAAATCGCTCAAATTACTTAAATCAATTTTTTGAGTTTGTTTTTTAATTTGTTGGAGAGATTTTAGTTTACCTTTGGGTGCAACAGCCGAAGTTAGAGGATACTCATAGGTTTGATTAGCAAAGTAGTTTTGCGCATTTTCATTCAGCATGAATTCGACAAACTTTTGAGCAATATTGGGATGTTTGGCGCCGTTAAGAATTGCTACACCTGCAACATTTACCAAGGAACCCACATCATCGGTAAAATGATGCTCCACAGGAACTTGAGGATTATCTTGTTTGACTCGTTCTAGATAATAATGATTGACAAATCCGACAGCAATTTCGCCGCGAGATAAGGCTTCTACGATCGCAGTATTATTAGGATAGACTTTAGCATTGTTAGCTTTAATACCTTCTAACCATTGCCTAGCTTTGTCTTCTCCTTCTGCAACTCGTAAGGCGGTGACAAAGGATTGAAAGGAACCATTTGTAGGTGCCCAGCCAATTTTACCTTTCCATTTCGGTTCAGTAAAGCCAAAAATAGACGATGGTAATTCCCCTGGTTTTATTAATTTAGAGTTGTAATCTGCTGTACGCACTCTCCCCGAAATACCTAGCCATTTCCCCTCTGGTGAACGATAGGTACTATCTACTTGATTGAGAAGAGATGTTGGTAACTGTACTGCTCGATTTGCTTTTTGAATAGCTCCGAGGGCGCTAGCATCTTGAGCAAAGAAGACATCTGCGGGACTGTTTGCCCCTTCTTCCAAAATTGCTGATGCTAACTCAGCAGTATCGCCGTAGCGGACTTGTACCTTAGCATTGGTTTGTTGCTCAAATTGTTTGATAAGCTCACCAATGAGTTTTTCGTTGCGTCCTGAGTAGATTACTAGCTCTTTTTCTAATACACCGCTAGAAGCAGTAGCTGGTGTAGCCTGCGTTGATGGCGATTGGGCAGTATCTGTGGGAGTTTGATTAGAATTACAAGCGATCGCTAATCCACCACTAGCAGTTGCTAGTCCCACTATATAGACAAATTTGCGGCGTTTCATAAGCTTTCTCCGGTACAACACATACTCTTAATAAGTTTATTGAAATATATTACTATTAATTTAGGAAGATTGCATAGTAACATTTTAATGTAAAATCATACTAGGATATTTTGCTAATTCAATAGATAGAAGCTATTCATTTCTTTGTTAGGATAATTAATTATCCATATTATTGACATTTATTAGAATAATCATCTAAAAAGTAATTGATAATTATTTGTATTAAATTAAAAAATAGCTAAAAGCAATAATTTATAGATAGGAATTATTCTTGTATATAAATTGGTAAAAATGTTTTTAGACAAAATTACCATCTGGCTTTTGCTTGCTAGCACCATAACAACGTAGGTATTTTTTGGGCAAGCAGATAGGATCTATTAAAAGAGTAAAATTTTAGGAGTAAACCTCTGTCTTTACAAGCTATTACCGTTAAGAGAGAAACTTCTCAACCCCCCGTAGGCTTAATTGTCACTTTGCATGGTTGGGGAGCTAATGCTGAGGATGTAGCATCATTGTTACCCTTGCTCAACTTACCTGATTACCAATTTGTATTACCTGATGCACCTTATCCTTATCCCTATTCCCCTGTAGGGAGGGCATGGTATGACCTGAGGGTGGAAAATATGTATCAAGGATTGACAGAAAGTCGGCAACTGCTAACAGATTTCTTACAATCTTTAGAAAGTACCACTGGCGTACCTTTGTCACGCACAATTTTGAGTGGATTTTCTCAAGGCGGAGCAATGACTTTAGATGTCGGCTCAAAATTGCCCTTAGCAGGCTTAGTTGTCATGAGCGGATATTTACATCCTGACGCACTCAAGGCAGATCAAAGTGGGATTCCACCTACTTTAATCAGCCACGGGAGATATGATGAAGTTGTGCCCCTGCAAGCTGCTTTGAAGGCACGAGAAACT
The DNA here is from genome assembly GCF_047228265.1 of Nostoc sp. UIC 10607. NCBI lineage: Bacteria > Bacillati > Cyanobacteriota > Cyanophyceae > Nostocales > Nostocaceae > Nostoc > Nostoc sp. UIC 10607. The sequence goes on along the minus strand of NZ_JBIQNW010000075.1, from coordinate 10,312 downwards.
CTCAATTCTCTAGCAGTGGCAGTAGAATACCACGAATTTGATATGGGGCATGAAATAAATCCACAAACGTTAGAGGTGCTACGAAATTTCGTTGTAAATACAATTGCTTAGTCAGCATTACGAATTTTTTATAAATTCTGGTACAAATTCTGACATTTTTCACGAAATTAATGACCTCTAATGAGTAATATATATTGGGTGGCTGCGTTCAGCGCAACTTAACCCATGCTGAAGGCGAGTGCTGCATAAGGGAGGGGCGAACATTATGACAACTCTAAGCATTTCGAGGAAAGAAATTGCTGCCATGACTGCGGCAGAAGTAGAAGAACTGGCTACACGTCTGGAGCTAGATAATTATAGTAATGCTTTTGAGGGTTTAAATGATTGGCATCTATTGCGAGCGATCGCATTTCAGCGCCCAGAGTTAGTTGAACCCTATATCTACCTCTTAGACTTAGAACCTTACGATGAAGCGTAGTTGAGAGTTAGGAGAGACGCGATTAATCGCGTCTGTACAGAAGTTAGGGGTTGGAAATTAATATTCGTAACTACTTGCTCCTAAATTACTACTTACTCCTAACTTTTTACTATGACTAATCCAAAATTGAACAGAGTTCTAATTGGTGTAGGTGGCGGTATCGCCGCCTACAAAATCTGTGAATTGGTTTCGACGCTGTTTAAAACTGGGGTGGAAGTCCGAGTTATCCTCACCCGTTCGGCGCAAGAATTTATCACGCCTCTGACAATAGCCACCCTATCTCGTCATCCCGCTTACACAGATGATGATTTCTGGAAACCAACTCACTCTCGTCCTTTGCATATTGAGTTGGGTGAATGGGCAGATGTCATGATAATTGCCCCCTTGACAGCTAATACATTAGCCAAGTTAGCCTACGGAATGGCTGATAATTTACTCACAAATACCGTGTTAGCTTCTACTTGTCCCGTGCTGTTAGCACCCGCAATGAATACGGATATGTGGGAACAGCTATCAGTGCAGCGAAATTGGCAACAGCTATTGATCGATAGCCGATATCATGGGATGAATACGGCATCAGGATTATTAGCGTGCGATCGCATCGGTGCTGGTAGATTAGCAGAACCTCCAGAAATTTTGGCTCACATCCAATCGTTGTTACACACTCAAGGTAAACGAGATTTAGTAGGTAAACGAGTGTTAATTAGCGCTGGGGGAACACGAGAGTATCTTGACCCAGTAAGATTTATTGGTAATCCTTCCACAGGTAAAATGGGATTAGCTTTAGCGCAAGCAGCACTTCACCGGGGCGCAAACGTTACTTTGGTACATGGCCCAGCTAATTGGAATGTACCATTAGGAGTACAAGCAATTCCCGTCATTAGTGCCGAGCAAATGCAGCACGCCATGCTGGAATATTTACCCAACGCTGATGTAATTGTCATGTCAGCAGCCGTAGCAGATGTGAAGCCAAAAGATTATAGTACAGAGAAATTACCCAAGCGATCGCTCCCCCAAGCCCTACCTCTGGAACCTGTACCGGATATAGTCGCCCAATTAGCACAACTTAAACAGCCGCATCAAATATTAGTTGGTTTTGCAGCACAAACTGGCGATATTATCAAGCCAGCATTAGAAAAGTTACAGAATAAAAAATTAGATGCTATTGTTGCCAATCCCATTGATCAACCTGATGGTGGTTTTGGGAGTGATAATAATCAAGCAATATTTTTAGATAGCCAAGGAAATAAATTGGAAATTGCACCTTGTTCTAAATTAGAAATGGCGCATCAGTTATTTGATTTTCTCACCACCAAATTTTAGATTTTAAATTTAACTCTGTTACTGCTTTAACCGATTCGAGAGTAACGATTTCAGAACCCTCCTCAACAACTTGGCCAACCTCTGGCAAAGTCCGAAATCTATGAAAGAATTAGCAACCGAGTCACCATCTACTTGGCGTTTCATCCCAATGCTTCAGACATCAGGAGCAGTACAAATGGCGATCGATGCTTGGTTGTTCAACCAATTTGAAAAGGGACAGCACCCGCCTACCTTGCGTTTTTATACCTGGTATCCCCATGTGCTCTCCTTGGGACATCTGCAAAAACAATGGCCTGTCCAGTGGCATAATCTAATTTACCAGGGACAGGAACTCGATCTAGTTCGTCGGCCAACGGGAGGTAGAGCTGTTCTTCACCAAGGAGATTTAAGCTACGCCCTAATTACTTCAGCAAGTAGTGGAAAAAGCTGGGATACTTATAAAAACATCTGTAACTTTTTGATCCAAGGCTGGGAAACCTTGGGTATTGAGTTAAATTATGGTTCTGCTGGACGAGGTTACATTCATAATCCCAGTTGCTTCAACACAGCAACAGCAGCCGACTTGGTTACTACCGATGGAAGTAAATTTATTGGTAGTGCCCAACGCAAGGGAAGAAATACTATTCTTCAACACGGCTCGATGATTTTATCTACAGACAAAGCTTTATTTCAGAAAATCTTTGAACAATCGGCTCCGTGGAATACCTCGCTTTGTAACACACAGGAACAGGATGGCTGGATTGTAAAGATTGTGGAGACACTGACAGAGACAGCCAAACAGTACTTTGGCATAGAACTAGTTACCCAACCATTTACTGATCTCGAATGGCAAGATATCCTCGAATTGCGATCGCTGTATGAAGTGCGATTGCCTATTCCAAAACTCTAGATTATGTAGTAAATACGTACAATGCCAAGTTTTTTGTAAATAAAATTACTGTATAAGGTAGTTTTGCAGTACAAACAAATAGAAACTTGACATTTTCATTTACATCATTTAGTGTAAACGCATTAAAATGTAACTTGTATTATACATAGCCATGTACTTTGAGGACGTGCGTGAGTGGCAGGGAACTGCGGAGGCTCTGACAAAGGAGCTAAAACGCCAGATTAAACACCTTGAAATGTCTATAGAATCACCTGCCCTCCGTACCATTCGGTCGTGGAGAGCGAAACAACTTTTATCACAACCCAAAGGGCAAGAATTTGGATTTCGTCAAATTTTGGAGAGTTTGGCAACTGCTCTCCTATTGAAGAAGGGTTGGACACTTGCAGCGATCGCTCAAGTTTTACCTTCCTTTGGTGAAGATGTTTTAGAGAGACAAATTATTGCAGAGGCTCAAGGTCAAGATCCTACTTGGCTACCTACAGTTTCAGCAACTTCTTTGCCTCTGCCTACAGGACACCGCCCAGTAAGGGATCTGGCTGAAGATGCTGTGGTGTTACTTGCTCAGGGAATTCTTCGCCAATATGATCGGGTTCTCCCAGGTCGAGAGATTGTGCGCCAAGAAGATAGTACGCTGCCACCAGAACTCTATCAAGCAATGTGCAAATTAGGTCGTCTATATATTGAAGAAGGATTAAGCGATCGCGCTGCTTGTGTACATACTGTTTTAGATAATGCTCGATACCCTCTTGGTTGCGATCGCTGGCAGTTAGGGGTTTTTAATCAATCAGACTTTCGTTTTTCTAGCGTTACCTTAATCGATCCAGATTTGCGAGTACCCACCTCAGACTGTGCAGAGATTGCCAACCTGAGCGGGGGTTTTGGCGAAGACAATGTAATTGAGCATCGCTTATATACTCAGTTATGCGAAGCAACTGAACGATTGGGCGGTCGTCGCCAACACAAAGCTTACACCGCCCTACGAGAGTTATTTGGCAGGTACTCTTTAATAGGAGAACGGCAACTATTAGACTACTTGGTTGAAAATGACTTGACCCCTTTACAGCGAATGCTCATTGAAAATTTCTTCAACTTAGTGCCAGATATCTGGCTAGTCGATGGACTAGCACATCGCTGCGCCCACTGTGGCACATTGATGCGATCGCATCCCAACAAAAAACTTTTTTCACAAGGGCGCTGTCCAATTCGCCAGTGCATTGGCCACAACTCACCAAAAGTATCTGAAAAACTAGATCCCAAAGACATTTTACGAATTGCCGAGCCACGAATTCTTACCTACTGGACAGGCCCAGCAATTGACGAATTAGCCATTTTTGATACAGCCCGACAAAGTAAGCTCAATGCTGAACTTTACCCGGAGTCAGATTTATGCGATGTGGCAATTAACGAACGGGCAATTGGAATTGATGCCAAATCTTACACAAGTCCGGTGACTCTGGCTTTGCGTCTCAATCGTAGTATTGGTGGGCTGATTCACTATCGCCGCCGCATTCTCGCGGTGAGCGATCGCTTAATGGAAGATAACCCAAGCTACATTTCTACCCTCATCTCAACACTAGATAAAAAGGGCGATCCCGCCAGTTTAGAAATTATGTCGGTTTCCTCTGTAATTGATTTTTTAAAGAAGATACCTTATGCGAACCAAACCTGATTTTTGGAAAGGTGTAGACCGAATTTGCTGGCTTTGCGTCTTAATGGAGGAATTTATTGATACTAATTCACTGGAGTACGCGCCAGTAATTATGTCAGGCATGGCCAGCATTTTAAATGCACCTACATTAGAGCCTGCCCGTCAAGCTATTTTCAATATGCGGCAGATGTCCTTGACTTTTGTTACACGGCAATCAGTTCAACACGCAATTGCTCTCTATAACAATCATCATTACTGCAACCATACTAAAGGAGCGTATGAGATTGATACCGAAACACTGCACTTCAAAAGAACAGATCCTTTAGAAGATTCTCAAATTACACAAGCGCGTCAAATTTTAAGTGCCCCTTTGTCATACGATTCGTATGGTTTTACATTTGCCGATCCTCGTCAGGCGATGGCGGTTGCATTAGGTGAAGAGTCAACCGCCGTGAAGTTAGACATCCCTCGTATAAATGCCCCGATTACTGCACGCCGTACACATTCTCTCAACCGCCAACCAAGAGGAAAAATTCGCATTCCCTTAAGTGAACTGCGCGATCTGGCTATTGAGATGGACGAGCGTGAAAAGCAAGATACTGAGCGACGACGTGGTAACTGGGCAGATCGTTTTGAACGCTTTGACCTCATGGTATCGGAGGCCGGAAAAGGTCTGCGGAAAGAAGATGATGTTCTGGAATTAGAAGACATCAAGCACTTAATTGGTTTGCCAGGGTCAGGTAAAACAACCATCCTCGTGTTGATAGCTATCTGGCTAGGATTACATGAGTATAAAGCCATGTTTGTGTTTCCCTCCATTGAAGTTGCTAGACAGTACATGGCTGAACTGGCATTTCATCAAGTTAAGGTGGGAATGCTTGTCGGACAAAGCGATGAGACTCGTCGTCGTCATGCAGATAATATTGCTGAGGCGATCGCAACACGAGGTAATGGTGGCTTTGCTCACACCTTAGAACAGGCAGAAGTTTTTGGGATGAACTGCGTCCTACCAGCCTTTTCAACTGCTGATATGTCCCTGTGGGGCTTTGGTTACGCACCTTGCAACGAGATATTGCAAGGCGGAGGGAAACAGGGAAAGATGAAGAAATGCCTGTGTCCCTTATGGACAATGTGCGGTCGAAACAAAGCACCGCGAGATTTGTTGGATGCTAATATTTGGGTTGGTCATGTGCGATCGCTCGATACTCAAATATCACCTCATGCGATTCAAGAACAAGTACGATATTTTGAATTAATTGCTCGTACCTTCGATGTAGTTGTTTGCGACGAAGGTGATATGGTGCAGACAGTGTTAGATGGTTATGGGGCAGCAACCTTAAGTATTTCAGGCTCAGAGCGATCCATTCATCGGGTAATTTTAGAACAAATCCATAACCGCTTTGCTGGCAGCGAGAGCCATCGATTATTCGATCGAGATGTAGAACTCTACAGCCGTGACTCGGCAGAATTTGGTAGCTATAATACTTCCTTAATTACCACCCTTCAGAATATGTCTAAGTCGCGGGTGGGAGAACGCTACGAAAATCAATTATTGACTGTATTACGGATTGTTAGCGAACTATTGAATACTTTAAAGAAATCCTCTCAGCAGGATGACCTTGATGAACAAGAAGCCAAACTAGGCTTTAGTAAAAGTCGGGCACTGACTGAATTTTGGGAAGCAGCAGCATATAACGCCTTCTATGATCGCACAGGTGTTGAGAACCCTCAAGACTTTAAAGCAGATTTATGGCCTCGGATTTTAGGCTATAACCGTGAAACCCTTGAAAAGCAATGGAAAACTCTTATTAGTCATTTCCGCCGTTACCTGGCTGAAAATCTGATTAAGCGACGTGATGCGATCGTTGAAGAAATTGCTGAATTATTTCTCAAGCTCTGTTTTCCAGATCATTTATCAACAATAGAAGCAGAAGATTTAGCTAAATTACTTATAACTGTTACTTTCGTAATTGTGGGCTACCAGCGAATTGTACCAGGAACTAGAACGATGGTTGCAGAGGGTTTTATTCGTGAACCAATTGTGGAATCAACTGCATCACCAGAACTCCGAAAATTTATTCCAGAAAGCATTTTAGGTTCATTTTCTGGAGTGCGATACAGTTTTTCCAAAGCACAAACAACACGTACCGCCGCCAGAAATGTGCAATTGTCCTACATTACATTTGTTGGTGCGCCCCGAATGTTAATGCACCGTTTTCATCGGTTGTTAGACGCAGATGATGGACATCTCAGCCCAGCCGTTTTGATTACTTCAGCAACTTCATTTTTAGAAGCTAGTCCCGCCTACCACATTAATGCTGGCCCGCATTATTTACTAAAACCGCGTCAGTCAGAACATAAACCAGAACAGAGCGTTTATCGTTTCAAATGGTTTCCAGATAGTGAACGTGGTGATGAACCCCTCAAATATAGCGGTGCTGGCGACCTTCAAAAGCGTAATCTTCTGCGAATGGTAAATGCTCTTGTAGGAGGAAGTAAACCTGAAATTTACAAGTCTATGAATAGATTTGATGTAAAGTCTGGTATTCGTCGCAAAGCCGCTTTAGTTGTCAATAGTTATGAACAGGCTCGTTCTATCAAGAAATATATCAATGACTATCATCCTGAAGTTGGTAGACATACAAAGGCAATTGTTCAGTCCCTCAGAGATGGAGAACAACCGGCAGATTTTGTTACCTCTGCTCAATGTGAAGCGTTAGGAGACGATGAAAACTGTGATATTTTAATTTTTCCCATGTTGGCAATTGGTAGAGGTGTGAACATCGTTTTCACCAAAGGAGATAGAAAACTAGATGCGGCAATTGGCTCGATTTACTTCCTGACTCGTCCTCATCCTACCAAGGATGATATGCAGCTTTTGTATAGCTTGGCAGGACGCGCAACACAAGAATTTGATAGTCGAGTTTTTGGTGAAACAGAAGATTTAAATGCGATCGCAACAGCTTGGCAGCAATCAAGGAAAGACTTGTGGCGAACTGCCAATAGATTGTTACGTGAACCCTTAATGGCCAGCCGTTTAGGCCCTGAACTATTCAAATCGTTTACAGCTAATCAAATGGTTGCTATTTTGCAAACAATTGGGCGAGGGATGCGGAATGGATGCCCAGTATCAGTTTACTTTGTGGATGCAGCTTGGGCTAAAAAATCAGCTGAAGGTAAACCCGACTCTGGGCGAGACAGTATGCTGGTTCAGATGCGAATCATTTTAGAAGAATGTGTCAACCATAAAGACCCCGTAATTCGGGAAATTTATGAAGAACTTTATGGCGCATTTTTAGCACCCTTAAAACGTATTGAAGGACTAATTTACCCTGATGAGCTAGCTAATTCACAAGATTTGACGGATGAAGAAGACGGTTTTAATGATTTTTCACCACTATTGGAGATGTAAAAATGACCGACAATTTTGATAATGAAATGGAATTGGAAGAAGACTTTTTTGAAGAAGAGGAAGAACAAGAAACTGATGGTAGTTTAGTTTCACATACCTTTTATATTCAGCAAGGTCAAATCAAACCAATTAAACAATTTACTTTAGCCTTCACTGTACCAGATAAACTACCTCCAATCATAGTAGAGGGTTTAACACTTAGCTGGACAAAAGCATCTCTGCTCAGTTTTGCCGAGATTCAAAAAGGAGCTAATGTCAAAAATCTGCCCTATGCCTCATTGCGAGGTTTTCTACAAGTAGTATTAAAAGATGCGGCGCGAATTGAACCAGAAGTAGGTCTGAGCAAGGGTGCATTTTATCATGCTAACAGAGGGGATGAGCCAGAACCTTTTGTTTACCTGACTGATGGCGATGAAGAAGAAATAAATAAAGTGCTTCGCCCAATTATTAATGATTGGTTCATAAATTATCTCAAACCGTTTGTTAAAAAAGAGGATATATCCATAGGGATTATTGAGCGATTAGAAGATTTGCGAGAAATAGGAGAGTTAATAAAAATTTCTCCATTTAAATCTCAAGTATTACCTTGGGGTTCAGATGAAAAGACAGGTACAACTCAACCAAAAGACAAGTATGCCTATCGGATGCTGGCAGATTACGCGGCTCGCCAAATTGCTGGACAGGTAATTTTCCCAGAGTTAGGGCCGATTAAACGCATTATTTCCAGCAACGGAACATTTACCTCTGGCATGGCAGAACTGATTACTGATCCGATTACCCTACCTAATACAAAAGGAAAATTCAGTTTTGTAGTGCGTGTGGAAGTCGTTACTTATCCATCTTTGCATCAACCTTTGGTGAAAGTTGAGGTTTCCAAACGTCGCTGGTTTACTCAATTAAAAGCTCCTAAATATGACCTTAGGAATATTAGCGGTTTCATATTTTCCCAAGACCATTGCGATCGCTCATTTAGCTATCAAGTAAAATGCGAACAAGATAAAAATAACAAAAAGGGTAAAAATAACAAACAAAAAAATAAAAGTTTTCGTTGGGTGGCAGATACAGATTTTAACATTCTGCAAAGAGAATTAAAACTAAAACAATCTTGTGATGGTCAAGAAATAGCTTCTGGTTTAGCCTCTACTGATAGCTGTGAGGTAGTTCTAACTTACCGTAATGGACTTCAAGATAATTCAGAAGATGACGAAGAAATTTCAGAAAAATATGGTATTGAAACAGGTGTACCAGAAATTGATAAATTAGATGCGTTTGAGGCGATCGCTAAAATTCTTGAACCGTTAGGAATTAAAGTATTCGATGGTTATACAGAAGTATTATCTAAGCATAAACTAGATGATACAGCATCGCGTATGATTAATCTTCCTACACTACTAGGTGGTGCTTTGGAAGCTCTGGAAACAAAGACCAAATTGGAATTCACTCCAAAATATCTTGATCAACTCAACGATAAACAAATTGATGACTTGCTAAGTAAATACTTTGACATTCGTTTAGAAGGGATTCATGGAAAAAGAAAAGCTCTTCAATTTAACCAATTAACGCTGAATCAAACAGATGAACTTCAAAAAATTATTCAAGCAAACCAAGCAGCGATTCAGCAATTGTATCCCAATCAGCGACCGTTATTATTTATCTTTTATGAATCTGAGTTGCAAACAGAAGCGAAACTATTGCAGAACATTACTCAAGTTTTGTGGGGAGACACCCTCGAAATAAAGATTAATCGCTTACCAGAAGATACCCACGGGCCACGAGAAGGTTTACCTGGAAAAGAGTTGAAAGCTAAAGAGCGATCGCACAAGCGAATTGAAGCATGGAAATCCACTACAAAACAGATTGCAAAGCTCAATCAGCCAACTTTCTGCTTAATTATGGCCCGGAAGTTTTACCCAGATCCTACTGGTCAAAACACTGTGAAACCTGATGATAAAGTTAATAAACCTTCAACTCGCCAAGCATTAGCAAAGGTTGGTGCTGGTGTCCAGTTTCTACTACCCATCGCAAAGATACGAAAAACAAACTGTCTTAAACTCACAGACTTTTTCCATCGGATGCAGTCAGCATTAAAAGATTTGCTCTTTGCTCATTCTGGTTACATTAATGATCTGAGAGAAAAAGTTGATAAGTATCTGCAAAGTATCCCGCTAGAAGCCAGACCAAAAGAAATTATTGCAATTACAATCGTTCGTAAACAAAAGGGTCGCGCTCGTGGCAGTATTGGAAATACATTTTTACCAATAGCAATACGCCTGAATGTAGATACAGGGAAATGTGAGTTTTGCTGTGCTTACGATAAAGGAAATTTAGCAATTACTCCTTGGAGTAGCTTTACTGATGCACGAGCTTTTATTGCTCAACTTACTCCAATCAAACTAGCTGACAAAGAGGATATACGTAAAACTCGATTCATGAAATTTGTAAAACAGATTGTTACTAACTCTGTCAAAGAAGGGATGCAACCCTTAGAGGGTGTTTATAAATAAAAAATAAACAACACCATAGTCATTCCCCAAGACAGGTATCTTAAAAGAGACAGTCGTA
>NZ_JBIQNW010000074.1:0-25598 GCF_047228265.1 Nostoc sp. UIC 10607 | reverse complement strand
GTGGCGAGGCTGGTTAAAATTACACGACCTTTGTGAAGGCTGGCAGCTTGCAAAAGAGACTTAACGGGAAAAGTCAGCTAATAGAATAGATACATTACTAAGATAAACTTCTGCCGATTTGAACCATCACAATTCAAGACTGATACATCAAATGACAGTTATTTGCTTGGCGTGATTGTTGCCAGCAGCACAGAGTTACAAAAATTAAGTGATGTTCTTTCGCTGTGTTTCAGAACAAAGCAATAGTCAAACTGGCTGAAGGCAGGATTACAATTTTCACTTAATATTTTTTTAGTTAATTAAGTAGTTAATTGCTTTGAGGTGTTTATGACTTCTACCAACATCAATTTTTTAGAACAAAGCGTATCAAAATTCCAGAGTTTGGGTCCAGACGATCGCCTGACGGTTCTAGCGTTAATGTATACTGAAATTGCTGATGAAATTCCAGCGATCGCTCTCAATGATGTGCCAAATGAAAGGACTGCGAATTTAGTTGCAAAAATTCAAAACCTGCCACAGGCAGAACAGCTTTTTGCTTTGCGTCAGTTGCTAAACCAAGATGAAGTAGGGGAAACAGCGATTCCTACTGAAGAATATACTTCAATGAACGCTAATGATAAATTGGCTTTTTGGTATCAATTAGCCCAAAATTTGGGGACTTCAATCATCGGTGTCCCAAATGACTATATACCTTCTGAAAAAGCTACAGAAGTAGTAGATTTACTTCACACACCGAACATTGAGGATTTAGTGAATTTCTTCAAGCGGGTACTGTAACCGTTTTGAGTCAAAAATCAAAGGTGGGGCTATGCCTCACTTTTATTTTTACAGCAATTTTCAGCTAAATAGACCATGCGCTACGGGCACAGCATTGCTGTGCCCCTACAACAAATGTGGTTCAAATATAGCGGTTCTCGTTTATGTGAGGTACACCGGTAGGGGCACGGCATCCAAACTAATTTTCTCTAATCGCTGCTTGATAGCGACCTAGCGCGATTAAAGGAAAGTATTGTTGATACATATGATACTTGAGATAAAAATGGCAGGGAAAGCCAGTACCTGTAAAATCCGCCTCAAACCAAGTACCATCAGGCTGTTGAGTTGCCACTAGGTAGCCAATTCCTCGCTCAATGGCCTCAAGCGCTAATTTACCAGTTGCTTCACCTTCTGCCAAGAGGCCAATTAAAGCCCAAGCCGTTTGAGATGCAGTACTATTTCCTTTTCCTTTAAGACTGGGGTCATCGTAGCTGCGGCAAGTTTCACCCCAACCACCATCTGGATTTTGACATCCAACTAACCAAGCTGCTCCTCGTTCTATACTGAGTTTATGCCTTTGAGGGTCAATCAAGGCCAAGGCTGATAAAACGCCGCTGGTACCGTAAATATAATTTACACCCCAACGACCAAACCAACAGCCTTCGGTTTCTTGTTCGCGCAGAAGATAAGTAAGCGATCGCTCCAAATTATAATTATCAATTGACAAATCACAAGCACCCAGCATTTCTAGCACCCTAGCCGTAACATCTGCTGTGTTCGGATCGATCATGGCTTTCAAGTCGCCATAGGGGATGGAGTTAAGCCAATCTTGATCGTTATCCAAATCAAAAGCAGCCCACCCACCTGGTTTACATTGCATAGATGCAATCCAATTTAGGGCACGAGCGATCGCAGCCTGCTTGATTTTTTCATTGGGGAGTTTCGCCAAATGTAGTGCCATCACCACTACAGCCGAGTCGTCTACATCGGGATAAAAGCGATTGTCAAACTCAAACGCCCAAGCCCCTGGTTTTCCCTGGCGATTTTTGACAGCCCAATCACCGTAATCTAAAATTTGTTTTTGCAACAACCATTCTCCAGCTTGTACCACAGCCGGATGATCTGGTGCAATGCCAGATTCTACCAAAGCACGCATCGCCCAAGCTGTATCCCAAACGGGTGAAACACAAGGCTGTACCCGGTAGCTATTCTCTGTTTCAATAGCAAAGTTATCAATTGCTTGTAAACCTCGTTCCACAATGGGATCGCTTGGGTCATAATCCAAACAGCGCAAAGCCAGCATTGAATTCAACATTGCCGGAATAATGCCGCCCCAGTCGCCTGTAGCTTCTTGTCGCTCTAAAATCCACTTTTCGGCGGCTTTGATGCCTTCTTCACGAAAAGGCACTAAATTCAAACTTTCTGCTAACTTGAAGCCCTGATCAAGGGTGAGGAATAAATCTGTCCAATCGCCAGCTTGAGGTAATTCCCACCGGACTTGATCTACACCTTCAGCGTATAGTTCATCTAGGTTGATAGTTGGGTCAGTGATAAAAACAGGTTTGCGATCGCATACAATCAACAACGGTACAGTACTGGAACGTGCCCAGCTAGACATTTCGTAAATATTAACTGGAAAAGCTTTGGGCAACAGCATTATCCAAGGTGGTAGCGAGGGAATACCGCGCCAGTTGTAGCAGCCAATCAAGGCTAGATGCAACTTGGTAAAAATCCGAGTTTTGCTGATACCACCCCCTTGGAGAATAAAAGCTTTTGCTCTAATCATCGCCGGATCGGTTGCTGGTACACCTAGCAGCCTCAGCGCCATGTAGGCTTCAACCGAGGTGCTAAGTTCTCCGCCATCACCGTAGTAAAGTTCCCAGCCGCCATGCTGCCGTTGCTCTTGACGCAGGTATGCTTCAACTTTGTGTAAAGGTCTGCCTTGGTCTGTTCCCCAAATCTTATGCAGGAGAACGGCTTCAGCAGTTATGGTGACATTGGATTCTAACTCTGCCCACCAATAACCTACCGGATTTTGAATTGAAAGCAAATATTGTTGGCTAGCTGCGATCGCTTCTGCAACTTGATTGACTTTTACCCTGTCTTGTGTTCGCATCAAATACTATTTAACCTCAACACTCAACACTAGTTATGAACACGGCAATACGATGAAAAAATTTTTTCCTCTATCGGTAGACATAGTATTGTGTCTGAGTCACTGAGAATTTGCAATAGGTTATGGATGTAATTGTATTAGGATTGATGCTGTTATCCTTGATAATTTGGTTAGGATTACTGTGTTTTTGGGGACAGTTTTGGCGAGTAGACCAGCAATTAGAGGTTACAGAAATTCAGCTACAATCGTTACCTGTAGTTTGTGCCGTTGTTCCAGCCCGTAACGAAGCTGAATTGATCCCAACCAGCTTGCGATCGCTCCTACTCCAAGATTATCCTGGTTCTTTCAACGTGTTTTTAGTAGACGATCGCAGCACAGACCGGACAGCAAATTTTGCTGAAGGGGTTGCACATGCTGTAGGTAAACCCCAGCAATTGCATATTATCTCAGGCGAATCGCTGCCTCCTGGTTGGTCGGGCAAACTTTGGGCTGTTGAGCAAGGTATAAAAAGCGCTAGTAAATTTGCACCTGACTATTTTTTGCTGACCGACGCAGATATCGAACATGATCCTGGTAATCTTCGCCGGCTCGTTGCTAAAGCTGTGCAGGAAGATTTAGACCTAGTTTCTGTAATGGTGCGACTCAGGTGTGAAAGCTTTTGGGAAAAACTTTTTATTCCAGCTTTCGTCTTTTTCTTCCAAAAACTCTATCCCTTCCGCTGGGTGAATAATCCAAACAATCCCACAGCCGCCGCTGCTGGGGGATCTATTCTGATTAGTCGAGAAGCTTTAGAGCGAATCGGTGGTATTCAAGCCATTCGCCAAGCTTTAATTGACGATTGCGCCCTAGCTGATGCTGTTAAGAGGAGTAGGGAAGTGGGGGAAAAAGGGACAAGGGGGATAAGCAATGCCCCATACCCAATCCCCAGTCAAGGGCGTATCTGGTTAGGATTGAGTACTTTGACTCACAGTTTGCGTCCCTATGACTCGCTGGCAACGATTTGGGATATGGTTGCTCGTACTGCCTATACCCAACTGAATTATTCGCCATTACTACTATTGGGAACTTTAGTAGGAATGCCTCTGATTTATCTAGTTCCACCTGTGTGTGTAATTCTGGGCGTAGTTTGGGGCAATTGGGCGATCGCACTTACAGGTTTATTAGGATGGCTATTGATGGCTTTTGCTTACTACCCAACGATCCGCTTTTATAAATGTTCTCCCTGGTTAGCATTTAGTTTACCTGCGATCGCATTTCTCTATACGCTGATGACTTTAGACTCAGCACTCCGTCACTGGCAAGGGCGCGGCGGCGCTTGGAAAGGAAGAGTTTATCCCAGTTCTGATAATTTATAGTTGGGATAAAATTGAATTTCAAAGTTGCTAGTGCTCATCTAAGATTAAAGTAAGCCTAAAGTGGTTGATTCAAAGAATTATGACAACCGCAACACCAAGAAATAATCCTGTTATTGTCCCCAAAAAGCTGCCTTTTCTGGAGTCCATTTGTTGGCAGACTGCCGATGTATATCGGTTTACTCCAGAACAAATGCTGAGTCGCTATGAGCGTGGCTGGCAGTATCATAATCTATTTAATAATCTTGAAGGTGAAGAACTTAATTTTGTTCAGGAACTCGCTAGACGTTATAAATCCTGGTTGCAAGTTTGTTTATGACATTTCTTGAATGCTTAGATTTTGACATACTTAGGAATGGTTTTGCTGACTTCGGTGGCGGAACCCTTTTGAACAAGATAATATTTTTGCTGATTTAGAAACACAAATTAAAAAACAACAAGATTCTTAAACAGGTAGCGATCGTCCAATGCCCAATGCCCTTAAATCCTTGAAGCTGTTTGTTTAGTACTAGCTGGGACAACAGACAATGGTTGAGCGGCTTTCAATACCGCATCCAGTAACCCTGGAAACAGAACCTCTAAATCTTCACGCCGCAGGATGTTAATGTGGTGTGTCCCTTCTTTGCGTGTAAAGACTATCCCCGACTCCCGCAAAATCTTGAAGTGATTGGACATCGTAGACTTAGCGATCGCAAAATCAAATTTGGCACAGCATTGTTCCCCCTCAGTCGCCAGCAGCCGCACAATCTCTAGCCGCACTGGATCGCCCAATGCATACAGCACGCCCGGTAAAGAAATATTTTTTCTATCTGGATGATAAAGAAATCTCATAGTTGCATTATCTCATCAGGTGGCATATATTTTTATTATTCGATATTATCGAATTATAGAATTAATTAGGAAGGCAATTTTATGTCATCCATTACAAATGTCACAGAAGCCACATTCAAGCAAGAAGTTTTGGAAAGTGAAATTCCGGTATTAGTGGACTTTTGGGCACCGTGGTGCGGTCCTTGCCGGATGGTGGGTCCAGTCGTCGATGAAGTTGCTGCTGAATACGAAGGACAGGTGAAATTTGTGAAGCTGAACACAGATCAAAATCCTACTGTTGCCAGCCACTATGGAATTCGCAGCATCCCGACGCTGATGGTTTTTAAGGGAGGTCGCCAGGTTGATACTGTCGTAGGCGCAGTTCCAAAAACCACCTTGAATAAGACCTTAGCACAGCATCTTTAATCTAGGTACTGTTGTGAGATGCATTTAGTTTGCAGTCTTCTCAGTTGAGTCTAATAAAGACCTAACCCCCAACCCCTTCCCTACCTCTCCCTAACCCTCTCCTCGTAGGAGAGGGAAGCGGAAAAATTTTTGTTGCTGGAAGGGGAGTAAGAATAAATATGACTCCTACTCCCGTACAGACGCGATTAATCGCATCTCTCCATAAATTCTGTTTCAACTAATGGGGAAAGAGCGAAATGGACTTGAAATTGCACGGTAAATCCGCGTTGGTGAGTGGCTCAACCGCAGGTATTGGTTTTGCGATCGCCCTTGGGTTAGCTCAAGAAGGTGCATCAGTGATTGTCAACGGTCGGTCTGAAAAACGAGTAGCTCAAGCGATCGCCAAAATTCAGCAAAATACTCCCGAAGCGAAAGTTTCTGGTGTTGTTGCTGACGTAGGCACTGCATCAGGGGTAAAGCAGCTATTTCAAAAAGTTCCTCAGGTTGATATTCTCATCAACAATTTAGGTATCTATGAGCCAAAAACGTTTTTTAATATTACTGATGAAAACTGGTTAAACATATTTGAGGTTAACGTCCTCAGTGGAGTCCGTTTGAGTCGGCAATATCTGCAAAAGCAGCTAGAGCAAAACTGGGGGCGGATAATTTTTATCTCCAGCGAATCTGGTATTCAGATTCCGGTGGAAATGATTCACTACGGCACAACTAAAACAGCGCAACTTGCCATTGCACGAGGTCTAGCAGAAATCACTGTCGGGACTGGAGTCACAGTAAACTCTGTACTACCAGGGCCAACCCGCTCAGAAGGAGTTGAAGACTTTATCACCAAGCTGGCGCAAGAACGTGCTATTAGTCCAGCAGAAGTTGAGGCTGAGTTTTTCCAAAATGTGCGTCCAAGTTCCCTAATCAAACGCTTTGCAACTAATGAAGAAGTAGCAGCGATGGTAGTTTATCTTTCTAGTCCCGTAGCATCAGCAACTAATGGTGCAGCTTTGCGGGTAGATGGTGGCGTTATTCGGTCAATTGTTTAGTATTTAAACCACATCTGTGTGCCCTACCGCGTGGTCTATTTACTGCACGCAGAATTGGATTTTAGGAAAACTCTTTCCTTCGTGTGCAACTTTCTTTTAAACCTAACCCCTAACCCCTCTTAAGAGCTAGCGTTGGGGAGCAAGAATCAAAGTCTCTGCCCCTATGGGAGAGAGGAATGGAAGCGGGGTTCTAAGGATAAGTTGCACATCGCATGAATTTTGAATGAGTGAATTTTTAATTGGAGCAAAGTAACATGACTACTGGTATAAACTTATTCTCTTCTTACCAATTAGGGAATCTAGAACTACCTAACCGGATAGTGATGGCACCCTTAACCCGAAACAGGGCAGGAAAGGGAAACGTACCACACCAACTGAATGCTACCTACTACACTCAACGCGCTTCTGCTGGACTGATTATTGCGGAAGCAACACAGGTAACTCCTGAAGGACAGGGCTATCCCGCTACACCAGGAATTCATTCACCAGAACAGGTGGAGGGCTGGAAGTTAGTAACTGATGCCGTACATCAGCAGGGAGGGAGAATTTTTCTGCAACTATGGCACGTAGGCAGGATTTCTCATCCTGACTTACAACCGAATGGAGTTTTACCTGTGGCACCTTCTGCCATTGTTCCTAAAGGTGAGGCCGCAACTTATGAGGGGCCAAAACCCTTTTTAACTCCCCGTGCTTTAGAAACGTCGGAAATACCGCAGATAGTTGAGCAGTACCGTCAGGGAGCGGCAAATGCCCTAGCGGCTGGGTTTGATGGGGTAGAAATTCACTCAGCTAATGGTTATTTAATAGATCAATTTCTCCGCGATCGCACCAATCAACGTACAGATAAATATGGGGGTTCCATTGAGAATCGCGCCCGACTACTGTTAGAAGTCACAGAGGCGATAACTACTGTGTGGGATTCTAACCGAGTAGGGGTACGTTTATCTCCCAGTGGGACTTTTAATGATATGGGTGACTCCAACCCCTTGGAGACATTCGGTTATGCGGCTCAAGCGTTAAACCAGTTTAATTTGGCATATCTGCATATTTATGAGGCAACAGAGGCAGATATTAGACATGGCGGGATAATTGTCCCCACTAGTCATATACGCGATCGCTTTACAGGTACACTCATTGTCAATGGTGGTTATACCCGTGAAAAAGGCGATGCTGTACTGGCAAATAAAGCAGCAGATTTAGTTGCCTTTGGCACATTATTTATATCAAATCCAGATTTACCCCGACGCTTGGCTTTAAATGCACCACTAAATGAAGCAAATCAAGCAACCTTTTATGGTGGCGATGAAACAGGATATACAGACTATCCATTTTGGTCAGCTACTAATGAAACGGTAGCTAAGGCATAATTCGTAATGACGCTCGCGGACTCGCTACCGCTACGCTAACGTAATTCGTAATTTAAGACTTCATGACTGTCTCTTGGGCGTGTCGTAGACAAGTTGTTGATTCTGAAATCAAGAATAATTTTTATTTTTGTTTCATGAATAAATACATTCGCTTGTATCCTAATTACGTTGGCGCAGCGGTAGCAAGTCTGCGTATCCCGGCGTGGGAGCATCTCATAGAGAGCGTAATTACGAATTATTTGGTCATAACTCAACTATCAGGAGAATCTTATGAGTCCTATCACTCAAATCCAACCTTTAGATGTACCCAGTGCGATCGCTAAACGTCGTTCCATCAAAACTTTTAAAACAGACCCCATCGCCCCAGAACTGCTCAAGCAACTGGTAGAGTTAACTGTGGCAGCGCCCAGCAGCTTTAATATCCAGGACTGGCAAATTATTCTCGTGCAAGATGAAGCGCAAAAGGCAGCACTATCAGCAGCATCATGGAATCAGCAGCAAATTGTCCAAGCACCTGTGACCTTTGTCTTTGCCGCCAATCCTAACGCAGGCGAACAAGACTTGACCCCAATTTTTGAGCGGGCAACTGAAACTGGGGCATGGAGTGAAGGCACGATAAATTATTTTAAAACCGCCGTCCCGCAATTTCAAGCTGGGCTAGGCGACAAGCGACGCGAATATGCCATCAAAGATGCGATCATTGCCGCTACCCATTTGGTGTTAGCAGCAGAAAGTCTGGGATTATCGACTTGTTTTATGAATGGTTGGATTGAGGATCAAGTAAAGCAAGTGATTGGTGCTGAGGACAATCCAGATTTAGCGATCGCTGTTTTAGTTCCTGTTGGCTATGCAGCAGAACCACGCTTAAATCCAGGTCGTTTGCCATTATCCTCCAATGTCTCTGTAGACAGAATTGGTAACCCTTATGCAGGGTAGTTCTCTCTAGAATTGGGCATTGGGCAAAACAATTCCGTTAGCGGGACGTTTAGTCCGTGGTGAGGGCTGAGTCAGATTCCCCACTCAACACTCACCACTCCTTATGCTGAAAGAGTTAAAATCTGTTCGACTATCTGAGAATTAATATCTTTGTATTCGCCCAAAGCTACAGAACCACGCTTTTCAAACCGCTCAATAATTACAGGAATGGTATCTAGTCCAACACCGTAGTCAGACAAGCGAGTCCGTACACCGACGGACTCAAAGAAATTGCGAGTTTTAGCGATCGCTTCAGTAACCCGTGCTTCCTCACTACCATCGACAATCCCCCAAACTCGCTGGGCATACTGTAAGAGTTTTTGCCATTTGCGATCGCGCTTAATTGTCAAAGTGCTGGGTAGTACAATAGCCAAAGTTTGAGCATGATCCAAACCATGTAGTGCTGTCAATTCGTGCCCAATCATGTGGGTTGCCCAATCCTGGGGTACTCCTGCACCAATTAGCCCATTGAGTGCCAACGTCGCAGACCACATCACATTAGCCCGTGCATAGTAGTCTTGAGGATTAGCTAGGGTTTTTGGCCCCTCCTCAATCAGTGTTTTCAAGATTGATTCAGCCATCCGGTCTTGTAATGGTGCATTAACTGAATAAGTCAAATACTGTTCCATCACATGGACGTAAGCATCAACAATTCCATTGCTAATTTGCCGCACAGGTAGGGAAAAAGTCGTTTCTGGGTCGAGAACAGAAAAACGGGGAAATACCAAAGGGCTGCTGAAAGGTAGTTTTTCTTGAGTTTCCCACTTAGTGATAACCGAGTTCGTATTCATTTCCGAGCCGGTTGCAGGTAAAGTCAAAACTGTACCGAAGGGCACAGCTGCCTTTACAGGTGCGTTCTTTGCGAGGATGTCCCAAGGATCGCCAACAAAGGGAACCGCAGCTGCAATAAACTTAGTACCATCAAGAACTGAACCACCACCTACCGCGAGTAAAAAGTCTATGCCCTCATTCCGCACTACTTCAACCGCTTTCAGTAATGTTTCCAGGTGAGGATTGGGTTCAATTCCACCAAACTCAACTACATTCCGTCCAGCCAACGCAGACTTCACCTGGTCATAAACGCCGTTAGTTTTAATGCTACCCCCACCGTAAGTAATGAGAATTTTGGCATCAGCAGGAATTTCAGCAGCAATATTGGCGATTTGACCTTTGCCAAACAGGATTTTGACTGGGTTGTAAAAAACAAAATTTTCCATGAGTAATTAGATTAGGGAATCAGATTTAACTTGAGTATTGTAATCACTTTCACGGCGTTTCCCAATTGCAGTATGAATCCAGATGTAGAGACGCAACATATCTTTTCTACAAGGTTTTGAATTATCCGTATGGTGAATTATCCCTATTGTTATTAACTTTTAGGTAATTTTTTTAGCAATCAATCTTAAGAGTTTAACCTGCTGCGGTATATTCTCCAGATAATCTAGTGATATAAAACGCGAATACGCTGGACGTTTGATCATGCTTACTTTTCGCTGCTCACTTACTATTCAAAAAGATGGCATCCAAGGTAGTAGAGTGAATGTACCTCGTTCATACATAATGAACAAACCCAAGCCAATTAACACAAAAGGTACGACAGCTTTACCGTAGCGACTTAAAACATCAGCAATGGTAGGTTGACGGCTTAAAAAATAAGCGATCGCACACCAAACCCCTACCATGATAAAAAATATACTTAGAATTACTCCCAAGCTGGTAAGATCGTGACCAGCGAATAAAGGGATATATATACTAATATTGTCACCACCATTAGCGATCGTTACTGCTGCTACTTTATAGGTTTGGGGATGCAAAATACTCAAAACAAAAGATAATACCGGGTTAGTATGTGTGGACTGCCTGAAATTACTACTGACTGTCTGAACTGTTGTAGTTTCTTCTTTTCTAGATACTAATTGTTGAATTCCAATTACTATTGGTAGCAGCCCTAGCAATCCTATCCATTCTCGCTGTACGACCAATCCACCAAAAAATCCTGGTAAGCTAGCGAAGATAATAGCTGCAAAACCCAGATATTGACCGAGTAAGATATGCCGCCGCCGAAAATTAACATCTATCTGTGAAAAAAATATTAACAAGATAAGGATGTCATCTATGTTAGTGGCTATGAAAGCAATTATCCCTTCACTGAAGGCTGTCCCTAGCTTACTCATGCTGGATTTTTAGAATCTACGATTTACCACCATACCAAATTAATCTTCTGGCACAACTAAGCTTTAAAATAGACAAAGTAATTATTCAATGACATGTATGGGCACTGCCGTGCCCATACACCTCGTTTCTGCTTGATAACTTTGGTAAAAAATAATGTAAGTGTCGATGAAACTGGCGAAATTATAGTAGAAAACCCAGCCAATTTTAGATTTAGATTTAAGTAGGTAGACAGAATTAAACATCCAATAAAATTCTAGTTTGTAGTAAGTAATTCATCGATAAAAACAATAATTATCAGTACTAAAATCGTTACTACAAAATTTAATTTATTTACGCCTAGCTACTTAGATCAAAATCTAAAATTGGTATCTGGAATCAAACTTTACTCAACCACTCATTCTCCTCTGGGTCTTTGAATAGTGAGGTACTGAGGTAGCGTTCGCCGAAGCTAGGCTGTACCATGACGATCAGGCGACCTGCATTTTGTGGCCGCTGTGCCACTTGAATAGCCGCATACAACGCAGCGCCAGTAGAAATACCAGATAGCAATCCTTCTTCTTTTGCTAGACGACGGCTGTAAGCGATCGCCTCCTCATCTGCTACCTGAATCACTTCATCCACCAGTTCTGGACGGTAAATTGCTGGGACAAATCCCGCGCCGATACCCTGAATTTTGTGAGGCCCTGATTTACCGCCTGCTAATACTGGGCTGCTGCTTGGTTCAACTGCGATCGCTTGGAAACTCGACTTCCGTTTTTTAATGACTTCTGCAACTCCCGTAATCGTCCCACCAGTACCCACTCCCGCGACGAGAATATCGACTTCTCCATCGGTATCATCCCAAATTTCTTCTGCTGTGGTTTCGGCGTGAACTTTCGGGTTAGCCGGGTTGCGGAACTGCTGCAACATATAAGCATTGGGCGTTTGAGCTAAAATCTGCTCTGCACGACCGATCGCCCCTCGCATCCCTTCTACCCCTGGCGTTAACTCTAGTTGAGCGCCATAAGCTTTGAGCATGGATCGTCTTTCCTGGCTCATTGTGTCAGGCATCGTTAGAATAAGATGGTACCCCTTGGCGGCCGCTACCATCGCCAGCGCAATTCCTGTATTTCCAGAAGTCGGCTCCACTAAAACGGTTTTTCCAGGGTGAATTAAGCCTGCTTCCTCCGCCACTTCCACCATACTCGCACCAATCCGGTCTTTCACAGAAGATGCTGGATTCATGCTTTCTAGCTTCACCACAATCCGAGCAACCGCTCCTGAAGCTTGGGGAATCTTGTTTAATTGAACTAAAGGAGTTCGTCCGATTAACTCTGTGATATCTTTCGCTATCCGCATATGATTACTCCTTGGTGACTAAATATAATACATGGGACCTTGCTGGGCGCGAGTTTCCCTTTCCTGGCACAAGTCTTGGAGTGTATAGCGATCCAAAACTTCAATTGAAGCAGCGTTGGCTTGCTCCCAAACTTTATAAACCAGAGTCTTTTCCAGAGTCGGAGAGTCAGAGGGATCTTTCTCTTTCCGCTTACCTTCTACCAAAGTGACAATTTCTAGCATTGTGATCTGCCAAGGTTCACTAACTAAAACGAAACCTCCTTTAGAGCCACGTTGACTCTCCACCAAACCAGCACGCCGGAGGTTGGTCAAAATTTGTTCCAGATAGCGCTCAGGTATGGGTTGCTTGGCAGTGATCTCGCTCATAGTTAGAGGAAGTTTTTTCCCGTGGTGGCTTGCCAGTTCTAAGAGTGCTAGCAGTGCATATTCCACTTTGGAAGACAGATCCAAAAGAGCGTAGTTTTGGCTATTCAAGACTGTACTCAATATACTACGGTGAATCGGGAGACTTATCGCAGTTTGTACGAAATTAATTTTTATCAAAGTGTGGAATGTGATAGCATCCCACTTAATTACCCACAAAAGCACTTTACACTACCGACTTACCGTAGATTGTATCTTACACAATTCCCATGAATGACTCGATCTTTTTATGGGAATTATCCTGAGTTTCTGTTTTCAGAGCCTCACCTACCAACGAAAACATCAACAGAGTATGCTACTAACTGATTTGCGAACCATTTTTGAGCGTGACCCAGCAGCCCGTAACTGGCTAGAAGTATTGTTCTGTTACCCTGGATTCCAGGCGCTAGTGTTTCATCGATTGGCACACTGGCTGCATAAAATTGGAATTCCCTTCATACCTCGGTTGATCTCTCATATTAGTAGGTTTCTAACTGGCATTGAAATCCATCCTGGGGCATTAATTGGCCAGGGAGTGTTTATAGACCACGGTATGGGAGTTGTAATTGGTGAGACAGCGATCGTGGGTGACCATGCTCTAATTTATCAAGGTGTCACCCTTGGCGGGACTGGGAAAGAAAGCGGCAAACGTCATCCGACTTTAGGCTCTCATGTAGTTGTGGGAGCGGGTGCGAAGGTATTGGGAAATATTCAAATTGGCGATCGCGTCCGTATTGGAGCCGGTTCTGTGGTGCTACGAAATGTGCCCAGTAACACTACTGTAGTCGGGATTCCAGGGCGCGTAACTCGTCAGAACAACTTGTCTAGCAATGTTCTGGATCATGATAAAGTACGCGACGTAGAAGCTGAAGTCATCCGCGCTCTATTTGAACGCGTCAAGGCTCTAGAGAAACAGTTCGAGCAGTTGGAACAATCAAGTTTGTCCCCAACTGAGCTTGGCGACGGACTAACCGACAACCCTAAGAGCAATAATTCTGATGGAATGATTGAAGATTTTCTTGATGGTGCAGGAATTTAAGGAATGGGGCATTGGGGACAAGGAGAATTGGGGACAAGGGGAAGGGAAAGACTTGTTGCAAGTTCTAACTTTTGTCACCTTGTCTCCCCTGCTCTCCTCTTTAAAAATACCCATAGGTTCTTAGAACCTGATATAAATATAATACTACGGTTAATTTATCGGAGAATAGTGTTATATATTATGGTGTCTTTGTACACAGGCTTATCTACTTTAGCCAGTAATAATACTAAGCAACTTTTTGCCCGTAGATCATTTCTGCCAGAGTATCAAAATGGACTCTGGAAAATTGAAACGGGTTTTGTCAGGACTTTTACCTATCTAGAAGATGGTACAACTGTAGCTCTGGGATTGTGGGGGCCTGGAGATATCGTTGGTAAGGCTTTGTCAAAATTAGAACCTTATCAAATGGAATGCCTAACTAAAGTGGAGGCAACAGTCTTACCTTTAGAGGAATGGACTCAACTAACAGAAACTTTACTTATCCATATCCAACAGGCTCAAGAATTGATGGTTATTCGTAGCCATAAAAAAGTCGATACTATGCTGATCAAGTTGTTGGCGTGGTTATCCAAAAAGTTTGGTTCGGAAGTGGAGAAGGGACGTTTAATAGATATGCGTCTGACTCATGAAGACTTGGCGGAAATGCTCGGTTCGACTCGTGTGACTATTACTCGTGTTCTTGGGCAGTTTGAGCAAGAGGGCTTAATTGATCGTCTCTCCCTGCATCGAATTGTAGTACGAGAAGAAGAAATTTGGTACTACGAAATTTAGATTATTTCAGCAAAACCAGCCATCACCGTTAGCATTCGGCTTGCCCATCTGAGTGACTTGGCTTTTTACATAAACTGAAGAAACCAGTGATAATCTGGTTTGGGAATTGGTTTGATGATTATTTAATGCTGCCATTGGATAGTGACTATTTTATTAATTAGCGTAGGCGTAGCCCGTTGTAGACATCGCTATAAACGCTAGACAAATCCAACCAAATCGGTAGCCCCAGTTTTTCTAAATAACTCAGGCTAGAGTGTAGTTGCTTTGTTCTCCCCCACAAATCCAAATCAAACCAGCCGTCATCTTCCGTATCGGGTTGAAGTACTGCACTGGTAATATTGACTGTTAATCCATAACGAGAAACTAACTCGGAAATCACGGGTTCTTCGTAATAAGATTTTAAGACGCACAGTTGCAAGCGCAATCGATTAGTTTGACCTAGAGAAATCCATTGCTGAAATTGTTCTTCCCATTGATTTGTCAGCCATGCAGAGTTCTTGGGACTCAATTTGCTAGCTGGATGTGGGAAAGTTAAAGAGTCTTGGTTGAGTTGAATATGGTTTGCGATCGCTAGTTGCAGCAAATTCACTCCCAATTGTTGCAAGTAAGATAGGCTATCTGTCAGTTTTTGAGGGTTTCCCGAAAGTTCCAAATCAAACCAGCCATCGCTGTCACTGTCTGATGTGAGGGATGCAGCTTTGATATTGACGGTTAAACCATAACGAGACACCAACCGGGAAATTACAGGTTGCCTGTGATACCGCTGAGGCACGAGAATTCGGCTGTGAACTGAAGCAGGTTCTACAGATTTACTCTGAGACATCAGATTAATTCCTAATAACGATGCCTAGGTTGGGCTGCGCCTACGCACTTTTTGGGTTTGGCAGAGAATTTTGCTACCTGCAACTCAACTGTGACTGGTTGAATATTAGCCTCATAGAGATTTTCATATTTCTAGTTTTTACTAAATTACGATAACTCTACCGACTTAAAGTATTTACTTCTTATGTAAAGGACAATCTCACAAAGTACACAAAAAAGCAAACAGTAAATTCACGTAAGTTAGGATCAATTGTGGAGTACTTTAACGCCAAAGATATGAGGGCGTGCAGCTAACTGTACGCCCCTACCATGTGTTGATATAACTTTTACCAATCAGTTGCTTTAGTGTCATCCCAGACTTCCAACTCCAAGTCATGGAGATAAGTTAGTCCACTCTGAATTTGTGCATCTGTTCCTTGTAGTTCAAGATCAAACCAACCATCACCGACAGCATTAGCTCCCAAAATCGCTGCCGTGATATTCACAGTCAGTCCATAGTCAGACACCAGGCGAGAAATTACAGGTTCCTGATGATAGTCTTTGGGAATTTTTAGTCGAATTCGTTTATTGGTAAGTGTATTGTCACTAGTCATGATTGTCACCATCAAGGGGATTGGGGGCTGGAGGGCAAAGGAGAATAATTAATAACCGTTGGGCTGACGCTCACGGCGAAAGCCAATGCCCAATGTTCCATGCCCCATACCTAACCTATTCAACATCTTTAATGCGGGTTTTGCGTTCCAGAATTTCCTTGAGTACCAAGGTTACTACTGCTAGCAATGCTAACAGTACAGCCGCAGAGAAAGCAGCTTCGGTTTCATATTGTTTGTAAGCGTCTTCTACAAACAGTGGTAGGCTCTGGGTTTGGTCAGCAATGTTGCCAGATACCACCGAAACCGCCCCAAATTCACCCATTGCTCTGGCATTGGTCAAAATTAAACCGTAGAGTAAGCCCCAACGGATACTGGGTAAGGTGACGCGCCAAAATATCTGCCAATCTTTCGCACCTAAAGTTCTAGCAGCTTCCTCTTGATCCTTGCCAAATTCCTCTAAAACAGGAATTACTTCCCGCGCGACAAAGGGCATACTCACGAAGGCTGTAGCCAGCAACATACCTGGAAAGGCAAAGATAATCTTGATATCAAGTGCCTGAAGCCAAGGGCCAAACCACCCATTACGTCCATAGAGGAGCACAATCATTAATCCTGCGACTACGGGCGAGATGGAAAAGGGCAAGTCAATAATACTCAAAACTATGGCGCGTCCAGGGAATTTATGACGAGCGATCGCCCAAGCTGCACATAAACCAAATACTGTATTTAAAGGTAGAGAAATCAAGGCCAGTAAAAGCGTTAGCCAAGCTGCATGGAGAAAGGCTGGTCGCGTCAGGTTGGACAGAAACGGCCCAACTCCTTTGCTGAAGGCTTGGACAAAAACGTTAATTGCCGGGATGTATTGAACTAAAGCTAAATAGGCGATCGCTATACCAATCAAAACTATTGGCACCCAACTTTTCTGCTCTTTAGGCTTGGCTGTATGTGTATCAGATGCAGATGAGTGAAAACTTGGCTTATCTAGTGTCATATCGCCTTGCCCATGCTTGTAAGAAATTAATTGCCAATAGCAGTACCAAGGAAATTGATAGTAAAACTATGCCAATTACTGTTGCACCAGAATAGTCATACTGCTCTAGCCGTTGAAAAATCAGCACAGGTGCGATCAAATCTTGATAGGGCGTATTGGAAGAGATAATCACAGTTGATCCATATTCCCCAACTGCACGGGAAAAACCCAAGGCAACACCAGTTAAAATTGTCGGAAATAAAGGTGGCAAAATCACTTTCCAGAAGGTCTGCCATTGAGAAGCACCTAGACACCAAGCGGCTTCTTCAATTTCATGTTCCATTTCCTGAAGTACGGGTTGTACAGTTCTCACAATAAAAGGTAGTGAGATAAATATCATTGCTACCGCTACTCCCGTCCGGCTAAACGATACCTTAATACCTAGAGGTGCTAGGAGCGAACCTATCCAGCCATTATTACTGTAAACTGTTGCCAGTGTTAACCCTGCTACCGAAGTTGGTAGGGCAAAAGGTAAATCCACTGTGGCGTCAATCAAGCGTTTTAAGGGAAAGTCGTAGCGAACCAGAACCCATGCAATGAGAGTACCAAAAATGCCATTAAGGAAGGCAGCAAATAGCGCTGTAACAAAAGTGACATTATATGTTGCTAATGCAATATCACTGGTTGCGATCGCCCAAAATCTTGCCGGAGGTTCCGTACTTGCTTTCAGAAACATGGCAACTATGGGAATAAACAACATCACCGTCAGGTATCCTATGGTGATTCGCCAAGTCCAGGGAACCCGCCCCAATCTCTTCCAGAATGGTGTTTTGCGTTCAACTTCCAAAGAAGGAGATACAGTAGTCATAGTCAAAAATTCAAAGTTTAAAATTCAAAAGAAGTTTTTTGTCAACATTCGTAATTGTTAATTCGTAATTCCTATAAAACTTGCCCACACTCTACGGATTAAGTAGCTTACTTCTCACCATTCGCGTAGCGTCTGTCTGTGACACGCTGCGCGTTTGCATAGTATCCCCCAGAGAACGTAGAGAGCGTAATTACGAATTACGAATTACGAATTACGAATTATTTAGCGTTTCTTTTGGGCTTGAATCTTATCAAATACACCCCCATCTGCAAAGAACTTCTGATCAATTGCTTCCCAACCGCCGAAGTCTGAAACTGTACCCAAAGTTTTCACCTTGGGAAATTTATCTGTAGCTGCTTTAGTTTGGGCTACTTGCTCATTTGCAGGTCTGAATCCTAATTTAACAAACTCTTCTTGTGCTTCTGGAGTATAGAGGAATTTGACAAAACCTTCAGCAACTTCGCGGTTGCCATGCTTATCGACATTTTTATCTACCACTGCGATCGGGTTGTCGATGGATATATTCACATCGGGAACAACATACTCAACCTTTTCGCCCTTTTGTTGTGCCAAGATAATCTCATTTTCATAGTTTATCAAGGCATCTCCCTGACCTTGCTTGGCAAATGTGTCTGTGGCTTCTCGCGCATCCTTGGTTAGGATTGGCACATTATTGAAAACCTTGGTTACAAATTCAGTCGCTTTCGCCTCATCTCCACCGGTTTTAATGACGGAGTTCCACAGTGCCAGGAAATTCCACTTAGCAATACCTGAGGTTTTGGGGTCAGCAGTAATCAGTTTTACATCATCTTTCGCCAAATCTTCCCAAGTCTTGATGCCTTTAGGATTACCTGGACGAGTAATTAACGCTGCCACCGATTTGGAGACGATCGCATTGTTGGGAACTTCTTTCTCCCATCCTGGTTGAATCAAGCCAGCTTTCTCAATCTTTTGCGTGTCTCCAGCTAGTGCCAAGTGGACAATATCTGCTTCCAAACCATCGATAACGGCGCGAGTTTGGGAACCAGATCCGCCATAGCTTTGCTTGAAGACAACAGTTTGGTTATGATCTTTCTTCCACTGTTCTACAAATTTAGGAATGATGGCTTCGTGAGCCGCTTTGGTAACTGCAAAAGAAACGAGGGTTAGTTCAACATTATCCTTAGTTGCAGCCACAGGAGTCGCAGTCGGGGCTTCCGTGGAAGAATTACTCCCAGTTCCACCGGAACAGGCGGCAAGCGTCACACTCAAAACAGTCCCTACTAAAAATAGTGATACAAAGCTTTTGAGCGAATTGAGTCTGAACCGATTGGTTTTATGTTCAGCGTAGATGTGAAGCAGCTTGTCGTAAGACATCGCTTGTAACCTTTTCAGTGGGCGTTGCCATAAACTCATTCCATTTCCTCCATTAAATCTACAAATAATTGATGAGAATACAGTTATATAGTGTTTATAATACTGGATGATTCCATGTATCTAGTTATAAACACCAAAAAACCTCACATTCTTTATCAAGAATATGGTGATTCTAGCAGTTCTGTGAGGAATTACAAATGCTTTTATTTTCAACTATCAAATTGTCATCACAATCTGCTGCTTCATCTATCAAGCAAGTTGCTAGAGAATAGCTAATTTTTGAGGAGAGTCTATTCTCATACCCAGTGGAACAAAATCAAGTAATGAAAAACAAAACCCATCTAGAAAGTATCTAAATGGGAACAATCTCTGGTTAATTTTTGAATTCGCCAATAGGATCAGATTCTTAACTAAATGCATATTTCAGGGGCAGTCCATCCTGAAAAACTAGTAATTCTCCCGGTTGGATTTGTGTCCAAACTTCGTTGTCAGTCAAGGGTGTGGTGGCAATGACAGCAACGCGATCGCGTTCAGTAGTCACTTCCCGAAAATCTACTGTCATGTCTTGGTCAATTAAATGGGCAGCTGCAAAGGGTGCTTGGCGGACAATGTAGCTGAGTTTGGTTGAGCAATAAGCAAAAAAGTGTACTCCATCTGATAATAAGTAATTAAATATACCTATTTTTGCAATTTCATCACTAGTTTCTTGCAGTACAGGATATAGTTCTTTAATGTCAGGCTTACCCTCAGGAAAGCGCGATCGCAATGTTTCTAGCATCATACAGAATGCTTTTTCACTATCGGTGTCACCTACGGCTTGATAAAAGCCCAAATTTTCCGGCTCAAAATTTGGTAAATTACCGTTGTGGGCAAACACCCAATACTGACCCCACAATTCTCTGCGGAAAGGATGGCAGTTGTGTAGGGCAACTTCACCCTGAGTTGCTTTACGGATATGGGCTATGACATGGGTTGAGTGGATAGGATAACTCCGCACCAACTCCGCAACAGGAGAAGCAACAGAAGGTTGGGCATCTAAAAACATCCGACATCCCTTTCCTTCAAAGAAAGCAATGCCCCAACCATCGCTATGATGATCTGTTTTTCCTCCCCGTGCAGAAAACCCTTCAAAAGAAAAGCAAATATCCGTTGGAACATTGCAGTTCATTCCGAGCAATTGGCACATGGATCTTGTAGCTCTCAATTTTTGACTAAGGCCTCAGGATCAAGATACTTCAGAATGCTGCATTGATTCTGGAGCGATCGCTTCAATCTTGGAATTTGGTGGGGATTGGGGATTGGGAATTGGGGACTCCCCATCTCCCTCATCCCTCTTGTTGTGCTGTTAAGATTTCTTACCGAATTACGTTAGCGGTAGCGAGTACTCGAGCGTCATTACGAATTACGAATTACGAATTACGAATTATCTTAAAGCATTTGCTGTAAATATTGCTCATAGCCTAATTCTTCTAGTTTTGCTTGCTTTGCAATTACTGATTCACATAGAGTTTGGCGATATTGTTGAACTCTTTCTAGTAATTCTGGTTGCTGAGTTGCGAGGATTTGTACTGCTAAAAGTCCGGCATTTTTGGCATTACCGATCGCCACTGTTGCCACAGGAATACCCGCAGGCATTTGTAAAATAGAATACAAAGAATCCACACCTTGTAAGTTCCGCGTGGGTACAGGAACACCGATAACAGGAAGTGGAGTTAAAGACGCTACCATCCCAGGCAGATGGGCAGCACCACCGGCACCAGCAATAATTACCTTAATGCCGCGTTGGTGTGCAAGTTGAGCATATTGCACCATGCGTTCTGGGGTACGATGAGCAGAAACGATCGCCACTTCGCTCTCAACGCCAAATTCTTCACAAACTGCGATCGCATCTTTCATGGTGGGCAAATCGGAATCGCTGCCCATGATAATACCAACTAAGGGAGTCATAGAATTTTGAATTTTGGATCTGGGATTTTGGATTAATAGCCGATGGTTCCATCTAAAATCGGGTCAGGTTTAATTATTCCTTAGCCCGTGTGATGACCCAAGCAACACAAAATCCTGTAGATATTATCAATGCTAGAGTGCCTGGTTACAAAGATTTGCAGATGCTCTTGGTTAACCAAGAGGGCATAATTGAGCAAATCTTGCCAATGGTTACAACAGAGGCGCACAGCCGTGCATCCATAATAGATGTTGCTGGCGACTGGATTTCATTGGGTGGCGTTGATTTGCAAATTAACGGTGCGTTGGGTTTGGCATTTCCCGATTTGACTGCTGAAAATGCTCACTTGCTGGTAGAAATCTCACAATTTTTGTGGGATGTTGGGGTAGATGGATTTTTACCAACACTTGTGACAACTTCAGTAGAAAAGATTCAGCGATCGCTTGCTATTCTTGCTGAGGTTCTCCCCAATCAACAAGCTGGTGCCAAGATTCTCGGAGTGCATCTAGAAGGCCCATTTTTGAATTTCCAAAAGCGCGGCGCACACCCAGCAGAGTATTTGTTACCTCTAACAATTGACGGGGTAAAGCGGGTTTTGGGTAATTATGCCCATGTTGTGAAAGTCATTACCTTAGCGCCGGAGTTAGATCCCACTGGTGAAGTAATTCCATATTTGCGTTCTCTGGGAATTACTGTCAGTTTAGGACATTCTCAGGCAACAGCGGCCCAAGCGCAACGTGCTTTTGACGAGGGTGCAACAATGGTAACCCATGCTTTCAACGCCATGCCGGCATTACATCATCGTGAACCAGGATTATTAGGGGCAGCAATTACTCATCCTAATGTGATGTGTGGTTTTATTGCTGATGGCCAGCACGTTTCGCCCACGATGCTGCAAATTTTACTTCGCGCTAGCTATCAAGAAAAAGGGCTATTCCTCGTCAGCGATGCCCTTTCACCTCTGGGGCTACCCGATGGTGTATATCCTTGGGATACTCGCCAAATTGAAGTTAAAAACGGCACTGCACGACTACCAGATGGCACCTTATCAGGGACAACTTTACCGTTATTGGTGGGAGTACAGAATTTGGCCAAGTGGGGAATTTGTGACGTAGAAAGTGCGATCGCTTTAGCGACTAATGCACCGAGAAAAGCGATTGGTTTACCAGTAATTGCCAAGAGTCAACCCGCTAATTTACTACGCTGGCATTGGGATGAAAATACAAAAGAATTAACTTGGCAACGTGTTCTCACCAAGGCGGCGGAAAGCCCACTTGCTTGGGGTGTCAGGGATAGCCGCCCCGCCGCCATTAACTGTTAACCGTCAACCGTCATCAGTCATCAGTCTTTCGTGTTATCCCACCCCCTAAAAAGGGATGGGATGAGCTTAAATGCAGAGATGGTAAAGAAGGCAGGAGGCTGGAATTTATCTGTTGGTATCAACCCTATCTAAATCTAATTACCAAAGTCAGGAAAAGGGAAAGGTTTTATTATCCCTTTCCCTTTAACCTGAGTGGAGTCGAAGCTTTAATTACGAATTACGAATTACGAATTACGAATTAGTAATTATTATGCAGGGTTCGGTTGGGTTCGGCTTTGAAGTAGCTGGATAATTGCAGCTTTTTCTAAAATTCCAACTAGGACACCATTTTCACGAATCACAGGAAGCACAGATAGCTTTTGTTGTTCAAGCACCTGCATAACTTCCAGCAGAGGTTGATCAGATTGAACTGTAGTAGATTCGGCAATTGTTCGCATGACTTCTTTTACTTGAGTTTCTGACCACAATGCTGTTGGGATGCTTCTTAAGTTATCAACTGCGATCGCACCTACTAATTGTCCATCATCGTCAGTCACTAAGAATCGATGCCAGTTTTGTCCACTGATGACCCGCTCATCGGCAAACTCTCTTAGGGTAAGATTACCAGATACAATCGGGCTATCATGAGTTACAGCATCTTCGGCTGTCAAACCTGTGAGTTTTTCTTGCACTCTGGCAAATTGAGCCGCATTACCAGCATTTTGCAACAAGAAGAAGCCAATTAACAAGTTCCAGAAGTTACCGAAGCTGCCAAATAATAGTAGGGGAACTACACCTGAAAGAATTGCTACCCAACCAAAGATTTGTCCAACTCGACTAGCAAAGGTCACACCTTTATAAGGATTGCCTGTAATTTTCCAAACGATGGCTTTCAGTATATTTCCACCATCTAAGGGCAAGCCAGGAATGAGGTTAAACAGGGCTAATGCCAAGTTCACAGAAGCTAGAACACCAAGAATTGCAGCTAACGGCCCTGATGCAGTAGTAGTAACACCAATAGCTGTAACGATACCGCACAGTAGTAAACTAACTAAAGGGCCTGCGATCGCTACCCAAAAAGCCTCACCTGGGGTTTTCGACTCTTTTTCTAAGCTAGCCAAACCGCCAAATATAAACAGTGTTATAGATTTGACATCAATACCCTGACGAATTGCAACGAAACTGTGGCCTAATTCATGGGCGACGACAGAGGCAAATAACATCAGCGCTGTCATCAGTCCTAATAGCAAAGCTAATCCCGCAGACAATTGAGGAAATTGTGCCGCCAGCCCACTGCTATAGCTCCAAGTTACTAAACCCAGAACTAAAAACCATGACGGATGGATATAGAAGGGTATTCCGAAGAGATTACCAACGCGAATTGTGCCATTCATGTCGTTCACCTTTGATTTCAGCTTCGAGAGGTTTGCTTTCGTCCTTCTCGATGTCTTTAGTGTAACGAAATGTTAAGAGCTTTTAATCTTTCTGACGGTAGTGGTGTCCGTCCGTAAAGGTGCGGTTATTGGTAATATTGGGAGCATCCCAAGCAACTCTCACTACCTCTCTATAGTTACATCAGGCAAGCGGCTCCACTCATTCCAAGAGCCATCATAATTCCGAACATTCGCATAGCCTAATAAATACTTCAAGACAAACCAAGTATATCCAGAACGCCCACCGATGGCACAGTAGGGAAATACTTCCTTATCAGCCGTAATGCCCTTACAGGTATAAAGATTTTTCAATTCGTCAAATGATTTAAAAGTTCCATCGTCATTGAGAGTTAAGATATGCTCAAGATGGACTGCACCTGGAATATGTCCAGTCGATTCACCTTCTTTTGGTGGCTGATCGAAAAACCATTCACCACAGTATTCTTGAAGTGTTCGGACATCTAACAAAACGCGATCGCTCCTACCAATCGATGCCTGAACTTCATTATGTAATACTCTAAGACTAGAAGAATCAGTAGCTCTGGCACGGTAATCAGTGGAACCAAACGTGGATAACTCAGTTGCCAGTGGACAACCATCTAACTTCCATTTCTGGTAGCCGCCATTGAGAACTCGTACATTCTCATGCCCAAAGACTTTCAATAACCAGAAAATCCAAGCTCCTGTTCCAGGATAACTGCCATAGGCAATCACTGTCGTGTCATTGGTGATGCCTGAACGTGCCATCAGCTTCTCAAAAGCTCGCGTATCCCAATTCATTTTAAAATCGGGCAATAGTAAATCTCTAAAGAAGTTCCAGAAGACAGCACCAGGTATGTGAGCATTTTTGTATGGCTTTGGGCTGATATCGACTTCAACAATGCGGATGTTTGGATCGTTGAGATGATTTGCAAGCCATTGGGTATCAACGAGAACGGATGGATGAGTGTATTGAGACATCTTAGTGCTAAAAGAATTGAAAGTTAAGGACTTAGTGTTGGTTGGGCTTGGGAAATACGATGTGTGATGTCCGATGAACTAGGGTTGTAGAAATAGAAAATAAGGAGAAGCCGATGAGTGGGTGGAAGACTGCTAAAGGAAAAGAAGTCTTCAAGTGAATTGTGAGAAATTGCAGTCCAAGCAGCACTGGGATGCTTGCTGTAAGGCTCTGGACTCTTCGGGGAAACGGCATCGAAAACACCCATATCAACAAAATGAGTGAGAGTCCGCTATATCCTCGCACGAGCCAAATATGCATGTTCCACCAATCAGAGTTGTAAAAGTAAGCCAGTCCAACACTGAATACTTGGGTTGCTAAACAGAGATTGAAAAACACTGCTGCGATAAAAAAACTAATTTGAATCCAGCGCTCGGATATCTGTGTATCATCAATGCCAGAATTTACAGTCATGGTTAAGTAATCCAAAAAAGCAAACAAAGCAAAAGACTTGATGTGACTAAAGATAAGATAGGTCTGGTTGCTATACTGCGCCTAGACCTCGAACGGGTACAATTTGCTAATCATGATTGCATTACAAACTCTATTTCATGCAATTGCTCAAGCTAAAGATGAACAGACATTGCGATCGCACATATCCACAGAAATGAGTGAGTATTTTTCAGCTACACGATGTGGGCTGTTTTTCTTTGCCCAAATTTCTCTAGTTGACAGCAATGGAATCATGTAAAAATAACTTGAACAATTGGCCGAATAGTTAGAGTATCAGAAGATAACGGAATTAAAGCCTTATAT
>NZ_JBIQNW010000073.1:0-26120 GCF_047228265.1 Nostoc sp. UIC 10607 | reverse complement strand
TTCGTAGTGCTGCTGGCATTTTCAATCATCTGTTCTCTTCTACTCTTATCTTATAATTTTTCATGTCTAGCTACTTATTTCTTCAAAAAACGCTGACGTAGACGAGATATAAAAATATTCACCTCTGGTATTTTCATCCATGAAGCGATCGCAGCAAACACCGCAATCCCCACAAAGCCAGATACACACAACTGTAACAACAGAACCAGTAAACCCGTTTTACCTAACAACTGTTGAGTAGCAACTAAAGTTCCATAGCTGGCAACCCCAGCTACCACACTACCAGCAGTCAAACCTAGAATTGGCACACTCCACTCACGCCAAGGTAAACCATTGAGTTTGCGATCGAGCAACCATAACAGCATCAACAGAGAACTGCAATTTACACCCACTGTTGCTAACACCAAACCGGGAGCACCAAAAGGCCCAACTAAAATCCAATCGAGCACAGCATTGAGAAAGATATTAAAAGTACTGATGCGAAAAGGTGTCTGCCCATCACCCAAGGCATAAAATACCCGCACCAAGACATCACGCCCCAAATAAGCAAACATCCCAATCCCGTAAACAATTAGCAACTCGGAAACTAGCTGCGTAGCATCTTGCGTGAAAGCACCCCGCTCATATATTACCTGGACAATTGGTACAGATAGCACTACCATCAACGCTCCTAGAGGTAGCATGGTGACAGCACTAAGTAGAAGTCCCTGACGAATACGTAATTTGAGATCGTCCCAATTTTCTGGTTCGGCAAGTTTGGCAAATATCGGTAATAGAGGCAGCAAAATGATATTAGAAATAATCCCTAAGGGAGTTTGCACTAGCAAATTGGCATAGTTAAAGCCAGCAGCAGCACCAGGGATGGGGCTGGCAAAGTAAAGCACAGTAGCAAAGTTAATTGGCATCATCCCTGAAGAAATTGTTGCCGGAGTCATGATTCTAATCATTTCTTGAACACCGGGGGATTTAAAATCAAACCGCAGACGTAACGTACCTAGTCCTAACCGCCACTGAACAATTAGCTGCACCAGCCATTGGAGAATTGCCCCTGCCAAGGTTCCCCAGGCTAATACCATACCACCGATTAAAGCGTATTCTGGCTTGATAATATCCTTGCCCACTTGCATAGTCATGAAAGCAATACCGATGATAACGGTAATGCTAGATAACAGAGGGCTGATGGAGAGTAACCAATATTGATTGGCTGCATTAAGAGTACCGAAGCCAATGCCAATTAATCCTGAAAATAAAGCCATCGGTGCCATAATGCGGAGTTGTTGAATTGCGATCGCTCTGGTTGTCGGCTCCAAACCATAACCGACTAAATCAACGATCGCATCCGCAAATAAAATCTGAGCAACCGTCACCAGCAACAGCAATCCAGCCACTAGCGTTGTCACGGTTTCCACTAGGGGAGCCGCTTCTTCTCGCCGTCGCTTGGCTAAAACGCTGACAACTGCACTGTGTAATGGCCCATTTACACCACCGAGTAATATCAATAGAAAGCCAGGAATAACATAGGCGTAGCTATAGGCGGTAGCAGCTGCACCAACACCAAAAGCCGCAGCGATCGCTTGCTGCCGCACTAAGCCGAAGACTTTACTAATTAATGTGGCTGCGGCAACAATGCCAGCAATTCCAGCGAAAGAACGAGAGGGTTTTTGGTCTTGTTGTGTCACGAATATTACCCGACAACTCTTGCAGAGTGCATATTTTAAAACATTTAACCTGAAATACCGCAGTCTGTCAGGTAAATTTCCACAAATTACTTTTTTTAAATGCTTTCGCCCTTGATATTGGCGGAGCGATCGCTATAATAGTACGCATTTTATATCTCATTTCCAAG
Source organism: Nostoc sp. UIC 10607 (assembly GCF_047228265.1). NCBI lineage: Bacteria > Bacillati > Cyanobacteriota > Cyanophyceae > Nostocales > Nostocaceae > Nostoc > Nostoc sp. UIC 10607. The sequence goes on along the minus strand of NZ_JBIQNW010000073.1, from coordinate 24,274 downwards.
TAAAGGCAGGAACTCTTGCACAAAGAGAACACGAGAAACATTAAACCAAATCGCGGATTTATTGATTCTCAGCCAGAATTATTTTTTAACCCATTATGAGGATAGATAAAGAAAGGGGAACTATAAGAATAACCATTTTCTGGGAAATAGTTGAACACTGCAAAAATTCGCATTGCAGTTTGTCATACTTTTGACGCGCTTTGGCTCCCTGAAGTTTGGTATGAGGAATCATTATATAAAAACTACATAATCCAGAGCAATGGAACCCAATTCAAATTTCACGGAAAATCAACTTTTCTTGTCAAGCGCTCAACTTCAAGAGCAACTAGAGCAACAAAAGGCTCTGGCGAGTGTAATTGTGCGAATTCGGGAGTCTCTTGATTTAGAAACGATTTTTCAAACTACCGTTACACAAGTGCGTCGGTTGCTAAATGCTGATCGTGTAGCAGTCTTCCAGTTTGACTTGGAAAAAGATTGGGAAGGAGAATTTGTTTCTGAGGATGTTGCACTTGGCTGGGACTCAGCACTGGCAGTAAAAGTTTACGATCACTGCTTTGGAGAACAATTTGCTTCCAGTTATCAACAAGGTCGAGTGCAAGCAGTAGCAGATATTTACAATGCAGGACTGAGTGATTGTCATGCCGCAATTTTGAGTAAATTTCAGGTACAGGCCAACCTCGTTGTGCCTCTATTGCGGGAGAAAGAACTGTGGGGATTGCTTTGTATTCATCAGTGCAGTGAGGCTCGTGACTGGAAAGAATCGGAAATTGAGTTTATTCGTCAAATTGCCGATCATCTTGTTGTTGCGATTCAACAAGCGAAGCATCTCCATGAAGTCCAATTGCAAGCCGCAGAATTAGCTCAAGCGGCTCAACGCGACCAGGTAATTGCTCGGATTGTCGATGAAATTCGCTCACCCCTTGATATTGAAACCATCTTTAAAACCACTACTCAAGAAATACGCCAGCTGCTGCAAGCTGATCGAGTTGCCATCTTTAGCTTCAATGACGATTGGAGTGGTAACTTCGTTGCTGAATCATTTGCAGAAGGCTGGACTCCTTTAGTTGGTGTTGAGCCTGCGATCGCTGATACTTATTTACAACAGACGCAAGGCGGACGTTACGTTAACAATCAAACATTTACAGTCAATGACATTTATCAAGCCGGATTAACAAACTGCCATATAACCCTGTTAGAGCAATTCCAGGCAAAAGCCTTTGCAACTGCCCCCATTCTCCAAGGAGATAAACTTTGGGGAGTCATTGCTGCCTACCAAAATGCCTCACCCAGGCAGTGGCAATCTTATGAAGTCGAATCGCTGACCAAAATCGGCACACAAATTGGTGTGGCACTGCGACACTATAAGTTACTAGCACACGCTCAGTACCAAGCAGAGCAACAAAAGACACTGACTAGCGTGATTACTCGAATTCGGGAGTCTTTAGATTTAGATACAATCTTCCAGACTACTGTCACCGAGGCACGGCAAATGCTGCAAGCCGATAGAGTAGCAGTCTTTCGTTTTGACCCTCAAAAAGATTGGGAAGGAGAATTTATTTCTGAGGATGTTGTACCTGAATGTAACTCGGTCATAGCAGAAAAAGTTTATGACTATTGTTTCGGTGAAAACTTTGCGCCCCTTTACGCACAAGGTCGAGTAAATACGATCGCGGACATTTATCAAGGAAAGTTTCCAGGTTGCTACGTCCAAATCCTAGAAAAATTTCAAGTGCGTGCAAATATGATCGCACCTCTATTGAAAAAAGGTGAACTTTGGGGATTGCTGTGTATTCACCAATGCAACACTCCTCGTTACTGGCAACCCTCTGAAATTGAATTTGCCAGTCAAATAGCCGAGCAATTGGGAGTCGCATTAAAACAGGATTCTTATTTAAAGCAAGTTCAAATGCAGGTTATCCAGTTAGCAGAAGCTACTGAACGGGAAAAAGCAATGGAACGGCAAGAATTACTGGCTGCAACCATAGATAAAATCCGCCAGTCACTCGATATTAAAACTATTTTTAAAACTACTACTCAAGCTGTGCGAGAGTTGCTCGAAGTCGAGCGAGTTGCAATCTACCGCTTCAACACAGATTGGAGCGGTAAATTTGTAGCAGATTCTTTTAAAGATGGTTGGATACCTGTTGCACAAGCTCAACCAATAATTATAGAAACCTTTGAGGACACAGACGACGATAACGAACTTCCGCGTAACGAAACCTTTGTTCCCATTCGGGAAGGTGAAAAATTATGGGGATTATTAGTTGCTTATCAGAATTCGCAACCGCGTTATTGGAAAGAGGAAGAAATTAATTTGCTGGCTCAAGTAGGAGTGCAATTAGGAATTGCGATTCAGCAAGCGGAATTACTAGAACAAACTAAACGTCAAACCTCAGAACTTACTCAAGCTCTCCAAGAATTAAAACAAACTCAAACCCGGTTAATTCAGGGTGAAAAAATGGCAGGTTTAGGACAACTCCTTGCTGGAGTCGCGCATGAAATCAACAATCCTGTAAGTTTTATTTTTGGTAATCTGATCCATTTAAATGAATATACTCAGGAACTGCTAAATGTAGTGAAGCTTTACCGACAAAACTCCTCACTATCGCCAACTGTCCAAGAGCAAATTAACAAGACTGATTTGGACTTTCTCATCGAAGATTTGCCCAAAACTCTTGAGTCAATGAAAGTAGGAACAGAGCGTATTTGTGAAATTGTGCTATCACTACGAAACTTTTCTCGTACAGATGAGGCTGAATTAAAACCAGTAGATATTAATGAAGGCTTGGATAGTACTTTGCTGATTTTAGGGCATCGGCTCAAAAACAATAATGAACGCCCAGCTATTGAGATTGTGAAAGAATATGGTACTTTCCCTTTGCTCGAATGCTATCCCTCGCAATTAAATCAAGTGTTTATGAATCTTTTGAGTAATAGTATTGACGCATTAGAGGAAAAGTTTAAAACTATACAGCAAAGGTATTTGAAGCTATCCCAAACGTGTCCAAGAATACCCTTAACTATCTGGATTAGTACGCAAGCCATTAATAACCAGATTGTAATTAGAATAGCTGATAATGGTCTTGGGATTCCAGAAGAAGTGCGATCGCACATGTTTGACCCCTTCTTCACTACCAAAGCACCAAGTAAAGGTACAGGGTTAGGATTGTCTATCAGCTATCAAATAGTAGTTGAAAAACATCATGGTCAAATTAAATGTTCCTCTAAACCAGGAGAAGGAACAGAGTTTGTGATTGAAATTCCTAGCAGTAATTAGAGGCGGCTGATTTTCGATAATTCTAATAATAGATTTCACAAAATATCTGCTACAGATACACTTGTAAGTTTAACAAAAATTACTCGCAGGATAGCTTGCTGACCCAAACTTTTCGGCATTAAGTCCGCGTAGATTATAGCTCAATAGGCTTGGGTCAGTAATTTTTGATTATATAAAATCCCTCCAACCCATGCCAGACGATCTAAAAAGGAGGGTTAGGGAGGATCTCATCAAATCTTAACTGAACTGCCTTGGTTTATAGCCGCGACTTCAGTATCCTGATGTCGTTTTGCTCATTAACACAACCTAGTAAACTACAAATACCCACTTTGTCAGTTTGTCTAATTAAGCTATGTTTGGTAAATAAAATAAGTAGCCTACATGATCGGCTGTTATTCCACACTTGACATAAAGCATTGTGAGTGCAAAACGTCTGCCAGAAACCATTGCCCATGTCAGAATTACTCGCCAATCCTGGCAACACGGCTTCCTTGAAGGTGAAGTGAGTGCAGGTGAGTTTGAGTGGCATTTCCAGTGGCATTTTCGCCGGGGAGAACTTGCCGTCAAGCCTTCCCAAGGCCGCGCCTTAATCAAAGAACCCCTAGGTCGATTCTTGGAGCAACAAGATTATCAATTAGAGCCTGGAGGAGATTATGCTTTTACTATTCGGGCAGAACTTTAAAAGTTAGGATTTAGGAATTTAATTTTGGATTTTAGATTTTAGATTTTTTCTTCAATCCAAAATCCAAAATCTAAAATTGGTTGACTGCTGATTCAGTAAGGCGATTTAAATATCTTTCGATTAAAAGGATGGCAACAATGTCATCTATCGGTCTTGGTGGCTGTCGCAGACCCTTTGGCAATAGCTTTATTAGCCCCTTGGGCGGGAACATTTGCCAATAGCGATCGCGTGCTTCTAGGGTTGTGTAGCGCTCATCCACTAAAATAATACTCAGAGGTTCTGTCAATTCCTGATATAATTTCTGTCTCCACTGCTTGGCTGTAGTTTGGTCGCCCATCACCATCAAGGAGATCGGAAACTTTTGACGCAGTGTCTCAATGGTAGCGATCGCCTCTTTTGCTAGCACGACCTGATGATAATACAGTTGCCGATCCAGTCCCATCACCGCTAAACCACACTTATCCCGACCTGGATCAAACCCCAAGATGACTGGTTGCGTTGGTGAAAATTCACGGAAATTCATAATAAATTCAAAATTAAAAATTAGAAATGTACCCTTACAGGGATCTTGCTACGCGTAGCGTCTCGTAAAGAATAAATACAATCACAGCAACTATTTTGCCTGCTGTTCAATATGTTTAAATCTTACTAATAACAGTGTGCAAATACTTTTTTAAGTACTAAAAATAATTTGTCCGTTGACTATTGCCACTAATCTTACTCTCAAGGGTCCAGCTGTATAAGTGTCCTCTGCTGCGATCGCTTTGATCTCCAAGGGTTGATTATACTGTCTTAATTGATTGACAAAGCGTAAAAAAGTCCCGTCTACTTGGACATTTTCGACAATTCCGGCGTTACGGGCCCGAAATTGGGAAGCAGAAATCAGTATTTCCAACCGCTGCTGTAACTGATAGGATGTCATGGTTTTGGAATCGGTAGTAGTTGTGGCTAGCACCGCGCCTCCCGAAAAAACCAATTGATTCCGGGCTGTATCGGCGAAAAATTCTATCTGCTTTTCTCCTCTGACATAATTACCAGCGGAAAAAATTCGCACCACGTATTCTTGACCATCCTCAATCTGCTTGCTCAATTTCTCAACCCTCTCCTGAGTGAAGCGTATTAGCTCTGCATTTGCAGGATTTGCACCAGGTTCACTCAATTCCAGGTTGGCGTTGCGATTGGCTTCTTGTAAAAGTTGTACCACTGCCTGACGGGCAGCATTCGGTTGGGTCACACGAACTACACCAGCAGACAGAACTTGACCGCGAACTAAAGCTAGCTTACCCAGACGCAGGTCGCGGTAGGACTGATAATATTTTTCTAACCTTGCAACTTCCAGTTCTAGTTGCTCCTGTTGTCCTTCCAATTCTTTGAGGCGAGATTCCCGTTTGGCAATTACTTGCTCTCGCGCTGCAACTTCTAGATTACGCTTTTGAATTAGTTGATCCAGTTGGGCGATTTTTCGATCGCGCTGTTCTACAGCTTCTTGGCGGTTAGCGAGTTCGCGATCGCGTTTTTCAATAGCTGCTTTGGCTTCATCAATAGCTTTTTTAGCTTCAGCGTAAAGTCTTTGACGTTCTGTCTTCAGTAGTTCAACTGCCGCCTGTAGCTCCTTTCTCTGATTGTAAACGCTTTGCAATTCAGCTATAGCTTTTTGGTACTGAGTTACAACTTGTTCTAGCTGACCTTGAGTGCGTTGGAGTTGAGTTTGAGTTTGGGCTTGTTGACTAATGGTGCGGTTCAATTGAGCTTGTGTTTGGCGTTGTTTGGCATTCGCCGCCTGCAAAGATTGATTGATTACCTGCAATTCTTGTTGTGCTTTTGCTTGGGCAATTCTTGCTTGATTTAGCTCACTCTCTACCTGACTTTTCTGAGCTTCTGCGGTTTTTAGCTGTTCCCGCTTCTGCCTGAGGTCTGTTTGAATATCTTCTAATTCAAAGACTCCTTTTCGCAAGCCTTCGTCGGCAGCGAATAAAATTCCTAAGGTTGATGCTGAAATCAAACCGCCCGTAAAAATAGTTACCAGTACAGCAGTATTTTTCGGACGAAGGTTAAAAAGTGAGAGGCGGGCTTTGCCAACTCGTGTGCCGATGCGATCGCCCACGGTTGCAATTACGCCTCCCAAGATTAAAATTGCTGCGATGAGGATGTATCCGGTGGTCATCTTTAGCTACCGAAATCCTTCCAGATACAGCCTACTACTTTTAAGCATTGTCTGGAAAGAAGTGGAAATTGGCAATAGCTGAAATTACTCAATTTTTAGATTTACCTCTAGCTATTGGTGTCATTTTTGAAAATAGAACACGCGCCGATTCCCCTTTCTCCAATTGCATTTATGTGAATTGCCTACTTAAGGTAACAGGTTTATGCACAGTAATCTTCTTTTTGTGGATAGAAATCATCTTTTTTTCACGCAAATCCCCTAGTAGCCTAGTAACAGTAACACGAGTCGAACCAATTGCTTCTGCGATCGCTTGATGAGATAACTTCAGATCAATTGTGATCCCATCTGCACAAGGAACGCCAAAATCCCGACAAAGAATTAGCAAAAAACTCACCAACCGAGAACCCATATCTCGGTGAGCGAGAGTTTCAATCATCATCTCCGTTTGTAAAATGCGCGAAGACAGACCTCGCAGCATTAACATTGATAATTCTGGATTTTCCTTGAGTGCTTGCTCCACTTGTTCAATTGGTGCTGACAGTAATTCCACAGGGGTAAATGCAACCGCATGGTAAAACCTATCCGACTTATTTCCCGTCAGCAATGACAAAACACCAAAAACACTATTTTCCCGTAGCAACGCTACCGTTATTTCCTCTCCTGCCTCGTACACCCTGGAAAGTTTAACAGCACCTTTCAAAAGAAAATAAACTCGTTCGGCAGGATCGCCAGGAAAAAAGATCGTTTTATTGCGTTCAAACGTTTCCACAACTGGCGGAAACGCCCCGGTCGCCATCTGACGAAATACATTTGCTAGGGCTTTATCTTGTGTCACGATCATCTCCCTTCCCCTACCCAATGCCGGAAAAACAAAAACTGATTACCTAAGAATACACCCGAAAAATGAATATAGCACCGTCAACCTTTTTGTACTTTCCTATACTCAAACTAATCTCTTCATAACTCTTTGTTTATAATGATACATAATTGTTGATCCTTTCAGCTACTAATTGTTGATAAGTACTTCCAATAGCTGCATTCAAAAGGTTTTTTGAAGAACAAATAAAGTTATTTTGAGAATATCTTTAGAAAAAATCAAGATTTTTGTCACAGCAAACACTCTTACCAATATTCATTTTTGCAAATCCTGTGTAAAACAAAGACAAACTAGCCTCAGATTCTAGTATGCTCCTAATGATCGATCGCATTAACAATTTCTATGCTGAATCTGACTGGAAAAAATGCTCTTGTTACAGGTATTGCCAATAACCGCTCGATCGCCTGGGGCATCGCCCAACAGCTCCATAAAGCCGGAGCAAACCTGGGTATTACCTACCTGCCGGATGAACGCGGCAAAATGGAGAAAAAAGTTGCGGAGTTGGTAGAACCCCTCAACCCCAGCTTATTTCTTCCCTGTAATGTCCAAAATGATGAACAGATTCAATCTACCTTTGAAACAATCCGCAATCAGTGGGGAAAGCTAGACATCCTCATCCATTGTCTTGCCTTTGCTAGCAAAGACGATTTGAGTGGAGATTTTAGCCAAACCTCTCGTTCTGGCTTCAACACCGCCTTAGAAATTAGTACCTACTCGCTGGTGCAGTTAAGTGGTGCAGCTAAACCTTTGATGACAGAGGGAGGTAGTATCGTCACCCTGACATATTTAGGTGGTGTTAGAGCAATCCCCAACTATAACGTTATGGGAGTTGCCAAGGCGGGGTTAGAAATGAGTGTACGTTACCTAGCCGCCGAACTAGGGCCGCAAAATATCCGCGTGAATGCGATCTCCGCAGGCCCCATCCGCACTTTGGCATCTTCAGCAGTCGGCGGGATTTTGGATATGATTCATCATGTAGAAGAAGTAGCTCCCCTACGACGCACTGTTACTCAACTAGAAGTGGGCAACACTGCCGCTTTCTTGTGTAGTGATTTGTCCAGCGGTATTACCGGACAAGTGCTGTATGTAGATGCAGGATATGAAATTATGGGAATGTGACGCGATAAAGTTATGAGTTAGGAGTTATAAATTTTTAACTCATAACTCATAACTCCTAACTTCTAACTCTTTCCACTCCCCATGCAAACAACCAATCGTCAAGTTAATTCAAGCTACGATCAGTCAACTAAAACCCCTCGGATTGCCACTGTTCACCGCACCACTGGTGAAACTGATGTGCAAGTTACCATTAATCTGGATGGTAGAGGAATTTGCACGGCAGCAACTGGCATTCCGTTTTTGGATCATATGTTGCATCAAATTGCCTCCCACGGACTGATTGATATAGATGTCCAAGCCAAGGGAGACTTGGAAATTGATGACCATCACACTAACGAAGATGTAGGCATTACCTTGGGCCAAGCTTTCAACCAAGCACTAGGCGACAGAAAAGGCATTGTCCGCTTTGGTAATTTCCTAGCACCACTGGATGAAGCCTTAGTTCAAGTAGTGCTAGACTTTTCCGGCCGTCCTCATCTCAGCTACGGCTTGCAAATTCCTACCCAGCGGGTAGGAACCTATGACACGCAACTCGTGCGCGAATTTTTTGTGGCTTTGGTGAACCATAGCCAAATGACACTGCACATTCGGCAACTGGATGGCATTAATTCCCATCACATTATTGAAGCAACATTTAAGGCGTTTGCGAGGGCAACGCGGCTGGCGGTGGAAATCGACCCCCGTCGTGCTGGCTTGATTCCCAGTTCTAAAGGCGTTTTGTAAAGCTAGCCAGAATTACTTGCCAGGGCTGATATTTTTAATGTTAATTAAGCTACTCTGTTTGCGATAATTGACACACAGGTTAGTGATGGTTATTATCAGCCTACTGGGTAACTTGTAATTAATACCAAGCTGGTAATTAGTAATTGAACCGAGATGAAGTCTGTTGCAGATGACCCTAATTCTCAACTTAATACCACAGACACTGCGCCAGTAGTCCTGACTTCTGAGTTGCGAAAAGTCTACCGCACTGGTTTTTGGCTAAATCAAAAAGTTGTATCTCTCAAAAACTGTTCTTTAACAGTTTATAAAGGCGAAACCTTTGGGTTGCTGGGGCCAAATGGTGCTGGGAAAACTACCCTTTTAAAATTGTTGCTAGGAATTATTCGTCCTAGCTCTGGACGAGGATTATTATTGGGTGAGCCACTGGGCGATCGCACTATCAAGCAACATATCGGCTATCTGCCGGAAAATCCCTATTTGTATGACTATCTCACTGGCTGGGAGTTTTTACAGCTAGCCGCTGGGCTATTCCAAATTCCCCAAAGTATCCAACGCCAACGCATTCCCCAACTGCTGGAATTAGTTGGTTTATCCCAAGCCGATGCCCGCAAAAAGCTGCTGCGTCGCTACTCTAAAGGAATGCTACAACGTGTTGGTATGGCACAGGCACTAATTAACGAGCCAGATTTGGTTTTTCTTGATGAACCGATGTCTGGTCTCGATCCTGTGGGACGCTACCAAATGCGGGAAATTATCCTGGCGCTAAAAGCCGCTGGTAAGACGATTTTTTTCAACAGCCACGTTCTTAGTGAAGTAGAACAGATTTGCGATCGCATTGCCATCCTCACTCAAGGTGAATTAATTTGCTCTGGTTCCCTCAATGAACTCTTAGGTAAAAACAACACATATCACGTAAAAGGTCAAGGTGGTGATTGGGAAATTCTTAAAAAATGGATACCCACTCTCAGATTTGAACCTGATGGTTCATGGCAAGGTACATTACAAGACGATTACTATGATTTTCTCGCCAGTCTTCGTCTCATGGAGGGTAAAATTATCACCATGAACTTGTCGCGTTACTCCCTAGAAGAGTTTTTTATTCAACAAATTCAAAGGAAAAATGACTCACTTAATTAATCTTCTCGCTTATTGGTAAATAGTAAATTTTGGATTAATTTGAGGAATAAAAACCCAAATTTCTGTCTTTTTGAGTTTATCTTTCTCAAGCCAACCTACAAAAAATCAAATTACGATCTATTTTTAAGGTTATTTGTATTTATTTAATGAAATTGTTCATAATTTTGGTAGTCCTAGCAGATTTTGAATCACAGTTAAGATGTCGTAAAATTGACTTTGAAAATAAAATTTTATTCGTAAGTACTTGTTCGGTTAACAGATAGTTTCTTGTATAAACTATGTTGATTTGTGTAAGTCCTAATATTTTTTGATAATTCTTATATTCAAGTTGGCTTAACTTTAAATTAACTTCACTAAAAATTCAAATTCAATAGACAAATTTACTCCGGAAAATGACACTTTTCGAGGAAAATAAGAGTGTCGGGGAACTTGAATACTTAGGTATAGTCAAAATAAAAATGTTTAGACAGTACTTTATTGATCGTAGTTTCAGAGTCTCAAGGTAAATATGCTTAACACAACTTTGTTTAAATTCCTAACTCAGCCAGTTGTGGGTGTGGCTTTGTTAACTGCTGTCAATGCCGCTGTGCCATCTGCCAGTCTAGCTCAGGGGCAACCAGTACCACCAACTACACAATCACCAACCACGCAAACACAAATAGATACTAATTATTCATTAGGAGGCGGCGATCGCATCCGTGTAAATGTATTTGAAGTACCTGAGTATACAGGCGAATACCAAATTCCCCCAGGTGGAGCAATCAACCTACCTTTAATTGGTAGTGTGTCAGTCCTTGGTCTAACAACTGAACAGGCTGCTGACGAAATTGCCAGAAGATATGCTCGCTTCCTCAAACGTCCCTTGATCTCAGTCAATTTGTTATCGCCTCGTCCGATCAATATTTTTGTTGCTGGAGAGGTGACACGTCCAGGGGCTTACACCCTGAGCTTGAGTGGAGGGGCAGGAGATAATCCAGGCGTACAATACCCCACTGTATTAGCCGCACTGACAACAGCGCAGGGGGTAACCTTAGCCGCGGATGTGACTCAAGTACAATTACGGCGTAAAATAGGACGCTCCTCAGAGCAAGTCGTCAGTGTCAATTTGAAGGAACTCATCCAAACAGGCAGGTTATCACAGGATATTACCTTGCGGGATGGAGACACTATAGTTGTGCCAACTGCAACCAACTTCAACGTGGCAGAATCCCGTAATATATTTGCATCTAACTTTGCCGCTAGCCAAACCACACCCCGCACAGTAACAATTATCGGTGAAGTTAACCGTCCCGGTTCGTATCTTGTCACCCCAGCTAGTACAGATGCACAGGGGGGAGCCGCAACCGCTAATAGTGGTACTGTCACTCCTAATGGTCTACCAAATGTGACGCGGGTAATTCAACTAGCTGGGGGAATTACAGCACAGGCTGATATTCGTAATCTCAAACTACGCCGACCTACAAGATCTGGTTCAGAACAAGCTATAGATATCAATCTTTGGCAATTATTGCAGAGTGGTGATGCCAACCAAGACATCATTGTGCAAGACGGAGATACCATTGTTATTCCGACGGCAACTGAAATCAACCCCGCAGAAGCCACTCAATTAGCTACAACTACTTTGTCTCCTGCACGCATTCAAGTTGGTGTTGTAGGCGAAGTTAAAAGACCAGGGTTAACAGACGTTCAGCCGAATAGCTCTTTAAATCAAGCCATACTCGCTGCTGGAGGATTTAATGATGCCAGAGCTAGTAGTGATGCTGTTGATTTGATTCGCCTCAATCCTAATGGTTCCGTGACTAAACGTATAGTAAAAGTGGATTTCTCCGCTGGGATTAATGAGCAAACTAATCCCATACTCCGCAATAATGATGTTGTGGTAGTCAATCGATCTGGTTTAGCTAACGCCGGCGATACCACAAACACTATAGCTGGACCTCTAGGTGTTATATTTAGTATTTTGAGGGTGTTCGGACTCTAGTTTAAAATACAGATATGAATTGGGGGCGTTGGTCAAATCTCTCCGTCCCCAAAATTCCACTATTCTATGAGTCAAAGTTGAATCGTCAAGAGTTAATATAGCCCTAATTAATCATTTGTGAAAGATAAAAAGGCTGAAAAGCTTATAAATACGTAAATTTATCTCCGTATTTTTTCACGATTTAATTTGGATTGCCATAAAAAACAACTATAGACTCATTAATTGCAGTATTAAATTAACTCCTGTACTGCCTTTTGAAAGCAAGAATTAAGTAAGTGGATGTGAATAATTAAAGGTTTGTACTAAGCGGCTCCAACCCTAAAATAGGGTTGGAGCCGCTTAGTATGAGCTAACTTAATAAATTTTACATTGCGTAACATAGTTTTATTTATTCCTGTCCACCTACTTCAATGATCGTAGAGCCGTACTCTTGCAGAGAAGCAAGCTATGCAAAGCGTCTTTATATTCTAAAGAAAAACTTGTCCGCTAGAATAGCCGTTCTCGTATTCCTGGGGACAAGCAAGCTACGCACTCATCGAACACAGGATAAGACAAGAGTATGGTACGAACTGGCTTAGATGGAGCGATCGCTTACTCAAAAATTGCATTTTCTATCCCCATTTTAAAAAAATATCAAGTAATATTACTTATTGACAAATGGTATAAACCTAAATTTATCACTGAAAATTCTTAATTTGCTATTGATAGGCTTTTTCAAAGTTTGTTTTAGTTACTTTAATTTCTTATGATAATGAGAATTATTTAGAAGGTAGAGGTATTAAATTCTCGGCTCTGACTTGTTTATACTCACAAAATGATTCTTATTATCATAAGAAATATTTAAGTAAATTAACTGCTTGATGACAGATATACTATCTTACCCACAGATACCGCGTATACACAGTAGAATGATGTCGAATTGGAAATAACGCTATTTGTACGGTTGCTTAATGTCCGTAAATGCGGTAAACATCGATACTGATAATTTGAATTCAGTAATTTTACTAGACAGCTGCCATTTTCTGGAACACAAGCTAAAAAGGCTTTTCAGCCATATTTACGTGGAACCTCTCAGGTGCAATCCTGATAAACCGTGTATAAACTTACAAATAGCAGTTACACGACCGTATCCAATACTGAGTTACTTACTAAGGCTAGAGTTACTGACCGTTGACGATTTAGTTTTTGCAACATACCCTATTTTTTCCCTATGATGATTCATGGTTTCGGTTTTCTCAGTTTGAGCGCATCTCTTGTACTTCCCTGGGCATTAACAGGACTAGTTCAAGGAGAGAGAATAGCAGAGTCTTTAGTTAAAGATGTTCGTCAGTCATCTACTGATCGGGAAACGACACTACCAAGTCGCAAGTTGATCAGCCAGGTTCCAACTGGGACAACATACTATGTTAGTGGTACCGGAAGCGACAAAAATAGCGGACGCACCACCTCATCCGCCTTTAGGACAATTCAAAGGGCAGCAAATCTGACTAACCCTGGGGACAAGGTACTCATTATGAATGGGGTATACAAGAATGCACACCCATCCGGAACAGTACTAGATATTAAACGTTCTGGAACGGCAAATGCATGGATTACCTATAAAGCATATCCTGGACACCTGCCAAAACTTCAGAATAGTGGATGGCATGGAATTTCTATTTCGAATGGAGCATCATATATAGAGGTAAACGGACTGGATATTGCAGGGAACAATCGCAATATAACCCTTTCGTACGCCCAGAGTCAGAAGTATAACAGATCAAACCCGCTGACTAATGGAAACTGCATCACCATAGATGGACGAAACAGTAAGCGCCCCCACCATATACGTATTCTCAACAACAAAGTACATGATTGTGGAGGCGGAGGCATTTCAGCCATAGAATCGGACTACATAACAGTGGATAATAATGAGGTGTTCAATAATGCCTGGTACTCAGTCTACGGCTGTAGCGGCATTTCGCTGCTCAATACTTGGAATTATGACAACAGCCAGAACTACAAGATGTTTGTGACCAGAAACAAGGTCTACAACAATAAAATGCTCATTCCCTGGATTCAGAACGGAAAGTTCCAAGACGGTAATGGCATTATTGTTGATCGTTCAAGAAATAATGGGTCTGGTGGCTCAAACTTGAGTGCATATCGAGGACGTACTTTGATTGCCAACAATATCTCATATAAAAATGGTGGTTCGGGCATTCATACCTATGAAAGTGACCATGTCGATATTGTCCACAACACAACTTATCTGAATAACCAGACTGCGGGAATTAGTTATGGTCAAATCATGAGTAATTCTTCAGCTGATATCAAAGTTCTGAATAACATCCTTTATTCTGCACCTAACAAACCAATAAACGCGCGTTATAACAGTAGCAACACTACTTTCAACTACAACCTATACAACAATAATGGTTCCCGTGTAAGTGCTGTCGGCCCTAACGATATTATGGCAGATCCACAATTTGTTAATGCCTCGATTGGTGACTTTAGACTGAAAGGGACGAGTCGGGCAATCAATACTGGTTTTAGATGGAATAATTTGGCAACCGATGTTGTAGGCAATCCTCGTATCTATGGTTCAGCATCTGATAGAGGAGCACATGAAAAGCAGGATTAGTTAACAATTATCTTTGCTAATTTACGAAGACAGGTATTGAGTTAATAGTAGTATGGCATCGGGTTGTATGGCAAAATTCTGATTTATATAGAGTTTTTGTCTACAACCCGTTGTTTTAACCTACATTATGTACCTGATCTACAACCTTGATTTGATTTTAATGTCTTGAAGTAGACCTTAAACTTTGGAGATTTTATCTTTTCGCAAGTCCCTTAAGTTCTTTTGTCAACTCCCTTGGTTTAAAATATTCATGATCATGATATAAATAACTACTAGATTCATGTTTATCAATGATTCCATTCACGACTAAACCTAAGACGTTGTAATTGGAGCTCTCTAACATCTCTTGAGCAGCGTTAGCACTGTTAGAATCAATTACCCCAGGCCGGGCTACTAACAAAATCCCATCAGTCATTTGGCTTAAAGTTAAAGCATCGGCTGCCAAAAGGAGGGGAGGAGCATCAATAATTACAAAATCATAGTTATGTTGAGATGAAAAATTTTCAATTAATGCTGCCATCCGTTGTGAGTCAAGCAAAGCAAGTGGGTTGGGAGGCCTAACTCCGGCAGTTAAAACATCAAGATTATCCATTACCTTAGATACAGTAACTTCAAATTCAGACTGACCTACAAGAACCTCACTCAAACCAACTGCATTGGTTAGTTGCCAGAGATGATGCTGGGACGGGACTCGCATATCTGCATCAATTAGTAAAACTTTACGTCCTAGTTGAGCGATCGCTGCTGCCAAATTAGCTGAAACTGTAGACTTACCTTCTTTAGGAACTGCGCTAGTTACCACAATAGTTTTCAGCACTTTATCTGAACTCAGGAATTTCAGATTGGCTTGAATCATTCGGTACATTTCGCTAGTTAAAGAGTAAGGCGTATCTCTGACAGCGATTTTTTGAGTTATTGATTCTACATTTGAATAACGGGAGCCAACCTTTTTAACAGACAAAGGAACAATTCCCAGCAACGTATATCTAAATACATCCCTGACTTCCTTAAGTGTTTTCAGAGATCTATCTCTCATTCCTAAAAAGAGAACAGTTGTAGTGGCCAAAAATAAACCGAACATCACCCCTAGCAGCAAAACTATAATTTTTTTGCCTGCTACTGGATCTTTAGGCACTAAAGCCTGAGCAATAATCCGGGAACTGGCTGTATTTGTATTTTCTACTAACTGTAATTCTTGAACCTTTTTCAAAAGAGTTTGATATGTAGATTCTGCAACTTCAACTTTTCGTTCTAACTCTCGCTGATTTTGTGCTAACTGTGGTATTATTTTGACTCGCTGTTCGTAGGTAGAACGGGAATTATATAGGGAAGAGAGTCTTTTTGCTAAACCAAAGCGCTGTACTTCTGACTGCAGAAAATTTTGGATCAGGTTTTGTCTGAGTTCTCCAATCTGCAATAGGCTCTGCGGAATTTGTGTTTGATTGCCAACAGTCTGACCAACTTGCTGTTGCAGGAGAGATTTTAAGCTAGCTTTCTTTGCTTCTAAGTTAACAATTACGGGGTTATCATCTAGGAAACGGCTACGCTCAATCGCTAGCTGTCGATCGGTTTCTTGAAGTTGT
This sequence comes from Nostoc sp. UIC 10607, assembly GCF_047228265.1. Taxonomy (NCBI): domain Bacteria; kingdom Bacillati; phylum Cyanobacteriota; class Cyanophyceae; order Nostocales; family Nostocaceae; genus Nostoc; species Nostoc sp. UIC 10607. The sequence goes on along the minus strand of NZ_JBIQNW010000073.1, from coordinate 8,108 downwards.
GTAAGAACTCCCTGCACTGCAGGTGACTGACTGAGGGCACTGACTGCGATCGCTTCCTGAGAATTTAGCTCTACTTTCTGGCGCAGTTCATTAGTTTGGGCGTTTACCTCATCCAGTTGAGCCTTAACAGTATTCATCTCATTGTCTAGATTTCCAATAGTCGTAACGGCTGATCTTGTCTCCTCTGATAAATCTGCAATCTGATGCTTTTGTTTAAATATACGTAGCGCTACTTCCGCATTATTAACAGCTTCTTGAGTTTTAGGAAGCTGCTTGGCCATAAATTGGCGAGTTGCTGCTGCCTCAGAGCGATTTGTCAGAATGTCATTTTCTAAATAAAGACTCATGATTGTGTTTACGACAGCTGCTGATTGTTCGGGGTCACGGCTGGTATAGCTAATTCGCAATACATCTGTACCACCAACAATTTTTAGTATCAGAGATTTTCGTAGTTGATCTACTTCCAGAGGTTTACCTTCTGAGTCTTGAAGCTGTAGTTTATCTATTGTTCGCTGCAATAGAGTCGGTGAAGAAATAACTTCTATTTGAGTATTTATAGGATTTTGAGTTGCTATCAGGGATTTTAAATCTCCTGCATCTCCTCCTTCAGTGTTATTAGGCAAAAGATTAGATCCTACTACCTTAAAAGAAGGAATTCTAAATAAAAGTTTTCCTTCGGCTTCATAGGATGGCTTTATAAATTGTGTAGCTACAGCACTGAGCATAACTGTAGCCGCAAATATTGCAGTAGCAGGTAGCCACCATCGTTTCAATATCAATAAGTAACGACTAAGGTCTAAATCAATAGATTCTCTAGATTCCATAGATTTTTGTGACATAAAGCTTCAAAAGTACAGGTTTTTAGCAAGAAACTAACAATTGACTTACTTAAAGAATACACAAACCACTGCAATTGACAAGACTGATACGATTTGACAATATGACAATAGTATAGACTATCTAAGTTACAAATTGAGTTCCCATTCTGACACAATGGTGCCATAGCATTGCAGGCCACGCTAGTGAGCAAAAACTAACTTAGCAAATTCTGGATTCGAGGTGAGTCAAAGGTGTCGTCACTCTCTACTGCATCATAATTTAACCTTTTGGCACCACTACATTCATTTAATTTTTTTTTGCTATTAGCCATTAGTATTAAAATTTTAAATTTGTTTTTCGATTATCAAGGGTCTGATTTTTCTCCTCGAAGTTTATATGGCTCTACCCGTTGTGAAATTACCCATGCTGTACAAAGTTACCCAGCCTAGTAAAAAAACTCATTGTCCAGTCAGTTTGCGATTTTTAACCATATATATATATTCATTACTCACCCTCATTCAATAAATAATTTTATTGATCTTATTTTTACAGATTTGCCCGTGCAGGAAGTTTGCTTGATAATATTGCTGATACATAAAGTATCCATTCCAGACTATTTTGCTCTAATAATGTAGTTTCAGTTAAATTTGAAATAATAATATAGGTTAGATAAAGTAAAAGCCATAAGTTTGCAAATGTTTGATTCCATCGGATTAAATATATCGACCTTAATAAATTAATAACAAAGCCAATTAAAAAAACCAAAACTCCTAGTAGACCCAATCCTAACCAGAGATCCAAAAAACCATTGTGAGCATTAGGAGCATTCCACTGTACTGTTTGTATAACAATAGAAGACTCACCGTTCTCCTCCCAAAATGCTCCATAGCCATATCCTAGCCACGGTTTTTTGGCAATCATATCCAACACAGCAGGCCATAAATCTGAACGTCCAGTGAGTGTTGTGTCCTTACCTACTGAGCCTAAAATTGTATCAGCTTGTGAGAGAAACCAAGTATAAAAAGCTATACCAAATGTTGCTAGCAACGTCACAATAGGTATCATTACTTTATACTTTAAATGTAAAATTCGATAATATATAAGAAAAGCAACTGTAATGATTATAAAATTACCCAGAGATGTTGTTGACTTTGATAATAATACAAGCACTCCAGAAGCAATATAGCCAAGCCATGAAAACCAGCGATTTTCTTTAGTAGTAATGGCAAGAAACAGAAATATTGTTTCACTAAGTACAAATCTCTTGCCAAGAACATTTTTAGTTTGGTATATTCCTCGCCAACTAGTAGTTGCACCAAAATCGACTCCGAACTGTGGTATAAATATAGCAAATAAGAAACACATTACTGCTGATATTCCAAACATGTATGCATATAACTTCAGCTGCTCCTTTAAGGTGTAGCGTGAAGCTAAATAAAGTCCAAACATACTTGTTCCTACCAGAGCAATAACACGACGTATAGTAGTGTCTGGATCTGAAGACCAAAAACTAGAAAGTGCACAAACTCCAATCAATATCCAAATAAACTTATCTCTCCTAAAAACGTAAGTAACTTTTTTCCAGCGTAGAGCAATCAACGAAAGGGTAACTATATATGTAAAAGTATAAAGCAATCTAAATATAGTTCTATCACCTTCTCTTACAGTAAAACCATCCGTCAGAAAAGCATCTAGCGGAGTTCCTGAGTAGAGCATTAAACAGATAAATGTCAGTATTTGTTCGGCAGAAATTAAAAATTTCCTCATTTCTTCTTATAGTATGATCATGTATACATATCTAAGAATAGATTAAGTAAGTCAGGGATTCGTAGTTGGTAGTCTCAGTTTAATTTGGCAAATACTTTGTTTCTTGAATTTGTAATTATTATTTTTCTGAAATGCCAAAAAGTTAATGTATTTGTACTAACGCCTTGATTTTATAGTTTTTTGATAAACTTCCACAGTTTGAGCGGCAATATTTGACCAATTTAAATCTTGCTGGCAACGAGTTATTGCCGCAGTTCGCATGCGTTGTTGCAAGTCGCGATCGCTTAATAAACAAATTATGGCATCAGCTAGGGATCGAACATCACAGGGGGGAACTAACAACCCATCTTTTCTATGCTGAATTATCTCACTCAATCCCCCTACCTCAGAGGCTACAACCAGTGTCCCCATTCCATAAGATAATGCTGCTACACCACTTTGAGAAGCTTCTATGTATGGCAGAACTGTTACTGTGCTGCGTTGAAATAGATTATTTACTTCTTCAAGGGGTATAAAGTCATTGATAATCTCGTAGCGTTTATCATCATACCCATTAGGGAAATATTGTTTTATGTTTTCTCCCCGTCCAGCAATAATCAGCTTGACTTCAGGAACACGTTCAGCAATTAAAGGCATAGCCTCAAGCAAATATTTCAATCCTTTATAGGGCCAGATGCGTCCAAAAAATAGCAATGTATTTGGATCGCGAGACTGATCATTGTGATTACCCCGACGCTGATACAAGCTACCAAGTTCCCCATGGGGTAAAACATTGACTCGCTCTTGAGGTAAACTAAACTGTTCAATTAGAATCTTTTTTAATTGATGAGTGTGGACAATCAATTGTTGGGAACGGTAGAAAGCAATACGTCTGGTATACTCTGAACCAAATACAGCCATGCTATCCCCTGGATGACGAAATACGTCGTGGATAGTTGTCACCAATGGTGGCATCTTGTTGAGTAACAGAGTCCAATCGTACCAAGGATCGTTAGTTTCTTGCACATGTAAAACATCTGGTTGTATGTCTTTGATGAGATGCATCATAGTGCTCATAGACAATAGGTTGCGCGGGTCACGAATCCGTGGTTTTTTAAAGCTAATAACACGGATACTGGAATCAAGAACATTCCTACAGACATCTGATACTTTTTCCGGATGAATTAGCGTTAAATCAACATATTTAACCAGACTGTTTGCTAATTCAATCGTGTAATCTTCAAAGCCAAAATGTAATAACGCAACTTTAATCATAGTTAAGATTATATTATCAATTAAATTATTTATTCAAAAAAGCTGGATGTATTACTGCTAAAATTTTATTTCTTAAAAAATTACTGTTCTCTTAAAAGTTTTGTCCACAAAAAACGAAACCCTCCAAACGCACGAATACCTAGATAAATCACAAATACAAAATAGGCAAAAGTCGCAACAAGTAGAGTATATATAAAGTCTAAGCTTATTTTTTGCAATAATACGAATATAAATAACATCAAAATGCTTATTATTAAAGGTCGACGCGTAATCCGCAATATATTTAATGGAAATAGGCGAGTATAGGTAAAATACATAAACTGGCTAAAACCGAGAATGGTCATTAATAATGCCATTAAAGCTGCACCTAGTAACCGATATTGCGAAACTAATGCCACTCCTACCAAGCTTCCTAATGAAGTGGTAATAATCACTTCGCGCAGGTTCACTATTTCGAAACCATTAGCTACAAGTATATAAGAAAGTGGGCGGGTGAAGGGCAAAAAAAATAGTGACGCGGCACTTAAAATAAGAGCAATATTTGCTTGAGCAAAACTAGAATCATATATAAAAATTAGTAAATCCTTGCCAAAAAATAACAGTCCCATAAATAAGGGTAATGCCATAATTAGTAGAATTTCAATAATATTTTCCGTTATCTCCCTCTGCTTTTCCCGCCCTTGCTCTACTGCTTTTGAAAATCTTGGAAATATTGCTAAAGTTATACTGTTAGCAATAATCAAAAATGGTTGTAGCAATTGTGTTATTCCGCCAAAGAGTCCCACTAAAAACTCATTTCCTAATAATGAAAGAATCAATATTTGAATTCTGCCACTGATTACAGCTATTGCTTCAATAGCAAAAAATGTACGTGCACTTTTGATTGTCTTAAATATAAAATCCCCATCAATCTGCCATTGTATCTTTACTAACCGTGTGATCAGAATCCATTCAATTACCAAAATTAGTGCTTCTGAAAAAAATAGGATTGCCCCCAGATATTCAATTTCGTATTTTAATTGCATTGCCCAAATCATTATTATTAGGCGTAAGATATAAACTGGCACTGTAGCTATTGCAATCAGATGCATCTTTTCTTTAGCTTGAAAAATTGCCTCTGTGATGTTGGAAAGTGCAAAGGGAATTATCGTCAAGCCCATGATATAGCAAAGATTTGAGGTTTTGGAACTATAGGGAAGTAAAAATACTACAATCACCAACGCCCCATAACTGAGTAAACTAAATATTAATTGCAGCCAGGTACCACTCATTAAATAAACTGGTGTTTTTTGTGGCTCACGGGCTAGTTCTCTAGTAAACAATGTCTTTAGCCCCTGTGAAGCAATGCCCACAAAAATAAAGTAGTAGCTATATGCTAGTAGATACTGGCCTAAAGCTTCAGCTCCTAAATTACGAGCAATAGCAGCGGTTAATACAAAGGTTGTAATGCTTTGGGCTAACCGATTGACTATCATTGAGAGCGAATTACTTATGAATTTGTACTTTTCTACCATTCTTAAATTATTAATTCAGCTTAATTCGCTCATTTGGAATCGGCATTAATATACCTCATAACTGTACTTTTTTGTATCTCTCCTTATTTTTCTCGCTGTTCCATACAAACCAATCATAACTAGTTAAAAACGAAAATGCATTTTCATTACATTTTCGTTTGGCTTATATCAACGCACGCTTAAACTTTTCACTTATCCCAATATCTTGTTAATTAACAAAGATTTTGATTCGTATATCTATCCAAAGTATTTAGATGGCTTTTACTTTGGAATAAGTTGATGTCTTCTCTATTATGTATGGTAATAAACTTTTCCTGGTCTTAATAGGCACCTTCCTTTTTTAAAACTACCATAACTGTTTTGAGAAGAATTTCGAAGTCTAAACCAAGCGACCAATTCTCAATGTAATTAAGATCAAGATTTATCACTTGTTCAAAATCTAAAATATCCGAACGACCTGAGACTTGCCAAAGACCTGTAATACCAGGTAATACTTCATGTCGAATAAAATGATGTTCAGAAAACTTATCTACATCTCTAGTAGGTAAAGGACGAGGCCCTACTATACTCATTTCTCCAAGGATAACATTAAAAAGTTGTGGTAATTCGTCTAAGCTGTAACGACGCAGGAATTTTCCAACACGGGTAATGCGAGGATCATCTTTAATTTTAAAGATAATTCCATCTTTCGTTTCATTTAACGCTTCTAATTCTTTCTGTAATTTTTCTGCATCAGACCTCATAGTTCTGAATTTCCATACTTTAAACTGTTGCCCATGTAAACCTATACGGGTTTGTCTGTAAAATACTGTGCCAGGAGAGTCTAGTTTTATAGCTATAGCTATAGCTACATAAATAGGGAATGATAACATTACAAATAAAGTAGCGAAGCAAAAATCACAACTACGTTTTATCCAAAAATCTTTACCTGTAATTATCGGACAATCCAAACTCAGACAAGGCATTCCTCCTATTTTATTAAATTCTACGTTTCTATAAATTGGTTTTAATTCCATCGGTAAAATATGTACTTGGATGCCAGATGCTTGAAATAACCAGCATAAAAACATTCTATTTTTTAGAGCATCCCAAGATATAAAAACTTCTGTTACACCTAATTCATTAAGTTGATTCAATGTTTGTTGACGTTTATATCTATCTAATGAATTAGCATTAGCTGTTCCAGATACAATATAATGCTTTTCTTTTTTTATAAAGCTAGCTATCTGCTCATGATCTTGAGGATCACAAATAATAAAGACAGAAGAACGAACTATTTTTTTCTGCTTACGTAAATATTCAAGAGCAAGATTTACAGCATATCTACCAGTACAAATAAATAATATACTTAGCAACCAAGATAATAATATTAATCTGGGGTGTGTAATATCAACAACTGGCTTATATAAAAAACAAACAAGGAGTATTAATCCATGAGCAAAAGTTAGCGATTTTATAATATTCAAATAGTCATAGCGTTTTTGTCCTTCTCGATAAATACCTTGGAGAGCTAGTGAGCCTATTTGAATGCCAATAGTTATTAAAATAGGTAAATAATGACTCGGTATATTCCAAGCCAAATGTCCATAAGAAGATTGATATCCAGCTAATAACCAAGCTAAGGATAAAAGAGTATAGTCTACTAAAAACAATGTTGTTAATCTCAACCACCAAGAACCCTTGCGTACCCTGACAAATGAAGATGCACGTAAATCCAAAGGCACTTCAGCGAATTTATTTGTTGTTATGCTTTGATTACTCATAGTTAGGAACACTTGGTGTAGTTAGTTAAAATTTGATTGAAGATTGTATAAAACAAGTGTGATATCTTACATCTTTTTTTCAAAGTAAGTTGGTCATTTGTAGTCTACTCTTAACCATTTTCTTCGGAGTAATTTTAGGCTTTTTATTAAAAGTATCTTCTAGGATCGGCTTGAGTGCGGTTAGTACCCAGATAATTAAACTTTTTTTGCAGGGTAGAATCAAGTTTAGCCTGGAAGTTCTGAGCTTTGATGCAAAAAAAAGGATTTGCTTGTAAGTTAACTTAATAAGTTGAATAAAATTCTTGACGTGAATAATCAAGAAAGTCAGGTAAAAATATTAGAATTTTTAAGGAGCATAATAGCGGAGCCGAGTTCTTCAGTTCCATTGCAGAGTTCCACTTCTATGAGACAATTATATGTCTTCGGGAATTACTGTAGCATGTTTAGCTAGACTAATTCTGCTTTGCTTGGAAGTTCTGTGGCTTTTTACGCATAATTACTGATTAACAAAACTTACACACATAACATATAACAAAATGCATCAAATATTTGACAATTGTTACAAAACTTTACAAAATTCAATATCGTGGTTGAGCTTGAGTTAAGTTTCATGGACATCTCTTTAGAGAATTGGTCAATGATTAATGAAAATAAATGCTAATAGCTCAAAGTAATATCAACAATCTGTCATATCTGTGAGACCTGTTATATCTGCATTATAGAGATTTTTAGCGCTTGAAGATCATAGGTGTGGATTATAACAGTTTTAGGATTTTTAGTTATGTTTAGCACCCAAAACAGTAAACATGGGTGCGAACGATTGGGGGTTGTGTGAAGCACCTGAAGCAATCAACTTGCCTAATTTACATACGTTAGAGTGAATTTGTAAACTGCGTAACTCTAATATTTACCTCCTAATACCAATTTTATATGAAGCTGCATATAATAGAGAAAACAAACTCGATAAATTAAAATAACCATGAGCCGCCCT
>NZ_JBIQNW010000072.1:0-26181 GCF_047228265.1 Nostoc sp. UIC 10607 | reverse complement strand
TTCTTTTCCTCGTACCCCTGTTGATGAATTTTACTGTTATAACTCCTCCTAACTGTAAAAAACCTACACTTGTCAGAAGGGATGGGGTAGGAGTGACGGCTGACTCATCTGGAGTAAATCTGCCTTAGATTTTTCTTCACTGATAGCCAATGCACCGCCAGAGACAGCCTGTAATAACTCTGCAATCAGGCGCGGCGTATCTTCTGCATCTTTCCAGAATGCCCAGTTCATGCCATTTAAGTAAGCACTCAAGGGATACAGGAACGGTTCTTGATACGCCAAACGCACTGGGAGAATAATCGGTCGTCCTTCTTGTGATTTTGCCAAGTGGTGTGCTGTCTCGATTTCTGCTACCACCATCTCGCTGCTGGTTGACAAGCCTGAAAGGAAAGTAATCAGAAAATCAGCTTGGCGGATTTCTGCTTCAATACATTCAGCCCAGCGTGTGCCAACGGACATGGTTTGGTCGATAAAGACTGTGTGCTGCTGCGATAGCGCCTGGAAGACTTGCAGCGCTACTGGTTCATCGGGGCTAGCATTACGCTTATAGCTGATGAAGATGCGTTTAGCCTGTGAGTTTAACATTACTATTAACCTTGTCTTCCTTCAGCTTTTTGAGTGGAAAAGCTTATCTAGTTGGGAGTCAATTTTGTACAGAAGTTGGGTAATTCTGTGCTTCGTCATCCAAGGGCATTTTTTCCCTATTTTGAGGATTAGCTGAACAAATTAAGATTTTATTTACAGTGCTATCAATTAGTTACACTTTACTACAGTGCAGTTACAGGAAATTACCAACGGCACAAAAAAATTGTTTGGGGAGTTAAAAAGCTAGTTAACGGAGCTAAAAGACTCGTTTTGAATATCTGACTATTGGTGACAACTTTAACGCTGTTTTATAAATCTTACGAGATAAAAATCAGAAACTTTTGTTGTGATTAGTTTTTATAAATTTAGGTGTAGGTTGGGTTGAGGAAGGTAGATGCAAAGCGGCTTCCCGCAGGGTAACCCAATATCAATAATCCTTGCTTTTGTTGCGTTTTACTTTGTTCAACCCAACACATATTTTATTTTTTCAGCTATAGAACTTAAGCGGACAAATATTTTTGGCGAATTAATATCAATCTTCTGCCCGCAACAACCAAAAGCCGCTATAAGTCATCCCAGAATCATCTGGTTGCACTAACAAAAAATGCAATCCTCGGCTTTGCTGTTTTCGTTGTTCATATGTTTGGGCTGCTGTTCTAACTTCTGGATCTTCAAAAGTGGCAACAATCCACCTGTCTACTAAGCCAGCCTCTAATACTAAGCCATCCGGTGCGCCAGATATGTAATTCAAGCCTACGGGACGGGCTTGCTGCAACCACCTTGCTAGGCGCATCGATTGCCGTCCACCATAAATTACGATACCAGGGACGGGCACTGTTGATGCTAAACCCAAATTGATGGGTTTGAGATGTTCTGAAATGTGCAAAATGGGAATGGGGCGATCGCTAAATCTGGTTTCCACATCACTAGCAGCTAAACTCGCAAAACGCCATTGTTCTCCCCAGAGGTTTTCTGGTAATGGTACTGGGGGTGGTTTATCTAGCGCTGAGGGATATTGCTTTTCTTGTAACCACTGCTTTAACGCCAAGGTGTGACGGGTAGGTTCGACGTTTATACTTAAATTGCGTCCCGCCGCCTCAATTAAGCTTAGTGACTGAGGACGAAATACCTGGATCACATCTGGCAATTTTTCACCTCCGGCTAACTCAAGTTGAGCAGCAACCCAAATCGAATTTGCTGCTGACTGGAGACAGCTAGCTTCATACTCAAAGCTGCGAGTTGCATCACAAATCAACAATTCCCATAAAATTTGTCCAGATGCATCTGGCAATGGACGACGATAAAAATCAACTTGCCAAATTTTCATTATGTGGGGAGTGGGGATGAGGGGCGGAAGCAGGGGAGGCAGGAGAGTGGAGTTCAAAGACTTGTTCACGAGTATCAAAGACTCATGGGCGAGTATCAAAGACTCGTTAGCGAGTATCAAAGACTCGTTAGCGAGTATCAAAGACTCATGGGCGAGTATCAAAGACTCGTGGGCGAGTATCAAAGACTCATGGACGAGTATTAAAGACTCGTGGGCGAGTATCAAAGACTCGTTAGCGAGTATTAAAGACTCGTTAGCGAGTATTAAAGACTCGTTAGCGAGTATTAAAGACTCGTGGGCGAGTATCAAAGACTCGTTAGCGAGTATTAAAGACTCATTCCTTATTCCCCATGCTCCATACTTAATTTAAAAAGCCTGAATCCATTCTTTAACAGAATACTCAGTCCAGATGCCATTTTTCCAATAGGGGTCATTTTCAATTAACTGGCGTACAGTGGCTTCGTCTTCGGCTTCGTAAATCCCAAAAACTTTTGTCACATCCTTGGTAGGGCCAATAGTAATCAGCACACCGGATTCTTTTTGTTTTGCTAATCCGTCTAAGTGAGCTTGACGGTGGGGGGCGCGTTTTTCAAGAACGTCTTCGCAGTAAGTTCCCCAGAGTACATATTTAGGCATAGCTAATTAATTCCAAATAAAAAATGAATGGGGAGTGGGGAGTGGGGAGTGGGGAGTGGGGGGACAAGGGGACAAGGGGGACAAGGGGGACAAGGGAGAATTATTGAACAAGTTTCTTCCTTGTCTCCCCCCTCTTCCTTGTCTTCCTTGTCTTTTCCCAATGCCCCATGCCCAATGCCCAATAACTAACTTCTTAGGTTTACGCCGAATTTTTCCACTAAAGCTTCGCGGACTTTATTGTGTACTGGTTCAACTTCAGCCTCAGTAAGAGTGCGATCGCTAGCCCGGTAAATTAAGCGGAATGCTAAACTGCGCTGTCCTTCGGGGACATTTTCGCCGCGATATTCATCAAATAATTCCACTGATTCGAGCAAATCTTTACCCGCTTTGTTAATTACTTTTTCAATTTCAGAAACTGAGATTTTCACGGGTGCGAAAAAGGCGATATCGCGATCGCTAGCTGGATAGGTAGAATATGGCTGGAATGTAGGAACGAGAACTTCATCTTCTCCCAGAGAACCTAAAAGCACATCTAGATCCAACTGGAAAACATAAACGGAATCTGGTAAACCTTTTTCTCGTCGCAGTTGGGGATGGAGTTGTCCAAAAATACCCAGTCTGTTACCCCGAATCCATAAGGAAGCTGTGCGTCCTGGATGTAAGCGATCGTCGCGGCGATCGGGTTGGAATTCTACCTGCAAGGCAAGTTGCCGAAATACACTTTCTAAAATGCCTTTGGCTTCAAACCAGGTGATGGGTTGTTCGCGCCCACTTTTTGACCATTTGCCAACGGTGCGATCGCCTCCCATAATCCCCGCAAGGGCTTCTGTTTCTTGCAAGCCGTCTTCTTCTTGCCAGAAAATTTGCCCGATTTCAAAGCCGTTAAGGGCACCATTACCTTGCTCTAAATTGTATTGAAAGGCATCAATCAACCCGGCGATCAAATCGTTTCGCAGCGCTGAATATTCGGCAAATAAGGGATTTGACAGCACTATTTCTCTGTCTTCTCCTGGTTTGACTAAAGAATAGTGGATTAATTCTGTCAACCCTTCAGCCCGCAGGAAAGCTCGTAATTTGCGAATCAGTTCCTCGTCTAAAGGCAGATAGCCAGCTTCCGCTTTTTCTGGTAGGGTATCGCAGAATTTGTTGTAACCATAGAGACGGGCAATTTCTTCAATTAAATCAATTTCTCGCTCTAAGTCGCGGTAACGATAGGGGGGAACAGAAACTGACCATCTGGGTTGATGGGTGGTATCTTCTCCTGGAACATCGCCGGAAGGAGTCAATTTACAGCCCAATGCAGTCAGGATGCGTTCAACATCTTGTTCTTGCAGTTCACCTGTATCTTCTCCCAAATCGATTGGGCCTAGTATTTGATTAACTCGGTCTAAACGCAATGCGATGGAACGACTCCAGGTAGATGGGTCGGGGCGGGTGTCGGCAGCTTCCTGCTGGACAATAATTCCACTAGCTAATTCGCTAATTAAGGATAAGGCACGACGATTAGCTATTTCCAACTCAGCCCGGTTAACTCCCCGTTCATATCTCCCAGAAGCCTCACTTCTTAAACCAACACTCCGGGAAGAACGGCGAATTGCCACGGAATCAAATAAAGCTGCTTCTAAAACTAAGCTTTGAGTCCCTTCATGGACTTCTGTTTCTTCTCCACCCATGACTCCCGCCAGTGCAACGGGGCTGTCGTTGGTGGTAATTAACAAATTTTGGGTTGATAGGGTGCGAGTTTGTCCATCCAGGGTTTTGAGAGATTCTCCAGCAGTGGCGAAGCGAACGCCGATGGTTAAATTTTCACTACTTGCAACTGATTTTAAGCGATCGCAGTCAAAGGCGTGCAGTGGTTGTCCCCATTCCAACAAAACGTAGTTAGTAATATCAACAACATTACTGATGGGACGGACTCCAGCAGCCCGCAAACGCTGTTGCAACCATTCGGGAGATGGAGCAATTTTTACCTGTTCAATTACCGTACCAATGTATGCAGGACAAGCTTGGGTATCGGCAATTTTTAAAGCTAAATTTCCGGTAGTTTTGGGAATAGAGACTTCCCCAGGTTCAGGAATACTCAACTTTCCACCAGTTAAAGCTGCTACTTCCCGTGCTACGCCTACCATACTCAGAGCATCAGCGCGATTAGCAGTTGCAGTGAGGTCTAAAATCACATCATCTAGACCCAACAACGGACGCACATCACTACCCAATGGTAAATTTTCCTGAGCAAAAATATGAATTCCGTCTACATCGGTGGGCAAACCGAGTTCCTTTAAAGAACAAATCATGCCCTGAGATGGGACACCACGCAGTTTTGCAGGTTTAATTTTTAAATCGATGTTGGGTAAGTAAGTACCCGTAGTTGCCACTGGTACATATATATCTGCCTTCACATTGGCAGCGCCACAGACAATATTTAAAGTCTCACCTGCACCAATATCCACTTGGCAAACACTCAATTTATCGGCGTTGGGATGGGGTTGACGCTCAAGCACTTTCCCTACAACCACGCCATTTGCCCAAGTGCGGCGGTCTTCAATATCTTCTACCTCAAACCCCGCCATTGTCAGGGTTTCGGCTAATTCTTCTGGACTAAGTTTTATCTCTACTAGTTCGCGCAGCCAATTTAGAGAAATACGCATGGAGTGTGCTTGTTTTAGGAATCGTCTTTTGCTCTTATTTTAGGGTGCCTACTAGCGATCGATGGCTACTCGTCCCGCAAGGCGTACCCTTTCACTTGAACAATCCTACTACGTTAGACTGGCAGAACAATATCGGTTTTTTACTTTATCTTTACATTTTTTGCGATCGCCCCTAGTAAGCTGCGACATTTCTAGATTAAAAAATTATGTAGCTTGTGAATGCAGATCACTTTGTTCCACCTAATCTACGGAGAATTTTTATGAGTTCTTTGCACACTCTAGAAGAACTTGAACAAATTATTGAAAATGATAAAAAGTACGGTAGTTTGACAAAACTTGAAATTTACGATTATCGTCAAAAAGTATCGGCAATCTTAGAAGTTTAAGCGAGCTATATATTTGTGATTGTTCGAGACTTTTCTACGACTTATATGTGCGAGTAAGTAGGTAAACTTAGCATTGAAACAAGGTTATCGCAATATGCTGACTGAAATTCTCAAAATCTTTATCTGTGGTTATTATTTTGTAATTTCTCCGAGCAGCTACGGCACAAATGAGGAAATCTGTGTTTGCACCTTGAATACCATTGCTTCTGCAAGTATTATAAAACTCAGAAGCAAGTTCATAGTCTTCCATATCTAACTCAAGATTGGGAAATGCGCGGAGATAATTTTTCAGACGATTGTATTGGTTGGCGTCACGAATCCCTGAGAGTATCTCTTGCCGAACAGCACCGACCAAAGCAACTCGACCATCAGTAATTAATTCTCGCAACACTACAACATGGGGTGAGTCGTCAACTCTATAATTCCGTCTGAGAGCTAAAGACCAGACTGAAGTATCAACAATGACTTTCATCCACTGCGGCGCTGTTGCTTGTAGTCATAATCATCCTCGTATTCAATCGTACCAAATAGCTCCATAATTTTCAGTTGCTTTCGACGCTGTACATACTCTCGTAATGCCTCTTCAACAACAGCATCCTTGGTTGGATGACCACCAAGTTCAAGAGCTTCCTTAATTAGGTTGTCGTCAATTTCTAGATTAGTAGTCATGTGTAGATTATCGCATAAAGTAATGTGCATAAAAAAACTCATTGGAGTGGTTAATTTAAGTCAAATGCATGAAGACTATTTTCAGTAATTCGGCGCGGGTAAACGGTTTAGTGAGATATCCAGATGCCCCAACTAATTTTGCTTTTACTTTGTCCACAATCCCTTTATTACCAGTGACAAAGATGATAGGAGTCTTCTGAAATATAGAATTATTTCGTATAATCCGACACAACTCATAACCATCAATTCCTAGCATGTTTAAATCCAACAAAATTAAGTCTGGTTTATGCCTTATAATTGACAAAACGGCTTTGACTGGATCGTTAATAGTCACTACAGAAAAATTTTCATTTTCTAAGAAATGGCTAATTTCTTTGAGAATTGTGGGGCTATCATCTACAGAAACGATTTTGTGGACTTTTTGTGGCGTTACAGTAGCAGCCGTTACTTTTTGGGAAGCAGGATTTATGTTATTTGATATTGTTGGTTCCTGAAAGTTCTCTTTTGGAGGAGCAGAAATCTGTGGTAATCGCTGAACAGGAGCTATATTCTCTTCAGAAATATTTGGGTAAGAGTTGACGCTGGTACTTAGTTTTTCTTTGATGTCAACTAACCCCAGAACCAATTTTGAGAAAAGCGTAGGCGTAGCCCGTTGTAGACATCGCTCTTCAAATATCTTTGGTAATCTATCAAATGGTGGATCAGGTTCATGCAAGATAATCGCACCCTTAAGTATGTAAGGGTATAAATTGCGAGCCAGTTGGATTTCATCTTGATTCAAAATGGTAGCCAGATGACACAGGCTGAAACCCTTCATCCAATTAGTTAAATCTGGTTGAAGTTTTGGTAAATCTTCTTCCTCAATTTTGCTGTTAATCAACAGATATGGACGTTGATATTGAGAAGAAATTTGGGGAACAAAAGCCTGCCAATTTTGTAATCTTAATTGGCAGCGTTCTAGAACTTTTTCTACATCTAACCGACAAATTTTTGGCATTCTATTAACTGGTTCTGTTAATTCATAAGTACCTTCTCTAATTAGCAAAAATGATTCAATTACCTCTTTAACTAATTCTTGAATCAGCACTGCTGCTTGGGTAGAATGTAGATGTTTTTGGCTAATAAGCCAGGATATAGCCTGATACTCAGGAGGGTGGCTTCTCGAATTGCTGTCATGTTCGATTAATTGACTGTGTGAGTCGGGTTCAAACATCAGACGTAATTGAGCACGAACATCATTGGTAAGCAGCGGTATTTGATGGCTGAGACGACGCAAATGGCGTTCTAATCGATCAAAGGGTTCCACTGAATGGGTAGCGTAAGTTATTTTGCCCTGTTCTAAGTAAATCGACCAAGAAACTGAGTTACTCAATGCTTCTAAACAAGTACTGTCGGAACAATTGGATAACTGTCTTAACAAACTTAGAGGACGTAGTTTGGTGAATGCACCTGAGTTATTCATATTTTTCAAGTTTTTTACGGAATCAACAACCGAACATTTGTAGATTGAAAATATCAGCTAGGAGTATTCTTTTTCTTGTAATATTTCTCTACGTACAAATTATTTATTTTAAAATATGTATTTTTATAAAAAATTATAAGTTTTACGACTTACTTGTTACATTTATCACATTTCACTTAATTTATCTCAAACAAAAAGCAGTTGGGTATGAATAAAGGCAAACACTTATCATAGCTAGATTATCACTAGATGTTGGTTAATTCTGGATTTTACCCACTACTGACAACTATTGGCTAATGACGTTTATTTATGCCCACTCACTTAAAAAGGCAAATTTGATTCTAAGTTCGCGCAATTACACTGGTATACTTCTAGAGCCAATGAGCTTAATTATGGTTAATAACTTTTCTGTAAAGCAACGATTCTCCTACATAAAATCTTTAAAAAGTTATCTAGGAAAGTTTACGTATTTATTGTACTGTAGGTTTAATGGATCTAAATTTTTGGTAGATACATTACAACAGGTAATGCTGGGTTTTGATAAACTCTTTTTTGCTAAACTAAGCTGTACTCAAGTTTTTCTTAAATATATAGAGAACTTCATGAAAATAATTTGTTTAATAAAGATTAGAGCATCTACCAATAGATACTATATTCTATAGTCGTCTCGGCGACTGGAATTATATACTCTGAGAAAAGGGAAATAAAGCTTTGGACTTTAACATAACACAAAAAGTTATGCATGATACATTAAGACTTGATGAAGTAGTAGAATTTGCTGAGAATCCAGAACCACGTTGTCCTTGTGTACTCTTACTAGACACATCTGGCTCGATGCAAGGAGACCCAATTGAGGCTTTAAATCAGGGTTTACTAAGTTTAAAGGATGAATTAGTCAAAAATTCCTTAGCCGCAAGACGAGTGGAAGTGGCGATCGTCACTTTTGATAGTAATATCAATGTAGTGCAAGACTTTGTAACTGCCGATCAATTCAATCCGCCAATTTTGACAGCCCAGGGTTTAACTACAATGGGTGCAGGAATTCATAAAGCTTTAGACATAATTCAAGAGCGGAAATCTCAGTATCGTGCCAATGGGATTGCTTACTATCGTCCTTGGGTATTCATGATTACCGATGGAGAACCGCAAGGCGAGTTAGAACATGTAGTAGAGCAAGCATCCCAGCGCCTACAGGGAGATGAAGCAAATAAACGGGTAGCATTTTTTACAGTAGGTGTAGAAAATGCGAACATGACGCGTTTAAATCAAATAACTGTGCGTACCCCTCTGAAGCTCAAAGGATTAAATTTTATCGAGATGTTTGTCTGGCTATCAACTAGTATGTCAGCTGTTTCCCATTCGCAGGTGGACGAACAGGTAGCACTACCGCCAATTGGTTGGGGGACTGTTTAATTAAAAATCGCAGCTTGATGTCTACGCAGCTAGCTGCTGGAAAAAAATCTATGAACATATCAAAACAGATTGCTCAATGGCGGATTGTGGCTGCGTCTGTGTGTGGTACAAGTCACTTAAAAAACAATCAATTATGTCAGGATGCTCATCACTGGCAGATATTATCAGATAATGTTTTAGTGGCAGCCGCAGCAGATGGCGCGGGTTCTGCTAGCCTTGGGAAAGTGGGAGCGATGGTTGCTGTAGAGACAGCAATAGAAAACATTTCCACCAAAGGACTTAGCCGAAAAACTTTGACTGATGATGCCTATGTGCGATCGCTCTTAAATGATGCCATACTAGCTGCGAAAAAAGCTGTGGAGGAGGAGGCGGCTACTTGTGACAAACAGCCTCAAGATTTAGCAACTACTTTAATCATGATGGTCGCCACACCAGAAGTTGTAGCTGTGGTGCAAATAGGTGATGGTTTGGCAGTGGCAAAAGATGGCATGGGTAATCTCCTCGCACTTACTATACCTGACAGCGGCGAATACATCAACGAAACCACTTTTTTAACTTCTCCTACTGCTTTAGATACAGCGCAGATGAGAATCTGGCGCACAGACATAGTAAACGTTGGCATCATTACTGACGGACTACAAATGCTGGCTTTAAATATGGTTGTTGGCGAACCTCACAAACCCTTCTTTTTTCCGCTGTTTGAATTTGTAGCTAATGCCGAGGATAAAACAGAAGCAAAGGATCAGTTGGTAAAATTTTTACGCTCAGAGCGGATTACACAACGCACTGATGATGATTTGACACTCATTATAGCTGCATTCAACAACTCATAAGCAAAGAATCTACAGGTTTCACATCTTAAATAACTCCCGTTAGCGGTAATTTCATTATGCAGGTACTACGTTGTTCCCCCAGAAAAGAAATCCTCAGCCTCAATGTCAGTTTGGGGCGTGGCGGTGAAGCTTGTGTTTATGCAGTGCCATCCGATAACAACTTGGTGGCAAAGATTTACCACAAGCCAACCACTGCCCATGCTGATAAACTCCAGGCGATGCTTGCCAACCCGCCAGAAAACCCGACGGCGAGTTTAGGGCATATCTCTATCGCTTGGCCAGAGGATTTATTACGGGCGGCAGATGGCAAAAATAGCATCCTGGGCTTTTTGATGCCACGCATTGAGGGGATGCGTCCAATCATCGACTTTTACAACCCCAGAACCCGTCGCCAACACTGCCCCCTATTCAACTATCAGTACCTGCTCCGCACCGCTCGTAACTTGGCGGCGGCTTTTGCTGCTTTACACACTAGTGGATATTGCATTGGTGATGTGAACGAGTCAAATATCCTCGTCAGTGACACAGCACTGGTGACTTTGATAGACACAGACTCTTTCCAAGTAACCGACCCCAACAGCAATGTTGTTTACCGCTGCCCAGTGGGTAAACCAGAGTTTACTCCACCAGAACTACAGAATAAAACTTTTGCCCAGCACGATCGCGAAATTTCTCACGACTTATTTGGGTTAGCGGTGCTGGTATTTCAACTCTTAATGGAAGGCACCCACCCATTTTCGGGGATTTTTCAAGGCGCTATTGAGCCACCGCCCTACGAAGCCCGCATAGCATCGGGTCATTTCACTTACAGCCAAAAGCGGTACGTACCCTACCTTCCTACACCCATTGCACCCCCTTGGGAAATTCTTCATCCCAGCTTACAAGAACTATTTGTCCGTTGTTTTGAAGAAGGTCACAACAACCCACAGCTGCGCCCCAGTGCCCAGACTTGGCTCTCAGCAATCGCTGAAGCCGAAGATTCCCTGATTACCTGCACGACAAATCCCCAACATCGCTACAACAACCACATGCGTAGCTGTCCGTGGTGTGAACGGACTGTGCGATTAGGCGGACGCGACCCCTTCCCATCACATCGGGCGATAGAAGCTAGAGAACATCTCCAACCGCGAATCAAAGCGAAAAAGCGCTACAACCAGACACCGCATTTTCCACAGCGAACCATGTCACCGCACTTAGCTAATTATTGGCAGCCAATAATTACCCCAAGCGGTGCATCTTATAAACCTTCCAAAAAGTCAAAGTTATACCCGATTATTTGTTGCTTGTTAGGTTTTGGTTTGTTGGGATATGCGGACGTAATGATTAAATTTACTCAGCCGTTGGTTTCCCAAAATGCTTACACTCAACAAACACTGAAGTCTCGCCAGACAAATAACAAACTCAGCTTCGCTGATTACTATCAGCAAGGTTATACTGCTTACAAAGACCGAGATTATGAAAAAGCAATTGCCAGCTTTACCGGAGCAATTGAACAAGTACCGACACATGCCAGAGCGATTGTAAATCGTGGCAATGCCCGCTATAACCTCAAAGACTACGAAGGAGCAGTTGCGGATTATAGCCAAGCTCTCAAAATCAAGCCCAATCAAATTAAAGCTCTGGTGAATCGGGGTAATGCCCGCTATATGCTTGCCGAATATAGTAACGATCCCGATCTAGAGTATAACCTAGCGATCGCAGACTATAATCGGGCTATTGGTCTGGATGCTAATGAAATTGAAGCTTATATCAGACGGGGGATTGTCCGCAGCCAAATGGCTAAATATAGCGGTGAATCTCAACAAGCTTACAAAAGAGCGATCGCAGATTTTACTCAAGCCATAAAACGTAATGTATCCAAAGCAGAAGCTTACTTTCAGCGGGGTGTTGTCTATTATCAAATTGCTCAATATAGCAGCAATTATGAGCAAGAATATAAACAAGCGATCGCTGACTTTAACCAAGCATTAACTATCAGCCCTAAGCTAGCAAAAGCATATCTCAAACGAGGTATGGTTCGCTATGAATTAGCACAATACGGCGGTAGTGAATCGAACAAAAACCAGACGAAAGCTGTCGAAGATATACAGGCATCTGCCAAAATCTTTCTTGAGCAAGATGATATGGATAATTATCAGCAAGCACTCAGTAACATGTGTGTAGTAGTAGAAAACAAATGTGACCCTTTATTCCACAGTTCAAGTAATTTGGAAAAAACTAACTAAAAACAAGTAAGTTTTGTCACTTACATAATTATTGGTTTGGATTTCAAAAATCAAGCCTAACTAGGGTTAGCGTCAGCTAACCCTAGTTATTTATTGGGTAACATTTTTATTTAATACAGTAATTTATTTTCCTATTTTTAGATATTCATCGAGCTTTTATATAGAAAATATTTTAATTTATATTTCCTTCATAATTTTGCCCAAAATAATAGTTAGATTATTGACGGAGAAAAAGAAAACAGAAATCAATTTTTCTCTATCTAAGTGCATCCTCTTCATGTCGATAAAGTCAAATAATAATATCCCTACAAATCTCCGAGGTAATTGCATGAAAGCGGTGATTTTGGCTGGAGGGCTTGGTACACGCCTCAGTGAAGAAACTAGTATCAGACCCAAGCCGATGGTTGAGATTGGTGGTAAGCCCATTCTCTGGCACATAATGAAAACTTACTCTGCTCACGGAATTAATGACTTCATTATTTGTTGCGGTTACAAAGGTTACATAATTAAGGAGTATTTTGCTAACTACTTCTTACACATGTCAGATGTTACCTTTGACATGCGATTTAACCAGATGAACGTGCATTCTGGTTATGCTGAACCCTGGCGTGTCACCTTAGTAAACACAGGTGATAATACCATGACAGGCGGGCGCTTAAAGCGAATCAGCGAACATCTCGGTAATGAAACTTTTTGCTTTACTTATGGTGATGGTGTCAGTAATATTAATATCACCGAGCTAGTTAACTTTCATAAAGAACAAAAGACCTTAGGAACCCTCACAGCCGTTCAACCAGCCGGACGTTTTGGTGCCATTTCCTTAGGATATGAGCAAACTAAAATTACCAGCTTTCGGGAGAAACCTGAAGGTGATGGAGCTTGGATTAATGGTGGTTATTTTGTGCTAGAACCAGAAGTAATCAATTTGATTTCTGATGACTCTACTGTGTGGGAGCAAGAGCCATTAGAAAAGCTAGCTGATATGGAACAGCTATCTGCTTTTAAACATGATGGTTTTTGGCAACCGATGGATACTTTACGCGACAAAAACTACCTAGAGGGGCTATGGAAAAGTACTCAAGCCCCTTGGAAGGTATGGTAGAAAGGGAGTTATGAGTTATGAGTTATGAGTTGAAACTCCTCACTTCTAATTATTAACTCCTGACTTTATAGATTTACTGTAATTTCAAGTACAATAATACTAATGTATGATTTTGCGATTATAGGTGGGGGAATAGTTGGACTCTCTACAGCGTTGGCTTTAGGAAAACGCTATCCCAATGCTCGTATTTTAGTACTAGAAAAAGAGAGTCAATGGGCATTTCACCAAACTGGCAATAATAGCGGGGTAATTCATTCTGGTATTTACTACAAGCCAGGGAGTTTCAAAGCTAAATTTTGTCGTGATGGTTCTCGCTCAATGGTGGAATTCTGCCAAGAGCATGGAATTGAGCACGAAGTTTGTGGAAAAGTAATTGTTGCAACTGAAGAGCAAGAGCTACCACGCCTAGAAAATCTCTACAAACGCGGCTTAGAAAATGGCATAGAAGTTAAGAGAATCAGCCCCGAAGAAGTCAGGGAAATTGAACCTCACGTAAAATGTGTAGGTGGACTTCGGGTATTCTCAACTGGTATTGTTAATTACAAGCAAGTTTGTTTGAAATATGCCCAGCTAATTCAACAGCAGGGCGGAGATTTACACCTCAATACAAAAGTTCTGAAAATCTCTCCAAGTGGTAAAAACCAGGTACTGCAAACAAACAAGGGTAGCTTTGAAACCCGTTTTGTAATTAATTGTACGGGATTGCATAGCGATCGCACCGCCAAATTAGGTCAAGTTGAACCCCAAGCCAAAATCGTCCCATTCCGGGGAGAATACTACGAACTCACCCCAGAAAAACGTTATTTGGTCAAAACACTAATTTACCCAGTTCCCAATCCAGATTTTCCCTTCCTGGGTGTTCACTTTACCCGGATGATTGATGGTAGCGTCCATGCAGGGCCAAACGCAGTTTTGTCGCTTAAACGCGAAGGTTACAAAAAAACCGACTTTGACTTACGGGATTTTGTTGAAGTCATCACCTATCCTGGTTTCTGGAAGTTAGCAGCCAAACACGCTGATGAAGGCATCCAAGAAATCATTCGTTCCTTTAGTAAAGCAGCCTTCACCAGAAGTTTGCAAAAATTAATTCCCGAAGTCCAAGCAGAAGATTTAGTTCCCACCCATGCAGGAGTTCGCGCTCAAGCCTTAATGAACGATGGCAAGCTTGTAGACGACTTTTTGATCGTTTCCGGTCAAAACTCAATTCATGTTTGCAATGCTCCTTCTCCTGCGGCCACATCTTCTCTAGAAATCGGTAAAGCGCTTGTGGCAGAAATTCCCCAACTCTCGCATCTAGATATTGCAGTAACTGCATAGATAGCATAGTTATTACTTCCGGGCTGCTGAATAAAAGGATGAATCTTGTATAGTGGGCATCTTTGCCTACCTGAAAATACAAGGGACAAGATACTCATCCCACAAGAAAAAAGTGTAGTGCATCAATTAAGAACCGCTATAGAGTGCTGCTAACCAATAGGTAAGTCGGCAAACTATGTAATGACTGTTAGCCGAGTTATAGCGCTTCTGGGTTGAGTCGAATACAGACCTAACCCACAACCCCTTCCCTACCTCTCCCTAACCCTCTCCTGCGAGGAGAGGAAAGCGGAAAAACGGAAGGGAAGCAAGATTCAAAGCTTCTCTCCTCTTAGGAGAGAGGCTTGGAGAGAGGTCAAGTTATTGCATACAAACGAAAAATATAGCGGTTCCCCATTGGATGGCAACACCCTTCAGGGCGTAAATCTGTGCGCCCTTACTAAACGAAAAATTTAACTCATCAATACAAAGGCATTAACCACAATGAAAATATTAGTAACTGGAACAGAAGGCTATCTTGGTTCATTATTACCGCCTCTGTTAATTGAACGGGGACATGAAGTTATTGGTCTAGATACTGGCTTCTATAAAGTTGGTTGGCTGTACAACGCTAATGGAGTGACACCCAAAACCCTCAACAAAGATATCCGTAACATCACCCCTGATGATTTGGAAGGTGTTGAAGCAATAGTTCACATGGCGGAACTCTCCAACGACCCAGCCGGACAATTAGCGCCGAATATTACCTACGAAATTAATCATGTCGGTTCAGTTCGTCTGGCTAGTCTGGCTAAGGCTATGGGTGTGCGCCGTTTTGTATATATGTCTTCGTGCAGCGTTTACGGTGTTGCTACCGCAGGTGATGTCACAGAAGAATCTCCAATTAATCCTCAAACAGCCTACGCAGAATGCAAAACTCTGGTAGAACGAGATGTCAGACCACTCGCTGATGATGACTTCTCTCCCACCTTTATGCGGAATGCCACTGCCTTTGGTGCTTCTCCCAGGATGCGCTTTGATATTGTTTTAAACAACTTAGCAGGGTTGGCATGGACTAGCAAACAAATCAAAATGACCAGTGATGGTACACCCTGGCGGCCATTAGTCCACGCACTGGATATTTGCAAAGCAATAGTCTGCGCTTTGGAAGCACCACGAGACATTGTACATAACCAAATCTTCAATGTAGGAGATACAGCAAACAACTATCGCGTCAAAGAAATCGCAGAAATCATTGCTGATATTTTCCCAGATTGTAAATTGTCCTTTGGTGACAACGGCTCAGATAACCGCAGCTATCGGGTATCTTTCGAGAAAATCAACACAATCTTACCCGGATTCAAGTGTGATTGGAATGCCCGACTTGGTGCCCGGCAGTTATTTGATTTATTCAGTCAAATACAGATGGCTGAAGATACTTTCTTGTTTAGAGGATTTACCCGCTTAAAACAACTAGAGTATTTGATTCGTACCGAACAAATTGACAAAGATTTTTTCTGGAATAAAAAGTAGCTAGTTAGCATAGCAGCAGCGGACAAATAATCTAAGCTTCCGAATCAACACTACTTGATTCGGGCTTATCTCATCTCTCAAATTATTTACAATTAGTGAGTTGAAGTTTATGGCGATCGCAAAATGTCGTTTTATAAGAATTTATGCCAAACATGATCATGCTGATAATCCCAGTATCAGCGACCGAGTTGGACATCTCAAAGAAAAAGAAATCGCCGCTGGGCTGCATCGGATAGAGACTTACATTATATTTGCAGAAAAAGTCAAAGAAACCAAGCATAAGCTCTTAACTTTCCTTCTACGTGCAAAAGCAGAAGGGAAATCAATCGTTGTTATGGCGCACCAGCCAAAGGCAACACATTGCTCAATTACTGTGGGATTAGTAAAGATTTTATCGATTACACGATAGATTGCAATCCCTACAAGCAAGGCTTATTTTTACCTGAGACTCATATTCCCATATGCGAACCAGATAAAATCCGCGAAACCAAACCAGATTATGTTCTAATTTTACCTTGGAATCTCAAGGAAGAAATTATGGAGCAAATGGCATTTATTGGCGAGTGGGGTGGACAGTTTGTAGTGCCAATTCCTGAAGTGAAGACTTATCCATCTCCTATTCCGGATTGGGTTTTGATAGCGTCGTAATTACTAATTATAAACCAGAATTTTGCCTGTTACTACTATTTCATATTTTCATTGTAATAACGGTCAATATGAAGTGTCTTACAAATAAAAAAACATCCAAAAAATA
Source organism: Nostoc sp. UIC 10607 (assembly GCF_047228265.1). Taxonomy (NCBI): domain Bacteria; kingdom Bacillati; phylum Cyanobacteriota; class Cyanophyceae; order Nostocales; family Nostocaceae; genus Nostoc; species Nostoc sp. UIC 10607. The sequence continues at coordinate 9,315 of NZ_JBIQNW010000072.1, read as the reverse complement.
GATTTTTTGAAATAGCTTATTAATTACTAAGCTGCTGTTAGTACCCTCTTAAATACAAATTAGAACTTAATATGAATAAACTGCTGACGATTGCCATTCCTACATTTAATCGTGCCCATCTTCTAGATAAACAACTTACTTGGTTAGCTCAAGCTATTAAAGGTTTTGAAGATGACTGTGAAATTTTAGTTTCTGATAATTGTTCAACTGATAATACTCAAGAGGTGATCAAAAAATGGCAATCAACACTTAGCAACATCACATTTAATTCTAATAAAAATCCTAAAAACTTAGGCGTTGTCAAGAATATTATGTATTGCCTAAATTCTACAATAACAAAATATGTTTGGACAATTGGTGATGATGACCCAATTCAAGATAGAGCCATTGCTTATGTGATTAGCAAACTCAAACAACATGAAGATTTATCATTATTATTTCTCAACTTTTCCGGTCGTAACCAAATTACTGGTGAACCAGTTCATCCACCGAAAATTGTCGGTAACCGCTGGTTTGATATAGATAGTGAAGATGGTGATGGTGATGGTAAAACTATATTTGAGCATTGTTTTTCAAAAAGTGTTGGTGCAGTCATTTTTCTGACTGCTACAATCTACCGCACTGACCTAGTAAAACGTGCTTTGCAAAATTGGCAAGACGCTGAGAATAACTGGATATCTTTAGCATATTTAGCCGGTTATTGTGCAGCTAATGGTAATGTAATCGTCACTAAAGAGACTTATTTAGAATGTGTTGTTGGTGTGAGTTATTGGCAGAAAGAACCAAAATCTGCACTGTTAATGCAGTACAAACACATACCTGAAGTGATTTTGAAACTGGAAGAGAATGGATATTCTAAGCAGTTTTGCAGACGGATGCTGTTGCAGAACTGTAAAGAAGTTAACTTGAGAGTTTTCTTAGGCGCTTTAAGAAGATGGCCTATGTCCGCCATCAAGACAGTAGTTCCATTTTTGGCTTTAGTCAGCTTGTGTGCTTTTGACGTAATGGTTTCTAAAGAGTTCGGGTTAGCAGAATCAAGTGAAATATCTACTCAAGAAGTGCGGAGTTATAAGCCATAAACTACTAAATTACTGATAAATATATATCGAGACTAAAAAGGATGAACAACATGTTTAATGCAATTAAACGCAAAATATTTACACTGTCTTCTGACTTTGAATATTACGTAGCCCGTTGGAAGCATAGCAGAAATTTGCCAGCATTGGAAGGATGCGATCGCAACATCCTTAATGCTCTCAAAAAAGACGGCGTTTACGTCACAACACTGGCAGATTTAGGGCTAAACTCTACCTCAGAACTGCTCAAAGCTGCTTACCATCAATTGTCTCAGATGGAAAATCCCAACAACGACCATCTAGATGAAAGGTTGCCACAAATTTATACAGTTACAGGTCTACCAGAATTTTATGCTTGGGGGATAGAGAAAAGGCTGGTCAACATCATCGAAAATTATATCGGTCTTCCTATAGCTTTTCATGGTGTACATTTACGCAAAGATTTCAAGAGCAAACATCAGTTTGGGACGCTACTATGGCATAGCGATGCAGAAGACCGCCGCATTATCAAAATCTTTATTTACTTGAATGATGTAGAACAAAAAACTGGGCCTTTTGAATATATTCCCCGCTCTTTAACTTCCTTATTTAGTTGGAACTATTTTCGACTCTATTACAAACTTTGGAAATCCGGGTATATGGGTATCGATGATGAACAAATAAAATCAATCATCCCGAAATCAGCTTGGAAATCTTGTCCAGGCCCAGCAGGTACAGTCATTATTGTAGATACGAAAAATGCTTTGCATCACGGCACAATCCGCACAGAAGACAGGTCAACACTATTCTTTTGTTACACCGCTAATCCCCCTGAAAGACCAGACCTTTGTACCCAATACTGGGATGATACATATCCCAGAGCAGAGTTAACTTCTTCATCAGATGCAGTTAAAATTCCGACTTAGTGCCCTTTTTTAGGTTATTAAATCCACGTTCATTACTGTTATTTTCTGGACCTAGCGACAAATAGTTAGCAAATATTTTCTGTACTCAACATTTATCTCAAAGGAATCACATGATTTTCACCGAAACCGCACTCAAAGACGCATTCATTATTGACTTAGAAGAAAAGCCCGACCACCGTGGTTTTTTTGCTCGGTCTTTCTGCGCTCAAGAATTTGAAGCACACGGATTAAAGCCAACAGTCGCCCAATGTAACCTATCTTTTAACTACAAAAAAGGCACTATCCGGGGAATGCACTATCAAATTCTGCCAGCCGCAGAAACGAAATTAATTCGCTGTACTAAAGGTGCTATTTATGACGTAATTATTGATATGCGTCCTGAATCTCCTACCTTTTTATCACACATTGGTGTAGAACTAACTCCAGAAAACCGCCGTGCTTTGTATGTTCCAGAAATGTTTGCTCACGGCTATCAAGCACTCACAGATGAGACTGAAGTCGTATATCAAGTGGGTGAATTTTACACGCCAGGGTACGAGAGAGGTTTACGTTATGATGACCCATTCTTTGATATTAATTGGCCTCTAGATGTAACTGAAATTTCCGAGAAAGATTTAAATTGGCCTTTGTTGAGAATGATGACTGTTGGAGCAAAATAGCTGTTTGAAGCTGGTAAGTACTCTCTGTTTAACTTCCCAATTACAAGAGGTATCAAATGCCAAATAATACTCTAACCCATCTAAGCAATTCTATCAATTCGTTGTTCAAAAAAGTAGCAACTCGCATTGATTATATCAAAGGCTTAAAAGTTGTTTCACTCAAACCAAATCAGCCTTCTAGAGGTAATGTACTTTTTTCTTACCGGACTGAGCCATTCCTTTTAAAACCTGGTCAGTCCATACCCCATGACCACACTTCCTACTGGGAAGTTTGGCAGATGGTGCAAACATTTTTGGATCTTGGTTATAACGTTGATGTCATCCAGTTCTACAATGATGAATTCGTTCCTGAAAAAGATTACGCATTTTTCGTTGATGTCCGTCATCGGATGCAAGAACTAGCACCAAAACTTAATAAAGATTGTGTGAAAATTTTCCACGTTGATATTGCTAATATGGTGTTTCGTAATGTGGCTGAATGCAATAGACATTTAGAACTACAACAACGACGGGGTATTACTCTTTGTCCGCAGCGATATGAAGTGCCTAATTTGGGAATTGAATATGCAGATTATGGTATAGTTTTAGGCAATGAATTTACCATCAATACCTTCAAATACGCGAATAAACCAATTTATCGTGTGCCGCTTTCTAATCCTACTGTCTATCCTTGGCCAGAACAAAAGGATTTTGAAGCCGTCAGAAAGAATTTCTTATGGTTTGCTAGTCATGGGTTTGTTCATAAAGGGCTTGATTTAGTTTTAGAAGCCTTTGCACAAATGCCAGATTTTCATTTAACAGTTTGTGGGCCAATTAATAAGGAACCAGAATTTGAAAAAGCTTTTCATCAGGAGCTTTATGAAACACCAAATATCCATACTTATGGTTGGATTGATGTTATAAGTCCTGAGTTTATGGAAGTTACCAATAATTGTATTGGTACTGTGTTTGTTTCAGCAGCAGAAGGTGGAGCCGGCAGCGTTATCACTTGTATGCATACAGGGTTAATCCCGATAGTCAATTACGAATCTAGTGTTGATGTGCATGAGGATTTCGGTGTGCTATTAAAGAATTCTTCGATCGCAGAAATTAAATCGGCAGTGAGAAGAATTTCTAATTTGCCTGTAGAAGACCTCAACAGTATGTCTCGGAAGGCGTGGGAACATGTAAGAGCAAATCATACTAAAGAAAACTTTGCTAAAGTTTACCGAAATACTATAGAGCAAATTATCGAGAACCACAGCCAGAAAAAACAGACATCTAGCAAACAACTGGTTAGTAGCGATGCCTCCGGCGGGCTACGCCTACGCTAACACCAATTAACTATGAAAATGTACTTGATATTTAGTTGTAATAAATTATTAAGTGCAAGTTTATAGAGGATTTGTATCACAACCAACAGTTCTAAAAAGGAGTTTAGTTCATGATTATTATCGATCGCGCCTTACAAGCTCGTGCAGCAGCAGGAAATCCTATCAAAGTGGGAATGATTGGTGCTGGTTTCATGGGTCGAGGAATTGCCAACCAAATTGTCAATTCAGTGCCAGGAATGGAGTTAGTTGCTATCTCCAATCGCAAGATTGACGCAGCCAAACAAGCTTATTCGGAAGCAGGAATTGAAGATATTCAAGTTGTTGCAACTGTCAGCGAATTAGAAGATGCGATCGCTAACGGTAAGTATGCAGTCACAGAAGACGCAAAATTACTGTGTCGGGCAGAGGGCATCGATGCATTAATCGAAGTCACAGGTGCAGTGGAATTTGGCGCTCACATCGTTATGGAAGCGATCGCCCACCGCAAACATGTGATCATGATGAATGCCGAACTCGACGGCACCATTGGCCCCATCCTGAAAGTGTATGCCGACAAAGCTGGCGTTATTCTCAGCGCCTGTGATGGCGACCAGCCAGGGGTACAAATGAACCTTTACCGCTTTGTCAAAAGCATTGGTTTAACTCCCTTATTGTGCGGTAACATTAAAGGACTCCAAGACCCCTATCGCAATCCCACCACCCAGGAAGGATTTGCTAAACGTTGGGGTCAAAAGCCCCACATGGTGGCTAGCTTCGCCGACGGAACCAAAATTTCCTTCGAGCAAGCGATCGTAGCCAATGCCACAGGGATGAAAGTCGCCAAACGGGGAATGTTGGGATATGACTTCAACGGTTCTGTCGATGAAATGACCCAGTTATATGATGTAGAACAACTCAAAGAACTGGGCGGTATTGTCGATTATGTAGTTGGAGCAAAACCAGGCCCTGGCGTATATGTATTTGCCACTCACGACGACCCCAAGCAACGCCACTATCTCAACTTATACAAATTAGGCGAAGGCCCACTTTACAGCTTCTATACTCCTTATCACCTCTGTCATTTTGAAGTTCCCCTGTCCGTAGCGCGTGCTGTCCTATTCGGTGATGCGGTTATGTCTCCACTAGCAGGCCCGCTAGTAGATGTTGTCACCACTGCCAAAATCGACCTGAAAGCAGGAGAAACCTTAGATGGCATCGGCTATTACATGACCTACGGACAATGTGAAAATTCCGATATCGTCCAACAGCAAAACCTCCTACCAATTGGTTTAGCTGAAGGATGTCGCCTAAAACGGGATATTACTAAGGATCAAGTCCTCACATACGAGGATGTAGAATTACCTGAAGGTAGACTCTGCGACCAACTAAGAACTGAGCAAAACACTTATTTCGCCACAGAAAAAATCTTAGTAGCAGTTGGGTAATATCGGTTCCAAAAATATTCGCAACAAATAAATTAGCTGTAGGGGCGTACAGCTGTACGCCCTAATAGGTTTCGGATATAGATCCCCCCGCCTGCGGCGACCCCCTTTTTAAGGGGGTAAAAGAAGAAAGAGCAAGCCTTTTTAAGGGGGGTTGGGGGATCTCCAAGTCCCTTACCAACGTATTTGTCGCCAGAATTTCGTGAAGAGGATAGGAAGTTATACTGCTGAATACTAAAGTTGTTGATAATAATTTGCTGGGGAGCGTTAAAACAAACCTGATCGAAACTTTAGGTCAAATTCATGAAAATTGCTCTAGTCCACGATTATTTAACCCAGCGAGGTGGGGCAGAGCGTGTGTTTGAACTGCTTTGTAAGCGCTATCCCGAAGCAGATATTTTCACATCTCTGTACGATCCCCAAAAAACGATTGATCTAGGCGATCGCGTAGTCAATACAACCTTTTTGCAAAAGATTCCTGGTGCAGCAAAATATTTCAGGTCAATGGCTCCTCTATATTTTCCTGCCTTTCGCGCCTTGGATCTACAAGACTACGATCTAATTATTAGTAGTAGCACCAGCTTTGCCAAAGCAGTGCGAAAAAATCCCAATGCCCGCCACATTTGCTTTTGCCATAATGTCACCCGTTTCTTATGGGATACAGCAACTTATTTAAGAGAGTACGGAGACTATAGATATTTTGCTCCTTTAATTGAGCAAGTATTTCAAGTAATGAGAAAGGTAGACCTGAAATATGCCCAGGAACCTGACCTTTACATTGCTAATTCTAGTGTTGTTGCCCGCCGTATTGAAAATATTTATGGCAAAAAGGCAATGATGGTGAACTATCCAATTGATACTAGTAAATTTCTTTTTTCAGATATAAAAGATGAATATTATCTGGCCTCCGCCCGCATGATCAGTTATAAGCGACTTGATATAATAGTCGAAGCTTTTAATTGGTTGGGGTGGCGGTTATTAATATCTGGTGATGGGCCAGAACAAGCACGGTTAAAATCCAAAGCATTACAAAATATTGAATTCTTGGGACACGTAAGTGATAGAACCCGCAAAGACTTGTTTTCCAAAGCCAAGTCTATTATTGTCGCAGCCCTAGAAGACTACGGATTAGTTCCAGTAGAGGCTAATGCTAGCGGCACACCAGTCATCGCCTATGGAGCAGGTGGAGTATTAGATACTCAAATTCCAGGTGAAACAGGAGTCTTTTTCAAAAGACAAACACCCGAATCTCTACAACTTGCATTACTAGAAGCTAATGGCATCTCTTGGGATTACGATCGCATCCGTAATCATGCAGTAGCAAACTTTTCAGAGAATGCCTTCTTTAGTAAAGTTGAGCAAATTATTAACCAAGCTTGTGGTGTGCATCAAATATTCATTTGATTTCCTAATCTTTTCTCACTATTAAGATTACCTATTTCTTTTTCTCTCTCCTCCTTGGCATCCTTCTCTAACGAGATGCTACGTGTTCGCGTAGGTTTCGGAGGAAAGGTGGTTCGTAAAAAGAATAGGTATTATTCGGGATATCTCTTAGCGTAAGTCTTGAAGACAAGGATAATAAAAGTGGTTCAAACTAGTCTAAATCCTCATTTAACTCCAGCTTCTGAAACTGAACCAAGCTACGGACAATTGTTTGCCGTATTTGTGCGAAGATTTCCTTGGTTCCTAGCAGTATTAATTACTTCTATTGCTATTGCAGGCATGGTAACTTTTAGAACAAAGCCTACTTATAAAAGTTCAATGCAATTGCTAGTAGAACCGAACTATCAAGGTAAAAAAGAAGGCGCGGGGTTAGACAACCAGTTCACTGACTCTAACGTGGTCATAGATACTGCAACTCAGCTTAACTTGATGCAGAGTTCGGGACTCATCCAAAAAGCAGTTGAGAAACTTCAGTCTGATTATCCAGATATAAGTGCAGCTGAGATTAAAGCTTCTTTGGTCTTAACTCAATTAAGGAGCAAAGAAGATAATGTTGCGACTAAAATTTTTCAAGTTGAATACACCGCTGGAGATCCAGAAAAGACACAAAAAGTTTTGGGTGCAATTCGACAAGTTTATGTGGAATATAACAAACAACAACAGAGTTCGCGGTTGCAAAAAGGTCTGCAAATTATCAGGGAACAGTTAAGTAAAGCCAGTGAAGAAGTAAACGCGGCTGAGACAAATTTACAAAGGTTTCGCAGAAATCAGAATTTAATTGATCCAGAGTCACAGGCCAAAGCGATTGAGACAGCTTTGAATAATATTGCCCAAGAAAGGCAGACAACTCGTGCTCAATATGGGGAAGCCCTAGCACGCCAAAAATCTTTAGAAGAACAACTTAACCGTTCTCCCCAAAATGCTCTAGTTGCTTCTCGTCTGAGTCAATCTACTCGTTATCAAAGCTTACTGAACGAAATCCAAAAAACAGAACTGGCACTAGCACAGGAACGCTTACGCTTTACAGATCAAACTCCGAGTGTGCAAAAGCTCAAAGAACAGCTTCAGGGCCAGAAGGAATTATTGCAACAAGAAGTAGGAAGAACTTTAGGCGGAAAGTCTGCTGGTGCATTCACTTCTAAAGACTCTCTTCTCGAACGAGGACAGCTTGGTGAAATTGATCTCAGCCTTGCTGGTCAGCTAGTGGAAACGCAGACCAATATAGTTGCTTTAACTGCTCGCGATCAAACTTTAGTGCAGAAAGAAAACGAGCTACGTTTTGAAATCAAACGCTTTCCGCCTTTGTTGGCTTATTACAATCGGATGCTACCGCAATTGCAATTTAGCCGTGAAAGGTTAGAGCAGCTTTTAAGAGCAGAACAGCAATTGCGGCAAGAACTTTCCAAGGGTGGATTTAATTGGGAAGTTGTGGAAGAACCTCAAAAAGGTGGACAATTAGGCCCCAATCTTCAACAGAACTTGCTTTTAGGTGCTGTGGTTGGGTTTATGTTAGGAGGCATTGCTGCCTTTATTCGAGAATCAGCTGATGATGCAGTTCACACCACTGCTGAGTTAGAGAAGCAAATGGCTATGCCGTTGTTAGGAACAACTCCCAAATTACCGCCAGCCAAACCCAGAGAATCAATGATCAAGTTGCCTTTTGGTAAGCCAGAAGTTCTTGCCCCTTGGACAATTCAGGTACTGCAATCTCCACCACGTTGGGAATCGCTGGATCTGATTTACAAAAACATCGAACTTTTAAATACTGTTGCTAACTTGAAATCTTTGATGATCACCTCAGCTTTACCCGATGAGGGTAAGTCAGCCTTGGCGTTGGGTTTGGCAATGAGTGCTGCCCGTTTACACAAAAGGGTACTGCTGATTGATGCCAACTTACGTGATCCCAGTTTGCACGAACAGCTGAATCTTCCTAATGAACAGGGGCTTTCAACTCTATTGGCTAGTGATGCAACTCTACCGAACCAGATTAGTCTCCAATACTCAGGTTCTGCCTATATCGATATTTTAACCGCTGGGCCAAAACCTACTGACCCAGCTAATCTGTTGAGTTCCCCTCGGATGATGCAATTAATGGCAGCATTTGAGGAAAACTATGATTTGGTACTCATAGATGCTCCCCCAGTTCTCGGCTTGGTGGATGCCATGCTCACCGCATCATCTTGTCGTAGCGTGGTTATGGTGGCAAGCATTGGTATTGTGACGCGAAGCCAGCTTAATCAAGCGACAGCTATGCTGAGTAAGTTAAATCTGATTGGGGTTGTAGCTAATGGGGTATCAAACTCTAGCAGTAATTACGTACCTTATATCAAACAACAGCAATTAGCCCTGCGACAAGCTGTAGAAAAGTAGTTCGTAATTCGTAAGGGTTTTAGATATTTCTTTCTCGTTTCCAGCAAGAGGCTATTGGTGACAACTTAAGACTCATGTAAGCTTGTCAACAGGTGCATCAAGGGAAAAAAAATGGGAAATCCAAGAGT
>NZ_JBIQNW010000071.1:0-27110 GCF_047228265.1 Nostoc sp. UIC 10607 | reverse complement strand
AGCACTTGGGCAGATGTAATCAACCGGGCTAACCTGGGTATGGAAGTAATGCACGAGCGTAACGCTCACAACTTCCCTCTAGATTTGGCTGCTGGCGATTCTGCTCCTGTAGCTCTTACCGCTCCTGCTATCAACGGTTAATTAGCAATAACGTCAAATAAAATGAAAGGCGCTCTCAAAAAGGGGGCGCTTTTTAGTGTCACTATTTGTCTGCTTCTCCCTCAACCAAAGGGGGCTTTTTTTTCAGGATTGGTTTAAGTGGAGGATTGCTACTACCAAGATTATGCTTTTTAGATGGCCGCTGCACTCTGGGTTTGGCCTTTTTCGCTGCAAGTTGCACTGTGGCTTTATCATTTTTTGAGGCTTTGAGATATCTCGGTGCAGAATCTTTAGGTAGCGCAGTCAGTGCAACAAAACCGAAGACATCACGCCCAGGCAGAAATTTGGCCTTGACTGTCACAAAGGCTGCGCGTCCTTGCTCCTCTTTAGTTACCTTGGGATTAAATCTGAAGGGTCGGACGGGTGCATCCTTCCATAGCAACGGTATATGACTAGCCTTCATGAATTTCACCTTGCGGGCAGGCTCGGACTGCTTAATAAATTCGAGTCTTTCATCAGAGAAATTTCGGAACACGGAGATACAGGGAGTAGGGCAGACAGGAATGAACTGCCATAATCCCGATAATTTAAACTCCAGGTCTTCTAACTCCCCTGAGACTGCATCTAGTTTTCGCCCTCTGTCAAAGCCCACTAACTGAAAAGCGATGCGATGCGGTTGCTCTCTGCGTGGAAAGTGAATTGCCTTTGGATAAACAACCAAACGCTGATTCTGGTTGCCAGTATTTTCTATTTCCTTCTTGAGAGCGTTTAATACATCCCATTGTCGCTTGGAGTAATAAAGTGGGTATTCATAGCTACCGATAGTAACAGTGCTTTGTCCATCAGTAGTAAAGTTGACCGACCCAGTAATTACCCCAACAGCTTGAAATATTGCTGCTGTCGATTCAATATCTGTTTTTGAAGACGTATCAACATTTACTTGCTTTTCAGCCGATGGGGTTTCAACTGTCGCTACTGCTTGGGTTGACTCTGGCGAGGTAAATTCAGCAGATGCCATGATTATTGTTAATAGGAGAGAAATCGCGGTCTAATTCAATCTTAATTGTCTATCGAGTGTCTACATGATTGGCGGCATTGTCGATGCTGTCGCCTGTTGGGGCGTGGATGTCGGGAAATAAGATTATCAAGGCATCCGAGTAAAACGAACGCACAAAGACTTGATCCCTAAAGCAACCCGCCAACAAAGTGCTTCGTCAGAAAGAAGCGCAGGCATTGCACAGACTGGAAACGGAATCAGGTTCACGCTTTAGGTTTAAGTTGTTTAACAGCCTTGCGTTCAACAGGGGTCAATAATCCCCAAACAGCAGTTTTAAATTCATCCGTCCATTCTTCTATGAGTTCATCAATCATTTGCCAGGACTCATCTACAATAGACTCCCGAATCAGTTCCGCATTGGCAATCACCCGATCTACTGAGGTGGTAGAACAGAGACTAGAACAGCTATCAGATGCTTGCTGTATAACTGTTTCAGTATTTTCTGGCTCGGTTGTGTTCCAGTCACTTTCTAAACTTTTATCTTTTTCTGGAGGTGGGGTGAAATTTTCTCCCCTACTACTGTCAAAATTTTCTAAAAGTTTTGGAGAATCACTAGAACAACTAGAACACTCAATCTCTAACTCTTGGGGAGCAATAGTTTCAGGCTGTTCTAGTTGCTGTTCTAGTGGTGTTCCACTCTCTGTTCTAGTCTCTAGTTGTGGCTTAGTCCAGGGGTAAAGGAGTTTACCAGCTATCCGTTTGCGTGAGCCTCTGTTCCATCCATTAGCCCGGAGGATTTGAGTGACACGGTTTTTCTCTGCCATGCCTTGTTTGGCTAATTCAATTTTGAGAACTTCGCTAAGTATTTCTGATGCCGATACTTCATTGCGAATGTTAGCCCAAGCCATGATTTCCGCTTCCCAAGGATCTGTGCTTTGATAATGTTTGTTAGCAGCCTCTAACCATTCATCTTCGGTGTCGGTCAAGTGCCACTGTTCTCCACTCTTGTGAGCGGCGACGGCAGCAGCCCAAATCAGATCCCGTTCTTTTTGAAGTAACTGAATGTTGATCCGGTTGACTAAAACCGAAACTACCCAGAAACGACGCTCACCAGTGGGGTCATACAAGAATTCGTCCTGATTGGTAGTGCCAACAAAAATAGATGGTCTGGGTAAATCCTCAATATCTGTACCATAAGGGCGGCGAATCGAATCAGTCAGACGTGAGAGAAAAGCTTTGAGCTGTGAGACATCTTTCTTTTTATAGGAGTTCTCAAACTCGGCATACTCCAATAGCCAGTACTGGCCAATCTTCATGATTTCATCTTTTTCTGTGCCAGAGATGTCATCAGTGAAAAACTGTTTACCTGCTAAAACTCTCCAAAATGTTGACTTGAGAGATTTCTGCTTACCTTGAAGGATGGTAATTTCATCGTGCTTGCACCCCGGCTCGTATGCCCGTGCCACAGCTGCAATCAAAGTCCGTTTCATCAGCGCAGCGTGTAACGGGTCATTAGTGCCAAAGTAACGTGAAGCTATTGTATCAAGTATGTTGATATCGACATCAGTATGTTTATGGCTCACCCGTTCGAGATATTCAACCACTGGACTGTAGGGATTTTCTTGAGCTAGGTCGAGAACAATGCCCTTACCTTGTTCCTTGCTAATATCGATATGAATTTGTCTAGCAATCTTCAAGTCGATGCGGTCAAGTGGTAGTGGTTGTCCGTCAAGTTCTACTTGTTTTTTAAGGGTGTTCCAGCGCAGACGTTCACCCCAGACGGCACGAATCTGATTAAATTTTTGCTCCAACTTGCTTTCTGTTGTCCGAGAACGTTCGGCATCTGCTTCTAGAGACTTATTGAGCGCATCAACAACGATGCGTCTATCCTCAATTGCTTGTAGGATGTCATCTACGGTTGCCCCATCTTCTACCCAGTCTTTAATATCCAGTCCGCCGTTTTTGGCTAGGTGTGTCCAGTAAAAGTCATTGGGTGGGGCATACAACCATTTAGCATCTGGGAAATCTTTGAAAATATCTTCCATGTGCTTTAACCCAGGTTCGTCACGGTCGGGACAAAGAACTAGATTAGCATCTTCTAAATCCGCTTGGTAATTGCCGTAGGCGCGATACTTCAGAGCGCCGCCGATTGTGGTTGTGGCAGGTATGCCCATTTCCCAAAGAATATCGGCTATGCCTTCACCCTCTACGATGAAGATGGTTTTACCATCTGCGATCGCTGCTTTGACTTTGCTATAACGATAAATGGGAATAGAAGCTTTTACTTCATCAGTTAATCCTTTAACCCAGTTGTGACTGTCCCAATGTGACTGAAAGATTCGCTTTTTCCCGTTGCCGTCATCAATGCGAGTTACCTTAACCAATGGTTGCCCGTCTCGGTCGTAGTAAATATATTCTTTCTTGCCTTGGGGACGTGGCGGTTTTTGGTGCAAGACTGGTGCGTAGTATGGCTTGCCGTTGCGGTCAGTCTTTGATGTTTGCTCCCACCCAGAAGCGGGTTGGGCATCGCGGTTGCAGACTGTCAATTCTCCTATTGAGTAGCACCAGTCTGGTTTACCACAGTGGGGGCAGGGTAAATGCTTTGTTACCTCCATTGGCTTGGAGGCGAGATCCGGTGACATAACGGAGCGGCCAACGGTTTCTTGTCCTGTTAAAAGGGCTACCATTGTAAAATCCTTGTGAGGTAAATTGTGTAGGCTTTACCTCCCCTGAAGATTTACCAAAGTTTTAATCAAATTTCTCGTTAAACCTGTTGTAGGAAGTTCTCGGAACTGCTAGCATTAGGTTATAAAGAAATTTGAATATTTTTCAAACGAAACAAAGGGGTGTCTTCTCGGACTGTTAAACAACTAGTTAGCGCTAGTTAAGTCCTGGGGAGGCATTCTTTTCTTATGTATATTGAGTGACAAAATACTTAGAAAAGATGGACTAAGGTATAGTCCTATTTCATAATAATTGATCTTCCACAAAAATAAATAATAAATTTATCAATTTCAACAATAAAATAATCTATTTATTATCCTCAATACCAGACCAGAAAAGGTTTTGAAATATTTTAACTAATATTAAACCTATAGTTTTACTACCACTACTATTAATAGTAGTGGTAGTGGTATTAAATATAATTTTGCTTATTGTTCGGACATTCTGAAGATTAGTACTGTATCAAATGTAATGAATTAGCAGTATACAAAATCTATATACTAATACTTGTGTACTATTTTGAGGGTGGAGGCGGTGGCTTTTACCCTTTCTGTTTTTGTTGCTGCTCTTGTACCCACTTCTCTATTAATTCTCCCGTAACATGCTCCATCGTCACCTCTAGGTCAGTACACAGTTTTTTAAATTCCTTGTGCAACTTCTTATCGATCTTTGTTCTTAAGTACTGTTTCTCAGTCTCCATAAAGTTTATATCGGTTTACCGGATAAATCCATCAGATAACTATTACTTTATCTTACGTATGGATCTATAACTTATTAGTATGTAAAACCATTAATCCGTTAACGGATTAATCCATAAAAGGTGTTAATCTATAGACATGAGCGCAAAACGGACGATGAAGCGCGTGAAATGCCACACCAAGGATGAATAGGTTGTAGGACTTAGTAGCCGCCTAGAATTGACCGCAAACGCTTATCAATCAAAGGATTAACTCTAAAATCTGAACCATGAATTACGCATATATCCAGCCAGTTTACGGCTTATCATATCCGCCGAGTAACGGGTTTATAAGTCCACAGCACGGACAGATAAGACCGCGAGTAGTTTTTGATGGGGGCAACCGTTTTGTGAAATGGATTGACCCCAATAACGTTGTGCAATGTCTGCTTAGTGTCGTGAAAGAAGTCAGTGAATACCAGTGGAAACGGCTCAAGCCCGATGACCAGTCAGTATTGATTGAAATTGAGGGTAAACGCTTTGTAATTGGGCGATTAGCTCAAGAGTTAGGTGGTGAGCCGACTTTCCAAACAGACAAATGCCAATTAGCATCTATTCTGGCACTAGCGGCAATCCAGCCCAATCCCGGACAAACATCTGTACACATTCAGCAGATGATTGTGGCACTGCCGAATACTCTCAACGATGACGACGTAGCCGCAGTACAGAGAATTGCTAACCACCCACTGACCAAAGAATTTAAACGCAATGGCGAATACATCACCTATACCGTGGGTGAAGTCGTACCAGTTGATGAGACTGAGCCAGCATTCCACTACGCCTTAAATCAAGGTTTTTTCACCTTCCCAGAGGCGAAAAACGCGATTTGGGATTTAGGGGGAGGCACGGCTATAGCCAGAATTTACACGCCGAACGGAACCATGATCCATGATGCGGAGGTGATTCTACCCGGAACCAAGGCACTCGCCCAGCAAGTAGCGGTAGAGATGAAAGAAGTTTATTCTCTCGATTACAGCCCCAGTTTACAAGGCATTATGGACGCGATCGCACGAGGTGATTGCCTCTACGGGACAGACAAACTTGATTTCTTCTCCATCTTTGAAAAAGCCTGTGACCAATGGGTAGAGTCAGCCCGGAGAGAAATTCGCTCGAAGTGGGCGCAACACCTACCAGAGTTGGGAGAAGTCTTGATTGTAGGCGGGAGTGCAGATATCGCCGCCCCTATCTGTGCAACTTCTGGAGATCGCTTCAAGATTGCCCCATCACCGCAGTTATTCAACATCATTGCAATGGCTTATCAGGAGTAATGCCAATGACGCAAACAAGAATTGTTCTTAATCCCAAGTACAAGCCCAAAGCCGAAGAAATCTTAGAAGCGACTGGAATCGATAACCTCTCTCAACTTTTTACCCTGCTGCTAGTTAATTACGGTGATTGTCTAGTTAATTGCTTAAAGCACTCACACCAACTACCTATACAGTCATCTCTAGTAGCTCAAACGCCCACACAAAACCCTCTTCAGCCACCATCTATCAAACCTCAGCCATCACCACAAGCTAAGAAATTTGCCCCAATGGGGAGCTTTTAACAGTGAACAGTGAACAGTAAACAGTTATCAGTTAAATCCCTGGGTCTAAGTCCCCTACAAAGAAAGTGGAAAGCGTTGGTGGCGCTTCTTTATCTACGCCGATACGCCTGATAACTGATAACTGATAACTGATAACTGTTTTAAGCCCCAACCGCACCGATAAAAGCTCAAAGTCAAGGAAAGAAGTCATGAGCGACCAAGATAGCGTGCAGACACAACCAAGCCTAACAACAACCGAAATAATGACCATCATCCTCGGTTGCGAACAGACTCTAAGGTTTGTGCAAGCATCTCCCAATTACAAGCAAATCGAAGCCTCCGAGAGGTTCAGTACATCTAATGACTTAAAAATAGGTGATGCTGTCCAAGCCTTGATGGAGATTCACGAAGCAATCCTAAATATCGAGTTCTACTCCCAAGTTTGAAGGACATGATTGTTGGCAGTTGTACGCGGTAGTGTTTCACAAAACGTTTCATGAAACAGTTTCAACGGTTGCATCAATGTTTCAGCCTCACAACAACCGGGAAACGGTATGACCACAGTGTGAAACGTGAAACACGAAACGCCTTTTTGTTGCAACTGAAAAAACACAAATTGAGGATACCAAAATGGCGCACCCCGTAGGATATTACTCTCTCTCTCACGACAACGCACTCATAAAAGATATGTGTGAGACATGGGGCGAAGGACTAGAGAAGATGAGCGAATCAGACACGCTCTGGTTAATTGCAAAAATCGCTCATCAAGCATGGGTAGAGTGTGAATCTTCTAACCCTCCTAGCAACGAAGCCGAGTCAGTATGGAAGCGACTGCATGAGTTAAAGCAATGGGAGAAGTTTGCACTAATCAGCGCAATGGCACAGTGAGATGTACAAGAAGCAATTGTATTTAGCTTTGGCTGGTGTTGGTGTCTGCTTCTTGCCTGTAATTATCCCTTTAGTACCCAAGTTGGGAGCTTATGCAGAAGCCGAAAGATTAAAGGCTACCGAAGGATTAGAACGTCAGCGCATAGAAGAACGGGCAAAAACCAGCGATGCCTTATACGAGGCGGGAGTCATGCCCACAACTCGAAAACTGAGAATCACGAATTATTTTGACAGCAGTAAACGCAATCCCAGACCAGACCCAACCCTTTATCAAGATGACGAGATTGTTGATGTTTTTGACGCAACGGGTAAGTGTATTGGGCGAATTGAAGAAGGAATTTGGAAGTGGAAGCACAAAGCTAAAGAGGTTTGTAAAAGCGTTCAAAATATCAAACCAGTGAGGAGAAAATAATGGCGTTAGGAACATCTGGTGCAGAAAGTAATAGCACTGGTAACAGCGATGGTAAACCCAAGGGTAAGAAGCACTCATTTGGTGAAATCATCGATTTTTGCGCCAAGGCTGTTGTGATGATTGTTGGTTTACCCATTAGGGCAGCCGCCGCTATAGTCAATCAGTTTGTTGCTAACGGTGGCGCGGGTCGTGCCTTGGTAGGTGGGATTTTATTTATCGGTGGTTCTGTAATTAGCGCTGATTCAACTTGGCAATTAATCTTTACTGGGCCCCCTGTTTGTCCTTGGTTTGAGCCAACTTGGAATTGGCTAAATGTGCCGTTTGCACTGTTCAATCCTTTGTTCTACTTGGCATTCATGGTTTCTGTAGGTGTGCAAGTAATCGAAGCCCATGCCCTACGTGGTAAAAACCCAGATTCAGCTAGGCGGGAACTTCAAGATCACATGGTCTATGAGCTTGAAACCAAGCCTAGTGGCAAGATTGACCTCGTTGGTGAGCTTTGGAAGGATTATAAGACCGCAGGTACACGCGATCGCTCTAGTGCAGGGTTAGTTGTGATTGCGGTTTGGGCGTTCGATATTGTCACCACCTTTGCGGCTCGTAACCCATTCGACTACACAGCCCCATTCATGATTTTGGGTTGCATCTTATTTAACATCGGCACAATGATGGCAGGCGAAATTGGGTTTGCCATCTGGCGATTGACTAAAGACTGATAATCAATAGCCGCTAAATTGAGTGCGAACTTTGGCGGCTTTTTAACTCAATAAGGGATTTAACCTGTGGAAAATAATATCCCCAAAATCACAACTAAACAAACAGAATATCTGCGATTGCAATATCCCAGTCTCTCGCATTTAGAAGCTGGGAATATTGCTGAATGGTTGCAAGAACGCAAAGACCAACTATTTGAAATGGCCCGAGTTTCTGAGAACGAAGCAGACATGACCCGTGTACTTGGTTTGCTGGCTTCTGGGATAGGAGCGGTTTGTTATGCTGTCAATCCAATGGCATTAGTTGGTGGTTTAATTGGCGGTGCTGCATGGCTATGGTTTGTTGTCGAACACTCCAACCGCACTAAAGAAATTGCACCAATACCTTTTGTACGTGGCAACTTTATAGACGCTCTAGCTCGTGCCGGTGACTATGATAATCGAAGCAATTATCAAGCGGATCATCTTGCTAATACCGTTAAATTTCTAGAGCGACAATCAGCAGAAGAGTACGCCTTTCTTCATGCTGAATTTGAAAATATTGGGCAGTATTTAACCCAAGTTGAACCAGGAAAACGCTTTTATGCTTATCGCTGGATGTTTGGCTGGTTTGGCAAGCTTAAGGGCCGTCAGCTACCTACTTATCAAAGTATGGCTCTCCATTTACAAGATGTGACCATTGACAGCCGGCTGAATCGGTCAGAGGTAAGTGCTATCGCACAGGCTCAAACCCAGTTACCACCCACCGTAGATATTAAGCAGTTTCAATCACCGACTATAGATATTCGGGACACTCACCAAGCGGCTTCTCTTTCTAAACCGGAGGAGTTACAGCCATCAGCGCCGGGGCTTTCACCAGAGACTATAACTCATCTCCCTCTGGCGACTAGAGCAAACGCACTCATCGCGGCTTTAAGGAAAAGTGGTTTTCAAGTAGAAGATATGATGAGTTCTCAAGTGATAGCGATCGCTGGTACTCAGCGAGGTGGCAAGGGAACCTTAGCAGCAATCTTGGCAACATTATCTCTAGCTTTAGATGCAGGATTAAACACCCAATACTTTACAGCCGGCGTGGACGTTTACCCCTTTAGTTGCAATCTGATTTCTGCTCTTAAGTACCCTGAAAAAGATGCAGACGGTGCAGATAAACTAGTCGCCCGTGACTTGCTTAAATTTCTTAAAGGCTTAGATGCAAGTGAACCTTACTCACACAAAAACTTACTGTTAGTGATTGATGAGGCGATGCGGTTGCTGTCTCTACTTGATGAGAGCGATCGCACTTGGGCTATCCAATATTTACTTTCTCGCTTCGCCAAATGTGGCGGTACATTAATCATTGTCTTGCATGGCTCAAACCTGACAAGCGTGGTTGGCAAGGCCACAGCAGGACTAGCAGACACCTTTAAGCAATCGGTTAACTTCATTGGCTGTGTAGCTCAGTCTGTCAGCGCTGGCGGATTGCGAAAGATTAATGTTGCCAGTGGCGAATATTTCAAAGCCAACCCTAATAACTTTGCTGAACCTGTTAGCGGTGGCAATCTGGGCATGATTCCTGACTGGTTAAAGATAGAGTTACACCCAGGAAATAGTCAGCCAGATCCAGCAAGAACATTACTCAAATTCTTCCCGGAACTGGTGCAGCATCACCAGCCAGCAGTTATGCCCAGAGGGGAGAAAATTGCACCAGATGACGCAGTTAATAAACTGGAGTCGATTTTCTCAAAGCCTACCCAAGACGTTGAAATTGCAGAGATAGAATTCGTCAGTATTTCTGAGGCTGATAAGGAGCAAATTTTAAACATTGTCACTTCAGCCGTGACAACACCAGTCAGCTTTGCCGCGATTAGAAATAGCCGAAGTGGGGTGAAGATAAAAAGGGCGTTCGCTATTTAAGGTGTGCCATTGCACAACTTATAAAATCCCAGCAATTGAAGGGTAGTGAGAAGTTAGGGTTTACCGCTTTTTCAGATTAAATCCCCTTTATGTTCTCCTTAAATAGTGTCATTTATCTGGATGGACAATAGTAGCATTATTGGTTAGGGATAGCTGGACTATCCTTAACCAATACTTTTTATATCAGGAAATTAATTGGCATTAGCTACCGATATTCTCTCTCAAATACTTTTAGAACTAGTCGTTTATATTTCATCATCACTGTAAATTTTTGGCACAAAAGCATAGCTATTTGATTGGCTAGTCGGTGACGATTTTTCCGATTGCTCCTTAGCTACCGCTTTCTTGCGCTTAGTGGTTTTATTTGTTAAATCTGAAGATTTTTCACTTGTAGAGGGCAATGAACTAGACGACCCATCAGCATTAGAAATCTCTTGTGAGGTCGATTGTTCAGATGATTCCGAATTTAAATCTGATGATGAACTAAGCGAATTCTCACCAGATGTATTAGCACTCGTTGTCAAAGCTTTTTTATGAAAAATCTTCAGACCACTGGCCGCTAGTTCTACCCCATGACCTTTAAACACATCAGAAACATCTTCATAAGAGTAGCCAGCGTCTAACATATCTTGAATAGGTTTAGCCAAACTGAGGACTAAATCAGACAGGCTGATAGTCTTAGGAGTTGCCGCTTTCTGTTTAAGACTGGTTTGAATATCTTCTATTTTTGATAAAGGAACAGCTTTCGGTTTGCGAGACATAGCCACCAGTAATAACAAATCACTTCATTGTAAAAAACTCGCGGTCAGAAAAAGTTTAAGTTTCTTGTCGTGATGTGACGAATATCAACAAAAAAGGGTTTGTATCCTCGTGAGGTAGACTAGTTTAAAAAAGCAGTTACCCATGAATCAACACTCTGATATCAAAGGGTGTTGGCAGCATTGTTAAATAGACCCTGCCCTCGGTTACACTCTTGTTGTTGCACAGAGTTAATCGTGGTTCGCCAAAGTCTCGTACTCTCCCAGTCTCTCGTTGTGCCCCTTGGCTCTCGTTACCCCAGTCCTGTCGTGGGGGTATAGGCAAGCAATACGCCGTAACGCGCTACCGCGCTCCTTTCCCTGCGGGAAAGCGTCGTGTTTGCTTGTTGGGGGTGTCCCCCAAACCCCCGAAAAACCGTTCTTTTAAAGGGGTTAATAAGTCAAGAGAGTTCCGGGTTATTCGCTTACCTGCTCGGCGCTCCGCGCCATAGCAGCTACAGCGAATAACCCGGTTAAAAATGAAGAAGCAGATAAATAAACGCTTAACTAGTTATGCAGCCAGACCCCCGCACTAATCTTAGTAATCAACTAGCTGACACATTAACCAATCGCTCAGTAGCACCAGATGAAAAGCGAGAAGTAACCATCACATTTAGGGCTAGCTATGCTGAAAAAGCTAGGCTAGAGCAGCGTTGCAGTGGAGTGGTGCAAAGTGACTATATAAGAGCGAGATTATTTGACTACCCTTTACCACATCCTAAGTTAACCATTCCCGAAGTCAACCGACAGGCTATCTATGAGTTAAAGAAAATTGGTAACAATCTAAACCAACAGACCAGAGCTATTAACGAAGCTGTAAAAATTGGTAGTCAACCGTTGACTAACCAGGTGAAATCATATATGAAAACTCTTGAAGAACTGACAGCACTTTTAGAGCAGACTCGCCAATCACTCACTCAAGCATCGGTAGAAGGGCAGGGCAATGATTACCAAAGTCAAGGCTAACAAATCATTTCGTGGCACTACTAAATATGTGCTTGATAAGGAGAAAGCCAAAATTATTGGCGGGAATATGTACGGGAAAAGTACCAATGAATTGGTAGAGCAATTTACCTTATCAGCCCATCTTAACCCCCAGCTAAAAGATCCATGCTATCACCTAATGCTTAGTGTACCTCAGACTGACAGAACTCTCAGTGATGACGAATTAGCTAATTTATCTCAACGTCACTTTGCGAATGTCATTGTGCTGTCGCAGCTAAAAGGTGATGAATGCCAAGTTAAACAACCTGATAAAAGGATATCAGACACCAAACTCAAACAGCTAGTTGATGAATTTATTGAAACAGAACTGCCAGCTTATGATTTTTTTATAGCGCGACACTCAGACAAAGAACACGACCACACCCACATCGTTGCATCTAGAGTTAATAACCTAGATGGGAAATCTATTCGTACCTGGAATAATTACGCCCATTCGGAACACTCCGCCCGACTACTAGAGCGAGAATTTCAGCTAACCCCAGTCCAAAGTAGTTGGGAGAGTAAGCAAAAGGCTATGACTCGCAATCAACTGGAACGAGTCGAGAGTTTGGGACTTCCAGGCGAAGAAATAATGCGCCGAGCGATTGAGCAAGTGGCAGTAAATAAACCCACAATGCCCCAGCTAATTGAGCAGTTATGGAGAGAGCATCAAGTCAAAGCTGTCGTTAGTTATTACGGTCACGGTGGGGTAAGGGGCATCAAGTTTGGCATTGATGTCGGCTCAGTTAATGAAGATGGTAGTCCCCGTTTGCTCTGGAAACAGGGAGGTAATCTCAATAAATATAAGTGTTCATTTACAAAGCTCCAGTCTGAATTGGGGATAAACTACGACCCTAAACGTGATGATAGCGAAATTAAACGTTTAAATAATTTCTTAGAATCTGTAGATACTAACCAAGTTAATCAACAAATAATATCAACTACATTACCTAAAGAAGCTCAAGCTATAGCCGAAACTAAACACCAGATAAACCCAGCTAAATCAGATGCAGAACAACGAGCAAGTTCAGAACTCATAAATACAATCTCTAACTTTATTGAACAGTCAGCAGTTGATAATGCCTTGGTTGAAACGTTACCACAATTAGCAGAACAACTCTCTCAATATAACCAGCAGTTATCAGCAGGTAGAACCGCATTCGACGAGCTATCATCGGCGATTACTCAAGAGTTACAATCCCATACAGAGAAGAAAGCTATCTTATCAATCTCTGATTATATTGAGCAATCAACTGTCGAGTCAGCCTTAACTGAAGCAGTATTAGAATTAACGCAACAACTTTCTCAATACAAAGAGGAACTCGTTACAGCTAAAACTACATTCAATGACCTGGATGCAGTGCTTGCAACTGAGTTACAATCCTATACAGAGAAGAGAGCTATTTCATCAATTTCTGATTACATTGATCAATCAACTGTTGAATCAGCCTTAACTGAAGCAGTATTAGAATTAACGCAACAACTTTCTCAATACAAAGAGGAACTTGTTACAGCTAAAGCTACATTTAATGACCTGGATGCAGTGCTTGCGACTGAGTTAAAATCATATCTAGAGAAGAAAGCTATCTTATCAATTTCTGATTATATTGAGCAATCAACTGTCGAGTCAGCCTTAACTGAAGCAGTATTAGAATTAACGCAACGACTTTCTCAATACAAAGAGCAGCTATCAGCAGGTAGAACCACATTTGACGACCTCGAATTGGTGATTAATACTGAGTTACAATCCCATATAGAGAAGAAAGCTATCTTATCAATTTCTGATTACGTTGAGCAATCGACTGTTGAATCTGCCTTAACTGAAACAGTATTAGAATTAACACAACAACTTTCTCAAAATCAGCAGCAGCTATCAGCCGGAAGAACCATATTCGACGACCTGGAAGCAGCGATTGTTTATTTGGAGCAACTCCATAGATCGCAAAAAACAGTAGACGCAATTGCTCTTAATCAAACTCCAACTATAACCACAGATAAACCAAAGCTAAAAGAAGAACTTTCAGCCGAGTTATATGAGTATTACAGCGCCGACTTGCAAAACTTATTAGTGACTGACCGAGATAAAAAAGTTGCTATACGGGCGCTCAAAGATGATAAAGCAGCCGAGGAAGTTGAAGAAATTCTCCAAGCCAGTCCAGCCCGATGGACACAAGATGAAGCTAGAGAATTGGTACTTATCGCTAGCAACCAACTGGCAACTCAAAAGTCAGAACCAGAACAGTCACTCGATGAAAAGCAGCGTAAAGAAGAGGAATTCTTAGCTATGGCTGTGCCTATTGCTGTTGAACTCATCAATTGGCAACTAAGAGAAAGTGGCTCAAATAGCCTTAGATTCAAACGTGCCACTCTGGAGAAGCAGGGTAGAGAATTGGTATTTACCCATGATGAACGAGGTGAGATTTTTCGAGTGGCAGTCAACCGAAACCAGTCAGGTAAGCTTGAGTATTCACCGATTTATATTGGGTCAGTAGAAAGAGAAGATATTCAGGTTTGGCAAAAAGCAGACCACGTATTGCAACAAATAATAGAAGAACAGCAACAAGAACTCAGACAAAATAAAGGATTTTCCCTTTAGGTGATGACGCACTTCAAACCTACCAAGCTCAATCGAGAGCGGTATCTGCCACTGCCACAAATCCTATCTGGAGCCAACCCGCCTATTGCAGGCAGAGGCAGACATTCCGAGTCAGTCCGCCTAGAAGTTAAGAGTTGCTTAGGTTACTGTTGGGTGAAACAACGCCGCCAGATACGTGTAAAATTGGACATACTAAAATGAGTTAGTATCATCAACTAAAAGTACAGCACTTTTTATTGTGGATTCCATTTCAATTTTGCAGCAAGCTTTAAATGACTTCTGCTCACAAGTACTTTTTGATACAAGTTTTGTGGCGAAGGCGTTTAAGCAGATACACTTCATGAAACGCGAGTTTGGCAAAGGGTATGCCTTAGTTAATGTTGGAGAGTTTCGCCCAGACATTGATGAATTCATTTACCCAGAAAAAGATGGGCTTGGAACTTTGTGGCTGGATGAAGAGACAACTCATCAATATCTAAACAGCGAAATGGCCGCTAACGTTTTGAACGTTGTCGATCACGAATCCTGCCCCCCTCACCATGAAATTTTCATTTTCATGGGCAGTATTGATAATGGCGATGCAATAAAAGAAGGTCGATACAGTGTAGCTGTCATGAGTTTCAATGTTGCTGACCCCTACCGTATTAAACCTTCATCAATTACATCTAAGCAAATTGAGAAACGTTTGCGACGGATGGCTACTAGCGGAGTCCGTCTGCTGATTCTCGATACCTCTAATCCTGATTTTATGGGTAAGAACCTTGCAAAATGGCTACGTGAAATCAAGAGGTTAGGAAAAAACGCAAATCAACACTTTAGCGTCATGATAGATGCCACTGATGAGTTTCCAGCAGAACTGCCGCCGGATTTGCAAGATGACTGCTGGACGATCAGGGTTGGCAATTAGTCCGCGACTGCATTACACGTTTTAGCCCGAAGGTGGAATGCGGTTTATCCGAATGGCACTAAGAAAAGCTATAAATTATTTCCAGTAAGGGTTACAGCTTTCATACCCTACGAGTGCAGTAACAGTATGAGTAACTGCGATCGCTGAAGGAGAAGATGATGTAGTTGTCATACCTTCAGGAGAGTCACTCAGCAGGTAGTAGGGATATTGGGCAGACATACATGAGGCGCGTTCGAGCAAGTGCGAGGGCGACGGGACTGGTATCAATGGTTATCCAGCGCCGACCCCACTGTTCAGCAACGTAAGCTATGGGGGTGGCCGCCGAGATACGCGGCAGTCACCCTATAGCGCCTGAGCCACCTTTTACTATAGAGTAGTATTACTGAGCAGTTTAGTTGCAGGAGTTATCACTAAATGATGGGATTAGAGCCTGGTGATCATATAAAGATTCCAATTAACTTCAAAGGCAACCCTTTTACGCACCACGGTATTTACGTTGGGGATTATTATCTGGAAGATGGTACACCACACAAAGTGGATGGTGTAGTTCACTTTGAAAAACAACATACTTTAGGTGAAGTTAAAATAAAGCACACAGACTTAGAGGGTTTTTGTAAGTATCCTGAACGTGTAAACGAAATAGAAGTTGTTAATTACAACTCATACTTTTCTAAGATAGAGCGTATGAAGGTGGTGGAAAATGCTCTTAAGTGTGCACAGAAATACGAAAGTTACGGTAACAATATCTTCAAAAAAATCTTTGGACTAGGTTATAACATCGCTACTTTTAACTGTGAACATTTAGCTACCCAATGCAGGCTTGGGTATGCACAAAGCTCACAAGGAGACTTACTTCAAACAATCTTGTTCTATGGGCCAGAGATTCAAAAAGCACTCCAAAAGATGTATTAGCTCGATGATGTAAGAAAAGGACGATTTGTCAGAACCTGTGTGACACTGTTAGTGAACTCTAGTAGTGCGTTTCAACCACTCTGAAAACGACCGGATACTGTTGGCGAACTCGAAAGGCTTAGCCAAGCGACGGGTATGACAACGATTCGTGTAATTAGGTATCATCACAGGAACTAAAAGCTGGGTGAGTGAGCGTCTCAGCGATCAATCTTTTGTACTATCGACTCATCTTAATCAATCTAGGGCGGATGCCTGTATAAATGTGGCTCACGGTCGCTCAATGGGAACGTTAGAACGCTGGGTTATCGGTGAGGGCAAGGGCAGCGGTAGATATTTTTGCTGAATGTCTTGAAAGTAAATTTTAGGGATATTTATCTGAAAGCTAGAAAATCTAAATGGTGAAGTAGTGATAGTGATACAACTGATATCAAAACGTGTAAAAGGAGACTTAGTTAGGTAATGGCAACTAGTCCTGAACCCAACATTACAGCCATAGCAAGCATCATTGCTGCCTTTATTGCTGCAACTCCCCCTACGCTTACAGCCACAACTGATGTTGCTATAAAATTAAGAGGCTTATTTCAAGAAAAGAGGAGTCCGCCTTTAAGGGTTCTCAAGATTACCAGGAAGCCAGTGGATGTAAGACATTGGAGAAGAGTTAGAAGAAATTTTCTAATTGGTATTTTTTTATTGGTGATAGGTATTCTCTTTGTCTTGATTAATACGTTGTTGTATCGCCTCGGCTTTCAGTACATCACACTGATGAGTAATTTTGGAGTAATAGGTACAGTTTGGGGATTAAAAATAAATGTAATTGTTGTTGTAAACTTTTTCTTTCTTTGCTTTTACATTATTGCTTTTACTAAAGCCTACAACAGAATGGGAAATGATCCCAATGACGCTCGTCACTTCTTATTTAAAAAGGCTTTCTTACTTGTAGAAGCTGACTTTAAAGACACTATCAATTTCTGCCAGGAAACACTAAAACTTTTAGGAGCAAGAATTATTGAATTTGATGCACAGACTGCGGTGATAGAAGCTTACACTAATAATGAATTGGTCGCTGTTTTTGGAGGGCTTTATCGTATCAGAATAAACACAGAGGATATCAAAGCTGATAGAACCGAGTTAGAAGTAGAATTTTTTCCCTATGTGTCAGACGACATTACAAAGTTAACTAAATCCTCCAATATAAATAGATTCATTCAGGTTTTTACAAATAGATGACACTTCCTCTATTCTCAAAATCCTCTATTCTCAAAAATTACTTAGATTGGTTATTAAGTCTTTGATATCCCCCAAAGCCTAAAAGCCAGCTTACAACAAATACCCAGTGAAGCATTACGGGAGGGTAAATGGAACCACTTTTTAAGTAAGCAATGGTACAAACAATAGCTAAAATTGCTGCTGAAGTCAGAAAAGCAAAGCTACTGAATGTCGTTCTCGCATTCCGAATAAAAAAAGTTGCATTCAACGGATGGTAAATAACAAATAGTACTAGGCTAATGCTTCCGGCAATCCATTGATACGCTAGAGATGCTTGCTCAGTCTTGTGCGGTAATAATAGAACGCGAAAGAACACTTCTTCTGCTGTAGCGGGAAGAAGTAAGGTTATTAAGGTTAAGCGGAATATAACTTTCCAGGAAATTTCGGGAATCTCAGCTTTCAAAAAATTAAGTTTGAAACCTAGTGGTATGACAATCAAGGAAAAAATTAGCAAAAGTATGGCTGTCCAAACCCAATCATTGCTACTGGGAAGAGTTGAAAAGGAATTAATTAGACGAGATTGCACTAGAGAAACTAGTTCATTTAGTGAAAATTTCATGATTTTGCAGCCAGATTTGTGAAAGTACGACCGCTATCGTTCAAATCATAAAATAATACTAAGAGATAAGCAACTCTGGGATTTACCTAGGTGATAATTGCTAGCAAAGATTGTAACAACGAGTGTAAAGGATTAAAGCTATGGCAAAAGGAGATCACCTTAAATGGAGAAACAAGAAATGAAAAGGGGTGATCATATCTGTGTAAAGCATCATAAATTCGGTGACTTGATTACGCATCATGGTATTTACTGTGGTGATGGTACAGTGATCCACTTTGATGGAAATGGCAAGTCATCCGGTCAAGCTAAGATTCGTAGGGATAGTCTTGAAAAGTTCTGTAATCCCCTTCCGGTAAGTGAGATTTTAGTACTCAATCCATGTCCTCCTGATCAGCATAGTTATGCTGATGCCATTATACAAAGAGCAGAGTCCTGCCTAGGGAAGTCAGGATATAATCTTTTTGGAAACAACTGTGAACATTTTGCTACTTATT
Source organism: Nostoc sp. UIC 10607 (assembly GCF_047228265.1). Lineage (NCBI taxonomy): Bacteria > Bacillati > Cyanobacteriota > Cyanophyceae > Nostocales > Nostocaceae > Nostoc > Nostoc sp. UIC 10607. The sequence goes on along the minus strand of NZ_JBIQNW010000071.1, from coordinate 8,605 downwards.
GCATGACAAATATACAGAAAAGTAGTCAAGTAGATCTGTTCAATGACGAATCCGTTAAGTTTATGAAAGTTGTCCATCGTCTGAGCGGCCCGCTAAGTCCTACAGATATAGCGAAGAAAGCGGCGGAAACTCAGCAAGATCCTGTTATGAAAGTGGTAGCAGTCACAGGGGTGATTGCGGTGGCAATAGCAACACCGGTAGTAATGGGAGTAGGATCGTATGCCGTGAGAAAAATTTCTCAAATGAAATCGTTAAGAAAACCAAAGTCACCACAAGAGAGTTGGGAAACCCCGTCACCAGGAGTAAACCAAGCGGTTCGAGGAGATGATTTAAGACTAGATTTAAAGTTAGCCTTTAGAGAGGCTGTATTTGGCGGAGAGAAAGAAATCAAGATCAGTCACTTGGAGCAGTGTCAGACTTGTGCAGGAACTGGTTTCCAAAAAAAAATGCTAACAAGATCCTCTTGCTCAAACTGTAATGGAGAGGGACGAATACAAGAAGCTAAATGGCTCAGGATCTCTATTCCAGCGGGAGTAGATACTGGAACACGTTTAAGAGTAACTGGCGAAGGTGATGCTGGAAGATTTGGAGGTTCAGCAGGTGACTTATATGTTTACTTGTTTGTTGATGAAGATAAAGAATTAAAGAGAGATAGTACAAATATTCTGTCAACCATCGAAATCAGCCAAGCACAAGCTGACTCAGGTTGTAATCTAAATATCAATATTCTGGATGGCTCTGGCTCATTAAAAATACCATCAGGAACCCAAAACGGTGCAGTTTTGAGATTAAATGGTCGTGGGGTTCCTCATTTGGGGAATCCATCTGAGCGGGGAGATCATTTGGTTACGGTTAATGTTAGGAAAAAACTGCGATGATAGACGATGTTGCTAGAGTTTTAAGTCTCCTCAATGACCTTTTGACTAGAAGTCTGAAATAAATCGTGAATACTTTGAGGATTTCATTAAGCCTGTTAAGAAGTCTTCCTAAATAGCTCAAAATATTAATCTCTTGTGGTTGTAAGCGGCATTACAAACCTTGGGTATTTTACCAACTTCGGGTCAAAAGTTGGTATTTACAAAGAATCTTTCTCACTCTAAGCGTGTGTTCCACCTTTGAGCCAAAACGTGTAATTACTCCCTATATATATTGATCTAACGGCTTTTTAGGATTGAGCCGACAATCTTGTAATTTGCGTTTAAATGGTACAGAGAAGAGCATATTCTGTGTGTTAGGCGAAAAGCAAATATTGACTCGCTTCATTGCAAGTATGTCTGGCTCAGATCAGGCAGAACTATTAAAAACGATGAAAGCTATATAGAACAGGCTTTTTTAGACCCGGAATGCCTAAAATTACTTGTATCTTGGCTCAACACCTAAATAGGTAGCCTGTAAAGGAGTTTCTTTAACGGTTTCACCAATTTTTTCAACGCGATAGGCTTTGGCATTGAGGCGAGAACTAACGATTTTTTCTAGGCGATTATCCACAAAATGCAGACCAATTCCGTTATCAGCTGCATAACCGTCATCTAGCAAGCCTTCTGATAACAACCGATGATAAGCTAGTCTTCTTTCTGGCTCTTGATCGTAGTGAGGACAGTGACTACCTTTTAAGAAACCGAGACACTTTACTGGGTTGTTGAGCGACCCTGGAGCATAGGCACTGATTCCTGCTTCAAACCAGCACATTGAACCTGCACTCAAGCCACAAAGAATAGTACCTTTTTCCCAAGCTTCTCTAAGAATTTTGTCTAGTTCCCATTCTCGCCAAAGTGCAATTAAATTTTTGGGGCTACCTCCTCCTACATAGATAATATTTTGCTCCAACACGAAAGTTTTGAGGTCGGTAGTTGGTAGGTTAAACAATGACAAATGAGAGGGAGTGCAAGATAATTTTCCAAAGGCTGAATAGAACTCGACAATGTATTGAGCAGAGTCTCCGCTAGCGGTAGGGAGAAAGCAAACTCGCGGCTTATCTTTGTCTACTAGTCCTAATATATATTTGTCTAATAGGGGGTGTTTAGGCTCCGTTGAAAAGCCGCCACCACCCATTGCAAATATTTGTTTTACGGGAAGACTGTTGCTCATGTTGAGAATTGGCGATTGAAGTTGAAGGTAAGATTTTGCCTGAACATACTTGCAGTGTGAGGGTCAATAATTGCTTTTGGATTAGGGCATAGTATGTACTGTACTCTGAACAAACAAGCCACTCTGGTGTAAGAGCGGCGATCGCAAATGAAATCTTTTAGAGTTACTAGATTATTTATTCTAGATTATTTATTCTAGATTCTATACTCAATAAAGCTGCGCGTAAATTCTCCTCTGAATCAATCTCTTCCCAGTTTACGGGCATTGCCTTGAACAATTCCAAAGCAGCTTGCACCCAAACTTCCTTCGGTACTTTAGCACCATGCTTGCGCTTACCTTTTTTTAGTAGATCGTTGAGCCAGTCGTTCAGTTCGATTGGTAGGCGCAGATTCACTGCCTCTCTATCACCTTTAATCAAGAATCTAGAATCAAGATTATTGATTATTTCTTCAGTAGACTGAGTTTCTACCTCAGTCTTGTTAAAAACCCCTTTTGCCAAAGGATTAGCACCCAGAACCGAACGCGACTTATTTTTATTTACTGCCATTTGTACACCTCATTAACTAATTCCCGGTAAGAAGAAGCACCTACACCGTTTGGGTCGTACTCAAAAATAGATTGTCCGTGAGAAGGCGCTTCTCGGATTTTCACCGTCTCAGGAATCACCGTCTTAAACATCTTTGAGCCAAAATGCTCAGTTAGGGCATCCAAAACTTCTTTACTAAGATTGTTCCTGCGGTCATACCGAGTTGCCAGCACACCTGCTATCGCAATGGGATGATCTAGCTGATCTCTAACCAAAGTTAGGGCGTGTTCAATTCCTTGAACGCCCAACAATCCCAAATAGCTCATGTCTACTGGGATGATTACCCCATCGCTGGCCATCAGTGCGTTGATGGCAAACACACCCACGTTAGGCGGACAATCTATCAGCACAAAATTATATTTATCTAATATTGGAGCGATCGCTTTTTTGAGTAGCAGTTCTCTGCCTGGACGACCAGATATTGGAATTTCTTCTTCTGCCAGCAAGATGTTAGATGGTATTACATCTACACCGCTAGCAGTTGTCACCAGTACCTGTGCTAGCGGAACCTTGTGCTGCAACACATCTTTTAGCTGAAATTCCAGCTGCCAGATAGGAATCCCTAGTGCAGCACTAGCGTTTCCTTGTGGGTCGATATCAATAACTAATACCCGTTGCTTTTTAAACTTGACCAGACCCACAGCTAAGTTGTAAGCGGTGGTCGATTTCGCCACCCCTCCTTTCATGTTGAAGACAGCCAGTTTTTGGGTCACGTTTACATTTGACTCAGTTTGCTTATGTGGCAAATATTATACATGATATATTCAATATTCTTGATTATTTATTCTTTAATCTAGATTATCTGACTGATACAGCCATAACACGTAAGCTTTGACTGCTAGATCAGGAAATAGAAATTAGTTGATCTAAGTGTCAAAGCTCTACAGTCGGCGCTTTGAACTCGATGTCGTCATAAGTGTGTTTACCGGAGAAGTAAGCTTAAATATATACTATATACTTAGTAATACGAAATTCCAGACTTATTTAATCTTGTAAAATAACGCGATGTGCGACTTATTTTTAAAACCCCTCCCCGAAGTGGAGAGAGGCTGTGAGGCGGCGGTTTCCCACTGCACGCCCCAGTCGAAATAAGTAGAGATTGTTATTTGATTGAGATGTGGTGGGTTAGGCACAAGTCTCAACCCACCGGACAAAGTTACTGTTATTCCTGCTTTAACTAAAGATAAATTTGCTATTTGATACTTGCAATACTTCTGACTGCTTTTTGTTTGTAATTCACTAATGAACTGACACTGAAAACGCTAAAAGCTAGGAGGCCTAGTATAGTATCAGATTCAGGAACGGTAGCAGTGGCAGTGTCAATTTTCCATTTAAAAGTACCATCCATAAAAGCTTCTCGCGTATCTAAAGCGCCAGAAATATTAGCTCCATTCTTGATATTGATAACGTAGGTCTGTCCTGCGGTGATCACTCGCTGGAGTGTACCAGATGTGACAGAACTAAAAAACGCACCGCCTTCTATGCCAGACCAACCGAAGTTAAATCCATTCAGTCCAAACGTATCCATACCAGAGGTACTGATATCATAGTCTAGGGTGAAAAACCCTGTTGCATCAGAGATAAATTCATAGCTCCAGTCCAATCCGTTAAATAGCGCGGCGCTACCAGAGTTGACTCCAACAGTCTTCCAACCTATATCAGTCAAATTGACTACACCCTGAGAACTATCTATCCATGTGGCTGTTCCTTTTGCTTGAGAGAGAACGCTGGCTTCACCTGACGTTGCTAAGGCACTGACTGAGGCACTTAATGGGTTTACAGTACTCAATTGACTGTCGCTATCAATATTCGTAATCACTCCACCACCAGCATCTGAATCAGCTTGTAGTATTAACGATGAGCTAACGGGAGTAGGAAGGGCATACACTACAACTGGGTTAAGTCCCACAGTGATGATTGCTGCTCCTATAGTAGTCATTGACAGTCTTTTGATGACAGTTGAAATCTTCATTTGTAATTAATACTTCTAATTGAAATCTTTTCGACACTATGTATGTAATCTTACGCGATTAAATCCTAATAAAATTGTTTATAACAGTATCTTCACTGAAGTTTTGTCAAGTTCTTAAATAATTTATTTTACCTTTATTATGTAAATTATCAGTGCTTATCCGGACTGAATACAGCAGAATTCTGAAGTAAAACAGCCTTGATGTGTGCCTACCAAACCTAGATTGTGTAACTCATACCATTTTGGATTTTGCAAAAAGTTTGAGCGCTAGCTTCTGGCGTAGACGCTTTGCGGTGAGGGGGTTGCAGTCTTGTTTTCTCCCTTCCGCCCAACAGTGATCGCGCTTTTGCAGGTTAATCTGGGACTGAATGCTCTACAGTAGGCGCTTTGAACTCGATGTCGTCAAACTATTAAATCCCGACTTTTCCACCCACATAGGTGTTGGTCTGTTTGTTTTTCTGTTAATTCTGCCAATAGAGTTGAAAATGGCTACTACACAAAGGTTGTAGCTTTTTTAAATAATTTAATCTAAACTCCAATAGAGAGTGAGCATATTAAGTATATTTACTCATCCTTCTTCAGATAGTAGTTGGATTTTTTTGAAATTGGTAAACCTTCAGACGAAAAATTTTTTCCGTTGATGTATTTTCAAATAAGTCCTATATATGTTTAGGAATGTCTAGTAACTTTTATATATCAGACGAAGAAATAGAAAAAATATTTTGCACAGAACTAGTTAAGTATGGAGTGAAATACGAAAAAGCAGTTATTTCTGCTAAAATTTTAGCGTCTGGTCAAGCAGATGAGTTGTTGTCATCCGAAGAGATAAAAATTGTTAAAGAAGCTTGTGAACAGTGGTTTGTACAAAATAATCGCTATAAAAAATTGAAAGCTCTTGAAAATAATTTGGTGTAAATAAAGCATCTTAAAAGGATTTTGTCTTGAGATGCTATTAACTGAGTTTTCGCATGGTTGGAGGAGCGCATATATCCCCATCTGTTGTAAAGAGTTATTATCTATCCACCCCACAAGGATTTATACAGTGATTAGAGGAAGAAGAGTGGTCGCACATAATACCAATGCACTCGCACCTACATAATCCAGTTCCCGATGCTCTGCCGCATTGAGATAAAAGGGCAGTATTGTTAATCACAATCTCTCTGTATTTGAAAAAACATTGAGATGGTTTTATACTAAATCATCTACGGTAGAGTCGTTTTGAAAGCATTGCCTTTTTACACTTTTTCAGCAGAAATCTTGTGTTCAACAGCGAGGTTTGATGCAACTGCTATTAACTCATCAGGGTCAAATGGCTTTGCTAGATATGTAGAAAAACCTGTATCTAGAGCCAAGTTACGTGATTCAATAGACGCATGTGCTGTTAAAGCTATGGCTGGAATCTGTCTTACTTGTTGAGTGAGATTTCTAATTTTGCTAATTAGTGAATAACCGTCCTCAATTGGCATCCCGATGTCGGAGATCAGAATATTTGGTTTCAAAAGCGTAATTGTACTGAGGGCTTCATGGGCTGAAGTGACAACTGTTACTTGTACATTGTGTTGTTCAAGGATGAATTGAATCAATTCCAGGTTATCGGGGTTGTCATCTACTACTAGCACCCGCAGTCCGTCTAAAACTTGTAGATTATCCATAATTAACTGGGAAATTTTTCACGAGCTAAAGCTGAATCCAAATTTAGCTGTTAGATAATATTCAACTCAACAGATTAATTGAGCCGTTTTAGTATTCCCATTCTCGTGGTGACGCTAACAATTTTCTTACCTCAGCGCGATCGCGCTCCCGCTCCCGCGCTCAATGTCATAAATCACCCCAATCAAAATTCAGGAAGCGTCGAGCATTCAGCTTGGTATATTTTTCAGTGTGTTTGATATCGCGGTGTCCCAGGAAGTCTTGGATTTCCCTGGTGTTATACCCCTGATTCACCAGATAGTAACCGCAAGCATGGCGCATCATGTGACAGTGAACTTTGATATCAAGCCCAGCCTGTGCCGCCAGCCGCCCAAGCAGCTTTCGCACTGCATCAGTAGACATCACCTCACCACGCTCGGAAACGAAAATATATTTGCTATCGGGCAACATCTCTCTGAGTTGTTTGAGCAATTCCAGTTCATCATCTCTCAGGGGATGCACCCCAGAATCACTGCCCTTTTCCCTGGTGATAAAAATCTGACGTTCGGCCCACATCAGGGCATCCCAGCGCAAACCGCACTTAGCCCCTACAGCTTCCCCCACCCTCAGCCCGTGGCGAAACATGAGCAACATCAGTGTATAATCACGGTGAGCATAACGAGCTTTGCGTTCTAGTGCAGCATCGAGTAGAGATCGCACCTCGCTTGGTGTAAGGTATTCTCGCTTACCTGTAGTGCTTGTTAGGTAGACGAGTTGGGGGTGGCAACCTCATTTATGATTGGTGGTAGTGTCCGGTTTACGCGGGGTATTATGGACAGTCTACACTGCTTGAAGCCCCATTACTCCGTTGAGAGACAAGCCACTAAGAAGTTATTGCGAATAACTATCAATTAATAAATACGTCCATCTTGGCCCAATGCCAAATAGTCAGTCTGCGATGCCTGCGGTGTTCTCGTTGCGATGCCTGCGGCGGGCGTAGCCATCGCGGTCATTGTCTAAGCCATGACTGAAGATTAGCTGTACCTCTGACTGCGTTAGAAAGAAGGCGCTAAATGCCGATTGATTTTCATTGCCACGAATTAATCACAAAGCGGTAATTAATAACTGAGGATAATGCACCTGCAAACAAAAAACCTACCAACCACTTAAGTCTGATAGCATTCTTGCTAATTATGATTGTTAATTTTTTATGTAATTATAGTTACATTCTCGAATTTTACAGGCACTAAACAGGCAGACAGCGAACAAGATTCGTAAATGTCTCCAACAGTCCAAAAATAAGTTTTGGTAATCGATTTTCTCTATACCTAAAGTAGGAAAGGTAGGAAAGGTACGGAGTTTTATTAAATACCTTGTATAGTTTGCTAATAACCTGTAACTTGATAGTTATTACGTTTCTAGTCACTCAGTAAAAACCATGAATCATCTGCTCTTCCCCTAAGCCAGGAAGGGTTTTTTGTTGGGTGACATAGAATCCCTATTATAGATTGAAACCTTGTTTAAATGAGCATTGAAAATTTTGAGATGACTAGCTTTTGTCAAAATCATCGCGTAAAGCCCTCAAACCTTCATTTTCCTTTCTTCGCGTGGGACATTAAACCAATCATCATCGTTGGTTTACTTTTTTGTGTTTATTAGCTCAGACGAACGAGTGTTAATTTAAGTCAGCCGCAGATAAAATGCACTATGGCGACCCCTAAAAGTTGTGCCTGAATCTCGGTTAGTCCACACCTAGCTAATCGTTGTCCAATCGCTCTTAATACGGGCGGGTACACTATCGCGCTTTCCTCCAGCCTGGGTTGGGCTACGTCTACTCACTTTTCCCCTTTAAATAAGTAAAGCGAATAGATTGTATCAACTTTACAAAAGCGAGATAGTTGATGAAAAATTGTAAAGCATTGTAAAGTGTATTCACAGGCAAAAACAAAACGGCCTGATTCATAAATAACTAACCGCAATCATAAAACCATGACAGCAACCTTACAACAGCGCTCAAGCGCTAACGTATGGGATCGATTCTGTGAGTGGATTACCAGCACCAACAACCGTATCTACATCGGTTGGTTCGGCGTAGTCATGATCCCTACCCTGCTAGCCGCCACCGCCTGCTTCGTAATCGCCTTCATCGCCGCACCTCCAGTAGACATCGATGGAATCCGTGAACCCGTAGCAGGTTCCTTGATTTACGGAAACAACATCATCTCCGGTGCAGTAGTACCTTCCTCCAACGCAATCGGCTTGCACTTCTACCCAATTTGGGAAGCAGCTTCCTTAGATGAGTGGTTGTACAACGGTGGTCCTTACCAATT
>NZ_JBIQNW010000070.1:0-28823 GCF_047228265.1 Nostoc sp. UIC 10607 | reverse complement strand
GTGGCGAGGTTGGTTAAAATTACACGACCTCTGTGAGGGTTGGCAGCTTGCAAAAGAGACTTAACGGGAAAAGTCAGGTTTGGATGTCTCTAAATCTATTAGTACTGCACAATAATTTCCTTTTCCTTTCACTAGAGCTATCTCATCAATTCCAAATCTTTTTAATTTTAAAGGTTTTGAATCCGATAATTCTTCCGATGCGTCTTTTAACATACCTTCTATCTCTTCTGTTGTAACTATCCCTTTTGAAGCTACAGTATGAATATCGTTTTCTAAAACTTCTTGTATTGTTTTCTGTGCCAGCCGCTTTGTATAAGTTCTTTTCTTCCTGACAAAATCTAAATTTTCACTAAACGGTTTTTTACATATTTCACATTTGAATTGACGCCGATTAATTTCTAAAAATACTGGCTTATTCCCAAAAGGTAAGTCTTTAACAATATGTCGATGATTTTGATGTAATTTCTGACTTGAGGTGCCACACCTGGGACAAGTACATATAATCTTTTTGATTCGGTTTGTAAAATAATTCCAATTCCATCGTGAAAGCGATGCGATATAACTTTTATATCTCCTAAATCAAAAAGTTCTGAAAGAATTTTAATATCTCTTTTGCTACTCATAAGTATAAATTTATATCAAAATAGTCGAGATAATATCTACAGGTAACAATAAATATTATTGATATGTCAATTCCTACAGTACTTTTAGCAGATATTTGATATATTTTTTGACATTTTTCGATATCTATTCTTAATAATTTGGCATAACAAGTACTGAAGAACCATAATTTTTATCTAGATAGTTTAATTGATATTAAATATTCTTGCATTTATCATTATTTTTATTTCAAATGATGCACAATAGATCTGTAAAGATTTTCGGACTTATTGCTATGTTTAAGCAAAATTTAGAGTCTTCACCAGAACTGCTAAGACAGCTAGCCAAGACCGATAAAAGACTCCCCTATCGCAAACCTGAAGTTTTTTCGCTTGGTAATTTAGAACAGATTCAGGCTGGGGTTAACGGATCTCAAAATGATGGACCTAATACATCTTACTGGTGGAATCCTTGACTAAAATTAAGATTTTTTCTGGCGTTGCTGAGTATGAGGATGAATTGATTTATTTAGGTACAGTTTGATACCTAAGATAGTAAATAACCTGAGTTCGGGTTAAAGATAAGGAGGTAAAAGCCACTCCAGTTGAAGGCTAGATTTCTTAGGTTGATGGCAATAAGCGATTAATCCGCAAAGAACGTTAACGCAAAAATTAACGGGGCTTCGGTGTCGAGAATGTTCAATCTGAGAAATGTTTTTGAGCTGGTCGTTAATCGTCTCAATAATTGAGCGTTTACGGGACAAAAGCTTGTCATGAAGACGCATCAGCCTATTCTTCATATTGCGACGGGGTTTAGCGAAAAATTGGATTCCGAACTCTTCCAAAAGCTGAGAAGCAAGTTTTTCAGAAACATAGCCGCGATCGCCAAATATTTACAGAACAAAGCATCTAAACTAAACATAGGACAGGTTGCTAGATTTGTTGTTATTTTCAGCTTACTACCTGTCCTTTTCCTTATCCCGAACTCAGGTTAAATAGTTTCGCATTAATTTAAGCGAGTATCTCATTGTTAGAGATTGTTTTAAAAATGATTACTTATACAGCGCTTTGCAAGTAAATGAGGTACAGACTTATAGAGTGTAAATCTTGTAGGGTGGGCATCTTGCCCGCCATTGTGTACTCACTGCTACGAAATTTGCTGTAAGTTTAAACACTTGTTGCTACCTCCTAGTCTGCCTTAAAAAACTTTTAAAGTCCCCCTTTTTGAGATGTCGGGGTATTTTAAACTTTTGCTACGAACAAGATGACTTTAAAACATCCTCTTACTTATGATGTGGAATCCACACCGCATTGTCTAAAAAAAGATTTTCTTTCCTCTTCATTTGCAGTTATTAGGAATTAATGTGAATTCACTGTTTCAGTGTACTAAAATCGTACACTAAATCATCTCCCTCTCTTACTAAAGGCCATTTTTTCCACGTTCTTAGACAATCTCGGTTGGATGAAATTTTGTTAGGCAGTGTGGTCCTGCAAAGATAAATATCAGGGGGAAAATCTTTTTCGTCTCTTATTTTTATGGCATCACTCTTAGGAGAAAAAGCTTGTTTGGTTAGTGTGGCATCTGTGAGATTAGCATTGGTGAGATTGGCATTGGTGAGATTAGCATTGGTGAGATTAGCCTTGGTGAGATTAGCCTTGGTGAGATCAGCATTGGTGAGATTGGCATCTTTAAGATTAGCTTCGTACAAATTTGTGTTCTTCATAGAAGCTTGTCTAAGGTTGGAACCGTTGAGGATTGAAGAACTGAAGTCGGCTTCTGAAAGGAAAGCTTTGGATAAATTGGCATTACCAAAGTCAGCCTTTTTGAGGATAAAGAGGTCTAATTTGATTTCGGGAAGATTGAGGCTGTTCAGATTAATACCAATTAGGAGGTTTGCCTGTCTCTCTTGCTTTTCACAATATTTTTCTTTGTCTTTATCGCTATTATCGATACAACGTCGATCTTTAGCAACTAAATTTGTTTCTCTCAAGAAATTAAGGAGCAAGTCGCGGCGTTTTTCATCTAAACGTAGCAAGTTCAAGGTGGTTAAAGTTTGTGCCCTCGCGATAGCCTCCAATTCTTTAAACTGACTGTTATTTACATCTGTTAATATTTCCACTATATTGTCTTTGTCTTTTGTTGTTATCACTTTTTCTTCTAATCTTTGTACTACGTTGATGAGGTGAGGAATTGAGTCTAGATTATTAGACTGTTGGTTATCTGTATGAATGCTTGGGTTATCTGTATCTGTAATAAGGTGGTATAGGGAACCTAGTTTTTTATCAATCAGTATGTCTGTCATTTGATTGAAATAGTTGTCTAGGGCTGTTTGCTGGTATCTTTCTGCTGCAATTTGTACTTGGTTATTTTGGAAACTATAGCTTATCCAAAGACCTACTAAGCCCAAGAAGGTAGCTCCCCCTATTAATTGCAGAATATCCCATAAGGTTTTACTAGCAAAGCCAGTGTTTTTGTAGAACTGGGATAGCCCATTTCTTGAAGGTATGTTGCGCTCTTGGTTGTTTAAAGGTATGTAATACTCTTGTCGTACACGGTGTTGTTTTTCTGTTTCGGAGTAATCAATAGCTTGCTGATTTTCTTGTTTATTCAACATTTTAATCGCCATCCTTCTCTAAAAAAAGAATATCTCAAACGGAAAATGATGATTTTCCTGTAATTTGCCAAAAAAAAAGAAATAAAGAAAAATATTTAAATCAAGGATTTTCTTAAAAATATTCCCTATTTTCCTATTTTGTTGATTTTATAGCTTATTTAATTGATTTTGATGATTTAGTAAGATATAAGCTAAAATTGTTTCAATTTATAGATGGGTCTAGATAATTAGCAGATGATGAAAAAGTTTAACTTATATTCTATAAATGAATGAGTCAATGTAGACAATTATTGCAACATTTTTTAGTATTGTATCCGTTTAAAAGAATGTTTTATTTAATGCCAATATTTTAAGTAAAATTGACAATAATAATTTCAACAAAATATGTAATTTTTATCACTAATTAATACAGTAATAAAAAATGTTGAATACAGGAAATACAAACAACTACAGCCTCAATCGAGACATTTTTCTATTTGTACAAGATGGGATCGCTCAAATCTTGGACTTTAATCATGGGCAGTTTTATGGACTAGATAAAATTGCTACATTGATAATATTACTCGTACTAGAAAAAGGGGTAGAAGAGACAATTAACGAAATAACTAAAATATATGACGTAACTGAAGAAAATCTTCGCTATGACTTGAATATACTATTACATGACTTAGAGCAAAAAAAACTACTTGTTACTCCTATGAAATCACTTGATTGGTGGTTTTATTTAATACATTTTTGTCGAAGAATACTCAATAAAATCTTACTTTCGCTCTTAAAAACAGTCAGTTCAATTTTCTGCAATTTAGTGAATCCTGAAGCAACTCCCAATCGTTTTACCGTTGAGCTATTGTTAAGTTTAAGTTGGCTTAGTTTTCGTTTAATCGGATGGAGTCGCACTGTCTCATTGTGGCAGTACTGGCATAGTGCAATTTCAACAGCTGACACCACAGTAATAACAGATGTCATTCAGACAGTGGATCGAATGGTACGGGAAGCAGCTGCTAGTAAGCTTTTCTTACCAATGGTTTGTAAAGAACGGGCGCTGGTTGGTTATCATCTTCTCCGCACTTTTTACAGCTTACCTGCAACTTTAGTTATTGGCATTGATCGGTATCCGTTTCAAGTCCACGCCTGGGTTGAGTGTCATGGCTTAGTTGTGACGGATGAACTGGCTCATTGTCAATCCTTTATCCCAGTTATCAGATATTTCTAAAAGCGACAGCGAGGACAGCCATGACAACCGGATTTGAAGTCACCCTAGAAGCAACCGGAAAAGCCGAATTTCATTTCTTTTCTCTAGTCTCTTCCCTAGTAACCTTCGCCCAAGACTCTGCAACAAAGATGGCAGTGGTGCTGATGGGACGCATTTATTACCTGGATGAATTAAAAACTCGCTTTCCTCAAGCATTCCCGCAGGAATTCGCCTCAGATGCAGCCTTGGCATTAGCTATTTTCCAACATTATGGCGCACCAGGTTTAGAGAAACTTGAGGGTGAATTTGCACTAGTGGTTTTTGATCCAAAGCGATCTTGTCTTTTAGCCCTGCGAGATCCCCTGGGAAGCTTTCCCTTGTACTGGACGCGCTACAACGAAACCACCTGGGTTAGCACTAATTTGCAATTATTAACGCAACGACTTCCTCAAGCTGCCATTAATAAAGATTTTCTTGCCTCATTCTTAATGTTTCCCTATGCTTTTGTCGATTTACCCACTGAAAAGACAGCATTTGAGGAAATTCAACGGATTCTACCGGGCACTCTCCTAGTATTGACTGCCGCTGGTCGTACAACAAAAATCTGGTCTTGGGACTGGATGAAGCAAATTCAACCGATAGAAAATATCACGCCCCAAGAAGCAGGTTTACAGTTTATCCACCTTTTTCGGCAAGCGGTCAAACAGCGAATTCAGGACGAGAAAATCGCTTCTCACTTGTCAGGAGGGATGGATAGCTCTTCTATAGTGTGTATTGCCCGCGATCTACTAGCCGCAGAAACCTCTCCCAGACGGCTGATTACCCTTTCTTTGATTTATCAAATGCGGACTCTGGCAGGTGAAACGGATTACATTCAAATGGTGGTGGATCGGGGAGGAGCAATTGAACCACACTATGTGGATGGGGAGACAGCTCTAGACTTCCAGTGGTTCACCAAAGAAATCCCTGCCCACGACGAACCTTATCCTGGTTTATTCCACTTAGCAATGGAAAAGGTGCTGGTCGATGTAGCTGCTCAGATGGGGGTGACGGCAATTATGAGTGGAGGAGGAGCAGAACTGATTGTAGAAGGAAATCGAATGCACTTGGCAGATTTTATGCGTCAAGGTCACTGGAACAAAGCTTTACAAGAGGCGCGTCAATGGGCTAATGCCAAGAACCAGAGTCTCTGGTCAATTTTGTACCCATTCGGAATTGAACCCTTAATTCCGCCACTGTTGCGAGAGGGCTTCCCAGCTTTAATCCGACAGGGCTATGGACGCTGGCCAAAGCTAGGTTTATTTACCATTCCTCCTTGGGTTCTCCCTGATTTTGCCAAGCAGCACGATATGTGGGGCAAAGCGCTAGCGACTATACGTGATATCAACAGATATCCGGTAGAGCAATCCTTAAATCTGCTAGGACTGCGTGCATCTGCCGGAAATTGGGCTGCCTGGAATCTTGCCGCACCTCTGGGAATCCGAATTTGCCAACCCTTCCTCGATCCGCGTCTGATTAGCTACTGTCTCAGTCTCCCCAGAGAACTGAGAGAAATCCCTGGCGTTCCCAAACCTCTGCTGCAAGTAGCGATGGGAGGGATTCTGCCCGAACCAATTCGGACTCGGCGGTTCAAGGGAAATTTCAACGAGGTTTATTGGCAGGGACTAGCGAAGAATTTACCTAATCTAGAGGAAATGGTGGCTCAGTCGCGGATTGATGAATTAGGCATTTTCGACAAACAGCAATTGATTCAAGCCATGCGACAACACGCGATTGGGATTGGCGATGTGAGGAGTGGTAGCCGGATCAGTAGTTCCTTGGCTGCGATCGCCTGGTTTGACCAAATGAAAGCTAATCGCTAATCCGTTTCGGATAATAAGTAATCACACAGAATTATTTACATATGAGTTTCTATAGCAATCCAATCTAATTTAAGTATATGTAGTGGACTGATACGGCTAAAATGATGCAATCATAGTCACGCTAATCTTCGATAGCAGACATTGTAACAGTGCTAAGATGTCGAACAGGGGCAAGTTGTAACTTCTGAGTTGTCGTTGTGAAAGACAATAACTCTATTACATCATCCCTATCTCTTCATACTATTTTTTTGACGAAGGTATTGAGTTTCAAGCGAGTTTTTGCTTTTCGCTAATGCGATCACCAATAAACTTGTTTATACCTTTCTAGATAAGTTAAAATCATACGTTAGTAATCCAGTAACATCAGTATCAAAGGCAAATAAATCACCGGAGTCAAAACTTTTTTCGATGTCTTCTTGCTTAAGGCCAATAGAGGCAGTGGTGATATAAAGTGTCTGTAAATCCTCGCCTCCGAAGGTGCAACTAGTCACAAGTGGTACTGATAGCTGTAACCGGAAAATCTCTTTACCCTCTGGGCTGAAGCGAATCACACACCATCCATTCCACATTGCTGACCAGATATATCCTTGACTATCTATGGTCAAACCATCGGGAAAGAAAGACTCACCAGTTAAATCAACAAAAATACGGCGGTTGCTAATATTACCTGTGGCTGTATCAAAGTCGTAAGCATATATTTTTTGCTGGGGAGAATCTGTCAAGTAAAATTTTTCGTGATTGGGACTCCACCCTAAACCATTGGAAACAGTCAGTCCTGTTTCCATCACATGTAATGAACCATCAAAGTCATAGCGATAAAGGCTAGACTGAGCCTTTCCTGAGGAAGACATTGAGCCAAACCAAAAGCGACCTTGAGGATCGCATTTAGCATCATTAAAACGGTTATCTGGCAAATCTGTTTCAATCTCAACAATTGGGGTGACTATACCTGTCTCAGTATCGAGGAATGCTAAACGATGGCGTTGCGCTATAATCAATTGATTTTTACCTGCTTTAGCGATTGCTCCGACTACATCGCCTACATCAAAAAAAACATTTTTCCCACTAGCAGGATGGAACTGATGCACCCGATGATTATAGATATCGACCCAGTAAAGTAATTTTTCATTATCATCCCAGATTGGACCTTCGCCCAAGCGGGCCCGTGCGTTTAAAATGTTGTGGAGTTTATCTTGCACAATCTGATACATATTATATGCAAAAAATTTATATGAAGTGGCAGCTAAAAAAAATACTAATTTCTTTGGCTGAAAGTCAAAAAAGAAACCTTCACATTTACACCAATTCTCTAAAATTCAGCAACAAATGCAAACTCTAAAAACAAGATGGCATCTGGCTTTCTTAATTTTGAATTTTGTAGCTTGCTTCCCGTAGGGTATTTTGAATTTTGAATTGGTATTACCAATTCTCTCAATTAAAACTACAAATGATTTCTGATACTTTCCCTGCTTGCCATCTGTAGCTAGCTTCCAGAGAAACAGTATTATGTCCTTTGACGTTGGAAAACAACAAATCCGTTTGCTGGAACTATGGGATTAATATATCCGTTAGTTGCAGATATATTAAATCCAAAGTTACCTATACTATCTCCTCCGTAAAGTGAAGCATCACTATTAAATATCTCGCGCCACTGATCATCTCCGATTCGGGAATTGTTTATGGTGTAACTTGAGGAGAAGGGCTGATTATTCAAACTAGCTACAACTAAAAATTCTTCAGTTACATCCCAACGTCTGAAAGCAATAACTCGGTTGGCATTGTGAACATAGAGAATATCAATCAAGTGCGATCGCAATCCGGAATGGTTGCGGCGCAGCTGAATCAGGTCTTGGTAAAATCGGAATAATTTCTGACCATGAGTTTGGTGATCGCCTAACAAATCCTCTCGGTTATGTATGAAGTCGCCGTATCTGTAAGGTTTTTGTGCGCCAATTTCCTCACCCATCAAAAACATTGGCGTACCAGCCGACAATATCGACACTCCCACAGCAAAACGACAACGCGCCTCTGCATAACGGCGGGTTTCGCCAATCAACGGTGCGGCGTTAGCAGCAGATACAATGGTGCGCCGTGATTCAACTCTCTGTCCTCCTTCTTCAAAATAAGAGTTACCCGCTTCGTCATGGGATTCATGATAGACAACCTTTTTATGACCAGACCATCCCAAAGCCCCAGCAAATTTATCCATAGCTAAGGGTGCATCTGTACCGTATCCAGCTGTAGGAATTAATTTGGCATATTCCGTTCCCGGCCTAGCATCTCCAATTAAATGGTGATAAAACTCAGAATACCAAGCTGCATCAAAACCTAAGCCCCCAATATCGGGCGATTCAGTGACTTTTTCCCAATCCGAATGATCCTCAGCCATCAAGAGGGCATCAGGTCGGATCAGCTTCATTGTCCTTGTCCATTCTCTGAGGAACTTAGCACCAAAAATATTGGCATTACCAACAGGACTGCCATCAGCGTGCAGTTGGTTGTATAGGTGCATAGAAGTTGTCTGATCAACCCGGAAGCCGTCTACATGAAACTCTTCCATGAGAGTTACAGCACTGCTGATAAACATCTGTCGCACCATCTCTTCATAAAACCGAGGTGCATAACCCGTAGACATATTGTCAACAAAGCCACCTTCAGGGAAAGGTCTACTATCTGGGTAAAAATAATCACCAGAGTTGCCCTCATACCAGTAATAGATATTATGTTCGGGAATATCCGAGTCGTATGCCCATTCAGCCCGTTCTCCATCAGGATTGAAGTGGTTGTACACCACATCTAAAATCACGGCAATTCCATGACGATGGCATTCTCTAACAAAATGTTTCAGTTGGTCTCTACCACCCGCACTATATTCCAAAGCAAAGTAATGAGATGTTTCATAGCCCCAATTTACTTCGTCTCGAAATTCTGCCATCGGTAAAAGTTCGACAGCGTTAATTCCCAATTTTACTAAGTAGGGTAGTAAAGCGATCGCATCCTCAAAGTTTCCTGGTCTATCGTGACCATAACCTAAAGACCCTACATGGAGTTCATAAATCACTAAATCTTCAACACGCTGGGGTATATGGCGTTCCAATGAAAACTCATCATGCCAGAACTCCTGTTCTGGGATAAATTCTTGTTCTGGCCAGACTGGTTCCTGAAAACGTTTAGTTACGATATCTGGATTGATGACTACAGAACAGCTTTTAGTACCATCCAAATCTTGATATTTTCCCGAAAAAGGTGTTCCCTGTTTATCTTGATATCGACTAGAGAAAGGCTTACCATCAGGATTGATATTGCCTTTACCAATTTGACAACGAGAGTACAAATCAGTTCGATAAACTACCCGTCCTCCTTCATTGGCAATCCGAAACATATAAGGGATGTGGTCAAAGCGGGAGAAATTAGCCAGTTCTGGTGATACTGTCACATCTGTTTGCCAAATCCCCTCCTCTGTCCGCGACATAGGAAATGGTCCCAGGTGAGGATTCATGCCAAAATCAGGATCATCTCGAAAAAAATCGTCTGCAATATACCCACTACTGCTGTTACCAAACACAACTTCTACATTACGGGCATTTGGCGACCAGACAGCAAACCGCAGCGCAGGCTGAGATTCACCAGGAAGATAATATGGTTGCGCACCTAGCCTGCGACTATGAACTAGATAATATCTCTCTTGTTGAGACTGACCGTTTTCAGGAGATTGTAACGTAAAACTACGATGGCGATCGCTGGAATTGCGATCATTAATCTCAGTTGGGATTCCCCACAAGTTATTACCTGCTGGACTATCTAGCATTACACCCCAGCGAAATAGCCAACCAACTTGGGAATCATCAAGTTCAACCGTAGTTTGAAAGCCAGGACAGCCATCTTCACCAATGATTTGCTGCATTTGGTGCGATCGCCATTGTTGAGAATAGCGACCGTTTTCATCCCAAGTGCCAATTAAACGGGGATTGTTAAAAATTGCTTTTTTGATACCTGTAAAATAGGTAAACTGAACAGTAATTGTAGCCATAATGGCATCCTTCAGGTAATTAGGTTATGGTTTTCATATCTGTCACCACCACTTTTTGCAAGTTACGCAAAATGTATAGGCTGAGTTTTCCGACCTGTTAAATCTGTCTCCAAAGGCGGTGGATTATCTTGATCAACAAAGCCTTGGCTAATTTCCACAATTCTGCCGTCTGGGTCATAAATCCAAACTGTACGCCACCCTGGAATATATTCATCAAAGTTCAAAGGGCCAAGAGTTATCTTGGCATCGTCGCCCATCTCTGCTAACTTGGCGTCTACATTATCAACCTTAAAAGCCAAGTGACGTACAGAGGGATATTCTGGCCCATCATTAATTGGGAGAACTACAGCAAGTTCCTCTTTCGCTTTAAAAAGCTCAAAGTAGAAGGCACTATCAAGCATCTTGATCGCAACAATCTGCTCACCATCGGGAACTTTTGTCACCCTAGCTCGCTTAAAACCAAAGTTTTTTGTGTAGAATCTTTCTGTCGCAATTGGGTCTTTACAAGTAAGTGCAACTTGAGAAAAGATGTGCAAGCTCATGACTTATTTTCTCCATGATTTTTGACTCGAAATTTATATGCTGGCTCTGTTCATAACAGCCCTATGAATTTGAGAGTTTTTTACCGATTAGTTTTTAAGAATCTTCTAGCTTGTGTGCAACACCAAAATGACGAGCAATTTTGCCTGATTCCATCATCCAAGTATCAGCAACTACCCACTTACCAGTTTTAGGGGATTTAATTGTAGCTTGGAAGGAAATCACATCATTTGTTGCCAGAAAATTGTACAGAGAGTCCACTTTAATTTCCCCTTGATAGTCGAGATAAATGTTAAAAACTCTGATTAATTCTTCCCGACCTTGAACCACATTTGGGGGTGGAGTATCCAAGCAAGGAAAAGCATTATACAAAATTGCATCTTCTTTGTAGGTCTTGTTGATCATTTCCTCTACCTGTCTGGTTTCGAGGTAGCGTAAGTGTTCTTCAAGAAACTGACGGCCAGAGGTAATTTGTGTTGTCGCCATATTCATAATTTGCTATGGAATTTGAACTTGTTTAAGAGCGCGGGTAAGTACTCGCTGAGTAAATACACCAATCATGTGATGTCGATATTCACTAGAGGCATAACGGTCAGCAACAATAGTTAGTTCTTGATTACTAACTTGGGCTGTAGTTATACTTTCTCTTGCTAAATTAGCTGCTGTAGCAATATTCTTTGGTGTTGGAGCTTTACCCTGTATCCTATGTGCTAGTTGAGACAGTCGGAGAGGATAAGATGTAGCACCAGTTACAGCAACAGAGCATTTATCTACAACATCATTAGCAGATAACTCTACTAAGACAGCGATACCGCAGATAACATAGCCACTAGCTGGATGCTTTAAGAATTCATAGGCACTACCAGACCGAGAAATAGGGGCGGGAAAATCAATTGATGTGAGAATTTCAGGTATTTGCCATTGTGTTTGGATACCAAGAGAAATGAAATCATCTGCCGTTATCACCCGACTGTTGTTAGCACTGGTGAGATGAAAAGTTGCCTCCAGTACCAAAGCAACAGCCAGCAAATCACAGGCGAGGTCGCGGTAAGCGAAAATATCACCCATCCTCCCCCAGTTACGGATTTGAGGATCGCCTATGCTATTGGCCGCTTCTGCTAAAGCCTGATAATTTTTCTGCACTTCCGAGGAGGTAGCTACTTGGTCATAGGTTGTCATACCTCCAATTTGCAGAATACCGCCGGTTTCTTGTGGGAGTTTGATATCTTGCAAATTAGGAATTTTTTTGAGGTCTATTAACAGAGAAGGAGAGATTAGACCTGACTTGATGGCCGTCAGTAAACTGTGACCACCAGCCAGAATCCGGGCTTGCTGATTTTCGTGGAGTAGCTTTGCTGCTGCTGCTAAATTTTCAGGAGCAGCATAATCAAATTTAATAGGAAGCATTTGCAACGCCAAAATTTTCAGTGGTAATTGGCTAAATCACATCTAGCAAGATGCAGACATGGCCCGCCAAACTTTTTCTGGTGTTAGGGGGATGTCAATATGTTTAACTTTGAAGTCACTTAGGGCATCACAGACTGCGTTGACGATCGCTGCTGCTGTAGGCAAATTAGCTACATCACCTGCACCCTTAGCACCAATGGCAGTATTTGGGTTAGGGGTAACTGTGCGGGCAATTTCAAAGTTGGGCAATTGAGAAGCCTTAGCGATCGCGTAGGTCATATAGTTGTCAGTGAGAATTTGTCCCTTACTGTCATACACTGCCTCTTCACATAACGCCTGACTAATGCCGAGGTGTATGTTGCCGTGGGTTTGAGAGTCTACAATCTGGGGATTGCCGATATTGCCAAAATCGTCTACAGCCGCATATTTAACCACATCTACCTGACCCGTTTCTTCATCTACCTCCACCAAAACTGTA
This sequence comes from Nostoc sp. UIC 10607, assembly GCF_047228265.1. Taxonomy (NCBI): domain Bacteria; kingdom Bacillati; phylum Cyanobacteriota; class Cyanophyceae; order Nostocales; family Nostocaceae; genus Nostoc; species Nostoc sp. UIC 10607. The sequence continues at coordinate 16,100 of NZ_JBIQNW010000070.1, read as the reverse complement.
TGAGTTCCAAAGGGAAAATTAAAATTTGGTGGATCGAAGAAAGTAATCACCTCCAACCCTGGCTCCATCCCTGCGGGTAAATCCCAAGCGTACCAAAGCGCTAAAGCAATATCCTGTAAAGTTCTTACCTGATCTGGCCTTCCTTGCACATAAAACTTACCATCTTGAATCACCACATCTGACTCTGCAACTTGCAACATATGAGCAGCCATGCGACGCGCTTTCTCATTAATCTTCTTACTAGCTTGGTAAACCGTTGCGCCTTCCACAGAAAAAGTCCGCGAGCCGTAACTCCCTTGCGCATAGATCGCCCCTTTAGTGTCTGAGTGCAGCACTTCTATCTGCTCTATGTCAACGCCAAGTACTTCAGCTGCTACCTGAGATAGTGTCGTTACATGACCTTGACCATGAGGTTGGCTACCAACTATCAGGCTGACCTCGCCACTGGGATGAACCCTGAGATGCACACTGCCCCAAGTACTGCCAATTAAACCTATTTGGTTATGCATCATGGGGGAAGGACCAACACCTGAGATGCCCACATAAGAACCAATCCCCACTCCCAAAAGCTTATTTCGCTTTTTCGCTTCTGCTTTCTGTTCCAGAATATGACTGTAATCAATCATCTCTAGAGCTTTTTCCAGGGCTGCTTCATAGTTACCTGAGTCATAAGTCCAGCCCAAACCGTTTTCATAAGGAAACTGATCGGGAGGTACCATATTTTTCCGCCGGACTTCGGCGGAATCCATACCGATTTCGCGAGCGAAAATCTCAACCATCCGTTCAATCAGAAACATAGCTTCGGCACGACCTGCACCCCGCAAAGGACCCACAGGAACAGTGTTAGTAAAAGCACAGTAAATTTCTGAAAAGGGATGGGCGATCGCATAAGCACCTGTGACACTGCGACCAGTTAAAGCCGTAGGTGCGGCTGGTCCATTAGTAGCGGGATAAGCTCCTAAATTGGCATAGATGGTATCGTGTAGCGCGGTAATCTTGCCATCTTTGGTGCCAGCAAGGGTGCTATAGTGAATTTGATCTCGACCATGTACTGTAGAGCGAGCTAAACCCGTTCGTGTGTCAATCCACTTGATGGGACGACCCAATTCTTTTGCCAAGAAAAGCACAAGCACCGTATCTGGATAGAGATAACCTTTAGAACCAAAGGCTCCACCAATATGGGGTGCAATGACGCGCAATTTGTTGTAGGGAATCTTCATTACTAGCTGAGACAGCAAAAAACGATTCCCATGAGGAATTTGAGTATTAGTCCACAAGGTATGTTCTTGTTTTTCGGGGTTGTAATCGCCAATAGAACCGCGAGGTTCTTCTGCATGATGAATGAGGCGCGGGTAGCGAATCCTTTGTTTAACCACTACTTCAGCATTAGCGATCACCTGCTGGGTTGCTCGTTTGTCGCCATAGCTGTTGTATTGGTTGAGATTTCCTGGCACTGTGTCATGTAGTTGAGGTGCATCAGGCTTGAGCGCTGCTTCGGCATTAGTTTCTATTGGGAGTGGTAAATAATCCACTTTAATTCCAGCTAAAGCATCGTAAGCTTGTTGTCGGCTTTCGGCTACTACCACCGCCACAAATTCACCAACGTAACGCACTTTATCTGTAGCTAGTACAGTTTGTGCCCCAGGAACGCCATAAGGATGAGGAGGAAATTTGGATGCCTCACCCCCAGGATTCATAATGCAGGGCAGAGGCATAATCTCACTAGTATCAGACGCAGTGATCACCTTAACTACGCCAGGCATACTCTGAGCAATACTAGTATCAATGCTTTTAATCAATCCATGTGCCTGGGAACTATACAAAATCGCCATGTGCAGCATATTAGGCAGGGTGATATCGTCGATAAATTGAGCCTCTCCCCGCAAAAACGCTGGATCTTCCCGCCGCTTAATCGATGTCCCTAAGATTTTATTAGCCATAATGCCCCTCCTTGAGAGTTGTGCTGTATTTGCTCTGGGGTTCCTCTCACCTGCTTCTCATATATATTTCTTTGTGCTTAAAATATGGGCGTTGCTAAATTGAAGGATGAAATTAAAAAATCAAGGATTCCCAACTCTTACACCATTTCACTTGCAGGTTGATACAAATAGACAGACGCGGAGACTGACTTGTAGCTTCAATTAAGTGAATTAATTTGAGATAGTTTTAAGGCTGCTTTGAGGGTATACCAAGAGAGGTTAGCGCATTTGATCCGCAGAGGTTGGTTAATAACCTGCATCACGTTGAGTCTTGCCAACTCTCTAGGTTGATCAGGGAAGCTACCTTGCCCTTGCATCATATTTTGGAAGCATTGCCCCATTTCCAAAGCTTCATCTACAGTTCTGCCTATTAAGGCATCAGCCATTAAGTCTGCGGATGCGATCGCGATGACGCAACCTTCCCCAATAAATTTGACATCCTCAATTATGTTACTTGTTTGATTTATCTGTATTGTTAGCTCAATCGTATCTCCACAGTAAGGCGTATGGCCACGATAATATCCATGTACTGGATTGGTTCGACCTCTATGTCGAGGTTGTTTGTAATGTGCCAAAATTACTTGTATTTTCAAGTCACGTTGATCATCCAAGGTAATCATGAGAATCTCTTTTAACTAGAATGTGACAGAATATTGGTTTCTAATACCTGTAAATCAGCGGTAGTATCAATGTCCAAGGGGTTGCCAGTGCGATCGCAAGCCACCTCCATTACTGGGTAGCTTTTCATTAATGCTCGTGCACCTTCGTCTCCCGTCAAATGCATCACCTCTGGCCACATCCCACGCCCTAACAGAACGGGGTTACGTCTAGCGCCTTTATAGGTAGCTACGGCAAAACTAACACCTTGATGATAAGCACAGGCAAGACGGCGATAAGCCTCAGCACCAATCAAGGGTTGATCGGCCAGTCCTACACACAAAGCACCAATGGTAAAATCTGGTTCTATAACTTGTATGGCTGTCTGGAGACTAGAAGCAATCCCTCGCTGCCAATCTGGGTTATGGACAATCAAAACATTTGCTGCTGCTGTTGCTACTTGTTGATGTTGATATCCTACTACCAGTAATATCGGCCCAAGTTTGCTATTAATAGCAGCTGTGAGGGCGTGACAAAGCAGCGATCGCCCCTGGAATAAAGCTAAAGGTTTGGGACAATCCCCATTAAACCTAGAACCTTTACCAGCTGCGAGTATGGCAATAGCAATCTTTTTTTGATTGGGATCAAGATTCAGCATAGAGAAATCACCTCCTGCTGTTGATTGAATTGTGAAATCCGGGGGTGAATTAGATTTTGGTTAGCATTAAGTCTCCCACCGCTACGTCCACTTCTTTGGGCAATTATCTCAGCCATAATTGATACTGCCGTCTCATCGGGGGTGATAGCACCAATGTCTAAGCCGATAGGGGCAGTGATTCGGTTAATTTCTGCTGTACTCAGTCCAGCTTCCTTCATTCGCTCAATTCTCTCGGCCGTAGCTTTGCGACTACCCATAGCTCCAATGTAAGCTGCTGGAGTATGTACAGCATTTACCAAAATTGGTAGATCAAATTTAGGATTATGAGTGAGTACTGCAATACTAGTGTGGGAGTCAACTGTGGTGGTTTGTAAGTAGTTACTAGGCCAGTCCACAACTATTTCATCAGCTTCCGGAAAGCGTTTTGGTGTATTCAGGCTAGAACGAGCATCACAGATCGTTACTCGATAGCCCAACATCTTGGCTAGTTTGCACAGCGATCGCGTAAAATCAACAGCACCAAAGATAATTAAGTGAGGTAGTCGAGCAAAAGAATGAATAAATACAGCTAGGTCTGTTTGGTGACACTCCCCATTAATGCCATAGTAGCGAATATCTCTTAATCCTTGTGAGAGAAATCCTTGTGCCTCAAGAGCTACTACTTGATCGAGATCCTGGCTACCAAGAAAGCCAAAACGCTGATTCTTGTCAGTCACAATCATCTTAGCACCAACACACTTTCCTGCAACTACTGTACACAGTGCTATAGATTGCTCCGATGCTTTACGAATAGCGTCAAAGATAACTGGTAGTGGTAAGTTCTTCTGAGCCGATGCTAATTCCAGTGATTCTACAAAAACTTGAATTGTGCCTCCACAGGTCAGTCCTACTTGCAAACCCAATTCATCAGCCACACCATAAGTTAGTAGCCGTGGCTGCCCTTGGGCGATCGCCCCTAAAGCTTCTTCAACCACAGCCGCTTCCACACAGCCACCACTGAGCGAACCTGTCACCTCGCCAGCCTCACTCACCGCCATCACCGCGCCTTTTTCTCTGGGACTTGACCCTACTGTATTAACTACAGTAGCCAAAGCAACAGCATGACCTTGAGTCAACCATTGTTCAATATCATTGAGTATTTCCTTCATAAATACCATGCGTCCCTTCTGAAATCTTTATTCTGGCTTCTTAGTGCTGCTGTATTTTTTCAGCAGTCAACCGTACAGCACTTATTACATTTTGATACCCAGTATCCCGTGAAAGGACACCATCCAACCAATGACGAATTTCCCTTTCACTAGGATTAGGGTTGCGTTGCAAGAGGTCAGTTAATAACATGATTAACCCTGGTGTAGAAAAGCCGCTTTGAACAGCGTACATTTCCCAAAATGCTGATTGCAGTGGATTCAGTTGACCATTTTCCGCAAGACCTTCAATAGTTACAACCTCGCCGCCATCAGCCTGAACAGCTAATATATATGAGCTTTTGACTGACAATCCGTTGAGCAGAACTGTACATACTCCGGAAGTTGAACCGCCGTCATTTTTGGTTCCCGTCAAACCTAAATAATCCCGCAGAAAATCCATCAACAACAGTCGTGGTTCAACATCTGCACTGTACTGTTTGCCATTAACCGTGAGGGAAACTTTCATGGCAATACCCTTTTAATTTCAGGGTGAGTCAACAAACCGAATAGCTTTAGGCCACAGAACCATCAGCATACTGAGTCATACCAGCAAAGTGGATAGCAATTTTCCCATCTTTTAAAACCCAACTATCAGCAAAGCGCATTTTTACTTCACCATTGACAGTCTGCATTGTGATTGCTTCCACAATCATCAGAGTTTGGGGATTTTCAGTCTCAGCCCAAAAAGCAATATCACTTTCTAACCCTTCAACATCAAGTATCCCGCGAAAATGTTTTTTTAATTCTTCATGCCCTCTGTAGTAAAGAGGCTTTCTTTCAATGCTACTAATCAGCAAAGCATCATCAGTATATTGATTCTGCAATACACCTTCAATATCCTTTTTCTGAAGGTATTGAATGTGTTCTTTATACATTTTTCCCATGTGAGAGTTGGGTACTTCTGCCATGATTAAATTCTCCTGAGTTGATAAAAATAAATCAAGAAACCATACTAATTAGATGGCTGGTACTTACCGATGATGTAAAGTCATTTTTATGCCATAGCGAGGGGCAAATGACTTCTGCGGATGCGGCTCGAGTACCTGGTTTGGTAAGAGTTTTCCTTGCCAATGCTGTGCCAAGGTCGCTAATATCAGTGTGTCTTCTATCCAGGCAAAATCTCTACCAAGACACTGACGGGGCCCTGCACTAAAGGGAAAAAAGCTAAATTTTGGACGAGTTGCCACAACTTCTGATGTCCAACGCTCAGGATGAAAGCGCTCTGGGTCAGGAAAGTAACGGGCATCATGATGTGTAACTCGTTGAGAAACCAGCACAATAGAGTCAGCTGGTATCAAATCATCCCCAAATGATACATCTTGTCTAACAAAACGTCCGACTAGCCAAACTGTAGGATAAAGCCGTCGCGTCTCGTTAAGTATCATTTGCGTATACGTTAGTTTTTCAACATCTGCAAATGTTGGGGTATGTCCTGCCAGAATATTTGTCAGTTCAGTATGTAGCTGTGCCTCTACCTCAGGGGCTTGTGATAGCAAATACCAAGTCCAAGATAGGGTTGTCACTGTCACTTCATGCATAGCACAAAATGTCTTCAAGGCTATATCAGCTACTTGCTCATCACTAAGTTGGAGTTGTAGTAATGCAGAGAGGAGAGACTGAGAATGTAAAGACGTATGCTGTGCAACAATTAAATTGTGAATAATGCGGAGAAGCTCAGAACGAGCTGCCTGCATTTCTGGTGTTATGGATACCTCTAATGGAGGCACTGTATCCCCTAAAATGGCAGCAACAGTATCAAAACCATAACCCACATCCATTGTCAGCAGCGCGTCAACAATCGCGGCACTTTCTGTCTCTAACTCTTCTTGAAACAGGGTTTTAGAGACAATGGGTACTGTAAGACGCATCATCTCTCTGTAGATGTCTACTATGGGTGACTGGTGCTGTTGATACATATTTTGCCAACGAGCATCTGTCTTGAGAGCTGCCTCCACAATGGCAGGGGCATAAGTCGGAATCAAGTCCTGTTGCAACAGGGGTATCATTGGGGCAATGTCATTTATATAAGACTTTTCTGTAGCTGCATCTTTGCGTTTGGCAAAAATTTCACTTCCTCCCAAATAAACTTGACGAATCCAGTCAGGACGGTTAAGCAAGTAAATGTCTCTTGAGCCAAAGGGTAGTCGGACAATATCACCGTAGGTTTGAGCAAGATTTGTAATGAAGGGGACAGGATTTTGCCGCAATGCTTGCAGTGTGCTTTCAAAGCTGGCATTAGGTGGTGTAACTATATTTGAAGATTTCGTCGCATTAATATATGACATAGGCGAAGAACTTACTCTTGAATATATGGGCTGTGATTCAGCCATGAATAATTATGTCTGAGGCTTTTTCACCAATCATCAGACAAGGAGCATTAGTGTTACCACTGACAATTGCTGGCATTATAGAAGCGTCTGCTACTCGCAGTCCCTCAACTCCATATACCCGCAGTTGAGGATCGACCACTGACAGGCGATCGCGTCCCATTTTACAGGTGCTTGTGGGATGCCATTCGGTAAAACAGTTGGCACGGATGTAATCACGCAGTTCCGGCTCTGTTTTTATGGCAGATCCAGGGGTTAGTTCTCTAGGGCCAATCTTTGACATGGCTTTTGTGTTCATTAATTCACGCACTATTTCAACACCCTTCACCAATACCTGCACATCAATATCACACTGCATATAGTTAGTGCGAACGACCGCTAAATCCAAGGGATTGTTAGAACGCAGGGTAACACTGCCCTGACTTTGGGGGCGTAACAGTGTTGGACAGCAGAGTAAATGTGTCCCACCAATAAAGACTCCCCCCTCAGCCTCGTCAGAGAATAAAAAACTACTGAACAAAAACTGCAAATCAGGGGCAGTATTCTCCATCCCAGTGCGGCTATGGGTAAAAAAACCTACTTCAGTGATCACTGAAGGTGGGGGTTGTGGTTCTTGACATTCAAACCCCATCCTTAAGAGTGTGTGATCTTGCAGGTTTTGCCCTACCCCTGGTAAATCTACAACAACTGCAATATCGTGGAGCCTTAAATGTTCTGCTGGGCCAATACCTGACAACATCAGTAGTTGAGGCGAGGCAAACGCACCAGCACTGAGGATAACTTCACCCTCTGCGATGACTTGATGCAGAGTGCCTTCCTGAAGATACTCCACACCCACAACGCGCTTCCCTTCTAGCAGCAGATGGGTGACTTGTGCTTGAGGTGTCACTGTCAAATTTGGACGATTTGTGGCTGGGAGTAAGTAAGCAACAGCAGCACTACATCGCTTACCGTCTGGGGTGTGAGCAAATTGGTACACCCCTGCTCCATTCACCATATCAGGCCCATTGAAATCAGTGGGAGGAGGTTTATATCCCAATTCAACGACAGCAGCTAAAAAAGCTTTGGCGGCACTGGTTAAATCGGTATGGTCTACTACGTGGACTGGGCCCCCAACACCGCGATATTCAGAAGCTCCACCTGCATAGTCTTCCATTTTCAGAAAATAAGGTAAGACTTCTTTATAGCTCCAAAACTCGTTACCCAGATAGTTCCAGTTATCGTAGTCGTATTTGCTTCCTCGGACATGGATCATCCCATTGACTGAGCTGCTACCACCGAGGACTTTACCTTGGGTAATGGGAATTCTACGTCCACCTAGATAGGTTTCTTCTTCAGTTAAATATTGCCAATCGGCATCTGTATTCCAAGTGCCGAAAAAAGAGCGCAAGTCCGAATTACGGAAGGCTGGTTTATGATCTGTATTGCCTGCTTCTAACAGGAGAACATTGGTATTAGGGTTTTCACTCAGACGACGGGCAATTACACAGCCTGACGTACCAGCCCCAATTACAATATAGTCATGGACTTTGTTGCTCATGATTATTGCTTTGTTTCCTCAGGTTAATGTTTAAATCCTGGCCGAGCCTTCGTAATACTCTAATTTGTCAACTATGTACTTCACGATTATCGGTTTACCGATTGTGGAGGAGCGCCGAGTGACCCAGCGTTGGTGAGCGTCGCAGTTGATGCGATCGCTTTTCGGATTAGGTGGGTTCCACATACTAGCTTGCCACTGCACAACAATTTTGACTTCTGTCGTGTCATTGACCGGGGTCGGGGTGACTTCTTTTAATGTGTGAATTTCATCAAAAAACACGCGGATAACTCGCTGATACCAGCGTTCAAACCCTGCATACCCGTGGGCTGTAGTCTCTGGAAATACCATCTCTAGGTCTTGATCTGCCAGCAATGGCAAAATTTCAACCATTGGCGCATGAACATCCAATTTTCTGTACCATTGGGTAACAAGTTCTTTGATGTCGGTTTCCGTTAGGGGCGCTAAGCTATCAAGTGTTAAATTACTCATACCTGACTTCTCTGTGACTTTTGATTCAGTGTTGTTTCCTTCGTAATTAGCAATGATGAAGTGACAAAATTACTGACCACATTTAACACCAATCATTTCAGGGTGAACATCTGCCTCAACTATGACATCAATGAGAAAAGGGCCTTTATGAGCTAATGCCTTTTGAATTGCTGAAGCAATCTCTGGAGGTTTCTCCACACGCACACCCTCAACTCCCATCGAACGAGCCATTTCCACAAAATCAATCTCTGGTTTAGACAAATCAAAACTGAGAGGATATTCATGCTGTTGTATACCCCGCTCTTGCCAATAAGCTTGGATATTAATTTGTAACAATCTATAAGACCGATTATTGCAAATTACAAACTTGGCATCTATATTGTGACGAGCAGCCGACCAGAGTGCTTGAATTGTGTACATAGCAGCACCATCGCCAGTAAAACCAATCACAGTTTTGCCGGGGTTAGCAAGTTTGACTCCAATTGCTCCGGGAATTCCCACACCCAAAGAACCACCACGAGTCAGGAAATAATGCTCTGGTTCAGTTGGAGTTAAATAACGTGTCAGATTTGGCGAACAAGTCAGAGCTTCGTCAAAGATGATTGCATCTTTTGGTAAGTAATTTGCCAGTTCTGCCGTGAAACGAGAAAAGTTTAATGGTACTGCATCTTGAATATGTCGATCAACTTCTAACTGATGGTTATAGTTTGCTGCTTTCGCTTGGCTAATTTCCGAAGTTCGCTTTTTGGCTGCTTCTTTTTGTTCCGGTGTTATCAGTGCTTCCAGGATAGTTGCTAAGTGAGCAAGGGTCAATTTTGGATCACTGACCATAGCCAAATCTACTGGATGATTTTTCGCAATCTCATAGGCATTTAAGTCAATATGAATAACCTTGGCACCAGGAGCAAATATATTACCTAGTTCCGGGAAAACCTCTGGCAAAAGGTAAGTACCACAAACTAAGTTGACATCACCTCTAGTAGTGATGGGTCGGCTGTAATAGCCAAACATATGTCCGGTCATACCTTGATACAGAGGATGGGCATAACTCATGTTTAACTCACCAGCATCAACTTCCCAGACCTCTGCACCCAAGAGTTCAGCAACACGGGTCAACTCATCTTGTGCGTCAGAATAAGCCACTCCGTCTCCCACTAAAATCATTGGCTTATGAGCAGAGGCTAAGATAGTTGCTGCTGTTGTGAGCAATTCTTCATCTGGCACAACTCTGGTGGATGGGATGGAAGTTGGTCGGACTTCTTCAACTACGGGAGCATCTAAAATATCTACTGGTAGACAAACATAGACAGGCCCCATTGGTGGAGTGGCCGCAATTTTGATAGCCCGACGCAATACTCGCAGCAATGAAGATGGCTCCATGACCATTGTTGACCACTTAGTAACTGGTTTTGCAAAAGCTACTAAGTCGCCAGCCATTTGAGCGTCCATTGCTTGGTATTTAATACCTGCATCACCACCAATCACTACCAGCGGTGAGTGACCTCGGTATGCCTGATAAAGTGCGCCGATTGCATTTCCTAAACCTGGTGTACTATGAATTTGCACTAAAGCAGGCTTTTTAGTTGCTCTAGCGTAACCATCAGCTGCCATCACAGCGACAGATTCTTGCAATGTCAAAATGTACTTCAAGTCTGGATACTCCCGAATAGCATCCAAAAATCCTTCTTCTGATGTGCCAGGATTACCGAACATATAATGGATGCCATCTGCCAAAAATTGTTCCAGAATTGCAAAGCGGCCTGTTTTGTTAGTCATGGATTATACCTTCTGCAACTATCAATTGCATACAGCGTTGATCGCGCATTACCATCCAGATATTTCAACTCTGTCTGACTTTACCAGCCATAGCGCTTGAGTCCTGTTTCAAGGACTTCTACCAATTTTTGACCAGTTAGATAAGAGTCTGGCGTAGAACGTCCTGTGATAAACGGATAATCAACAATCACTGATGTTGGTCTACCTACATTACCGTGGTACTGTCCGTCTGGTCCTGTAGCATCACGGAGTATGTATTCTAGAGGATAGAATGGCGTACCAAAGTTAATATTGTTCAGACATGGGTCGATGTTAGTCCCGTTAAATCCCGTACCATCTTTGTAGTCATATTCCAAGCAATGGCCTGTGACGTGCTTACCCCAAATAATGCTTTTGCGATCGCCAAAATCACGCGCAAATGCCAGACATGCAACGCCGTAACATTCTGCGGCTACTGGCTTACCCATTTGATAAAAGCTCAAAATGAGATCGTGTACTCTTTGGTTATCAGCTAAATCAACCATTGGGCCACTACCACCAACAATGAGAATGGCATCGTATGTTTGCAAATCTCTTTGTTGGACTTCATCTAGCTTTCTGTAGTACTCCTCCATTTCCCGCAAGAATTTTGGCGAACTCCAGTAAGGTCTTTCTGGTAGCCAATCTCTGAGATTTTTCGGGTTGTTTAACCGTGGATTGTTGGTGTCATCTATTTGTCTGACCTTATCGGCCATATCTTGAGTAGTGACTGGTCTGCCTAATGGTGGGTCAACAAAAGTTGGATCCATGCTCACCCCTAGTGCTACGGGTCTTTTACCATTCGGGGTGGCGAAGTCAACTTGGTATCCAGCTGCATCAAAGGTTTCTAGGGGGCCTACTAGTTCTTCTCCCCAGTAACCCCACTCTGATAACACAATCAAAATCTTTGTCATGGGATGATTTCCTTTGTTTTTCTAGGTAACTCCTACCAACTCTTGACCTTGAGATACTATTTGGTGAGCGATCGCATCAATAAATGCATACACGTCATGTCCGGCTCGTCCTGTTACTAAGTCTTTATCAACCACAATATTTCCTGGATCATTTGGTGGAGAATTTACAGGTGGCGGTACATAAACAGCACCAGCATTAGTAATATCTGCCAGCACTACTTCATGACAGATTACCCTTCGTCCTCGGAGTAATTCTGGCATTGGTGTCAGTAACCACAATCCATGACAGAGTAAACCTTTGATAATCTTGGGATTTGCCATTGCTTGAGCAAAAAACTGAACTGCTGGTGCAGTACGCGTCTGTTCTGGATTAATCTGCCGTCCTGATGGTGGTTCAAAGTAGCGCAGACGTACACTGGTGTAGTTAGCTGCCATAATGACAGCCGCATATTCATTGACATTTACTTTCAGAAAGTCGATGTTAACTTCCAATGTTGCGAGGGACGTTTCCTGTCTATTGATCCGATCCGCTTCTTCTACACTATCAACATCAGCTGCAAAGCGAACGCTTTGATTTCCCCACAGCCGAGACATTAAATGGACAGTTGCTCCAAGTTCAAAAAAGCGTGTTTGATATGCCGCGATCTCATAGGGAATGTATTCAGTTTCGACGAGTATGGCGATTTTCTTGCCTTTTAGCATTCGGGTTACCATAACTTTTTGCTTAAGCCTTAGGTGTAAATTCCACAATGATTTCTGCTTCTGAACCAAGTTGAAATTCTTTCTCTCCCAGTTCAATTCGGAAGTTATCATGGTCTATTGATGTGCGATCGCTACCATCAATGCTGACTCTGCTCACTTCCAGAGTATTGGGTCTAACAAAATCAGGTAAAATATTGAGCGATCGCTGGCGACAATGTTTGTCAGGTTTGAAATACAAACAGAAGGGTTCTTTTGTCACATAGCTACTTATATATATATGAGCCAAATAATTTAGCTCAAAAGCATGGTATCCAGAAATTGAATGTCCACCTTTTTGTGCATATTGTCCTGAAGTAATTGCATCTCCACTCTCACTAACTCGGAAGAAAATACCTTTATTGTCTTGATCAAGAAAGAATAGATTCCAAAATGCGGCAGTTTCTCGTGCTAACCGTAAATACTCTTGTTTTTGGTCATGATTTTCATTACTGCAACCATGAAGAATTAAGTAGGCTAATAGGGATTGTTCTTGTTGCCAGAAGTCTTTAGTGTTGAACCAAGGAAATTCTAGTGGCGTTCCATTTTGAGGATTACGTTCTAAAGTATCAAAGATTCCACCCCTAAATAGATCTACGCCAATCTCTGCCATCTTCATGCCTAAATTATCTGCTAGCTTCATCAACTTATCGGCTAAACGTTGTGATTCTTCGGCTTCTTGCGCGTTATCAGCAGCAGATTGGGCAGCTAGAGAGTAATAATAGTTGGCAACACGAGTCAGGTTCCAGGCAATCTTCAAATTGTGTCCCACGACAGCACGATTTTGTTGCCACCGCCAATTATGGTCTGGTTTCCAATCCCGTAAAAATCGCTCATTCACAAACGGAACATTAGGATCTGGGTCGGGAAATCTATCGACAATGATTGTGGATGTTGTTTTGAGAATCTTCTTGGAAGTTTCTAAGAATTTTCGGATTTCTTCGTGACCATGATCAGTTATTGGCAAAGGTTCTAATGCCAGAATGACATTAATTAAATAAGCCGGTATATGATCCCCAATTGAATTCCAATTTTTTCTAGCTTGATTGTCACCAAGAGCAGGACTATCCCAATTTAATGTCACATAATCAAGATGTGAAAAGTAATCACCGTAAGCATGTTGACCATACTCTGATTCTGGGTCGGTGAAGAAATCATTAAAGACACGAACAGTTCGCTTGATATCATCAAGTACTTCCCAATCTAAAGTGATGCGATAATATTGAGCTAATCCAGCTAAGGCGTAAATTTGCTCGTAAAGTGGGATTGTATCTCTATCATCTTCGTTGAGAGAACGTAAATACAACTCATAACTGTACTTCGTCTTGCGCTTACCAAAAGCCCAAAAACAATGTTTGCCATCAGATGTTAAAGTGCGAAAAGTTTCTCGTAGGTATTGAACTCCAGCACGAGCAGCTGAAAGATAGCGTTCACCTCCAGTTAGCAAGTAAGCAGAGGAAAGACCATAGATCAGCCTGGAGAGAGTGGCACATTCCTGGATGTCATCATCTGCTGGCAAACCGATGATGTTCAAGTTAGTTCGGTAAAGCGCAAAATCATCGATTTCATAAGTTTGTTTATTGGGAAATAAATAGCCTAACCAACTATCTGCTAAACGAGAAATTTGCGTCAGCCACCAGTGTGTCTGCTCAAAAACGAATTCGTCTTGGCCTCTATATGAATTTAGTAAGCTAACAATGCGAGCGTTATATTGGCAGCTACCGTTATTTTCTATATATACCCCTTGTAGAACTACTAAGCTATCAGGCTGGATGTATTTTCTCACTGAATCTGCTGGCAAGGACTGATGAAAATTTTCAGGATTTGGCACGCGATCGCGGTTGATACCATCTAAATTCTGTAAAAATTGAAATCGTGTTTCTCTACCCACTGCAACCCGAAATTCATCTCCACTACGGCATTTAATACTAAATTTCCCTTGCTCCTGTGCAATATCAGTAACTTTGCCCATTAGGGTTGTGTTCACAGTAAATTGCTTCATAAATCCCTTCCTGTAATTTTGTATTAAAATTCTTTGCTTAAATTAGCTCATTTGAACCCTCATTAATAGATTCGTCCGCAAATTAAATTTGCGTAAATAAAGATAGAATGTAAATTTTAATCTCTGTCAATTCTAATATTTACCAAATATTGCTATTAAAGGATTCTTATACTTTAGGTTGGTTTGCCCTGGTAAATATTCAAGATTACGGCTATTGTCTAAGTTGGCAATATATTCTATTATATTTATGTCTAAATGCCAACAAATATTAAACCAGTAAATCAAAATCTTGTTTCAAAAAAATCAGTCAAATGAAGCGCAGTTATCAAAAATCATTTTTAGGTCTGACTTCATATCCATAAGTATCCAGGTAAATGCAAAATCTCTGTTAATTACATACCCTTAAATTGCATCCCTTAATTTATCTTCTCGGATTCATTATCAGATATCAATTTAAATCTGCCAACCAAATAGATAATCAAGCAGGTAGTAATAAAATTGCAACTCTTGTTAACCAGTAATTAGTTCTAAGCTCGTCGAAGCTATCTATATGAACTTAGTACGAATTTAGTTTAGAAAAAAACAGCAATCCTCTATCTTGAGTCAGATAATATTTGGTATACAAATATACAAATTAAGTTTACTGCCTTACTTGAGATATAAATAAGCGAAATTTTTCTATTCCTAAATATAGGTTATTTGTTTTTGGATTTTAATTAGTTAATCCTGAAATCTAAATCTAAGCGTATTATTAGTCCTTTTAGGTTCAATATAGAAAATATCAATAGAAATCTTTAGCTTCTTTCTAGCTGAAATATAAATTTCTTTAAAATTCATTTAATTACTAGCTTTTTCTGCCCAAGCATTTTTATTTTCAAATATTACATAATTAATTTTTAAGCCCAAATGTCTGTTCCACTATCCATCGTTTTGGCAATCACTCAAATGTTTTTGATATCCTTTCAATCACCTCAACACGAACTTGGTCTCCGCAAACCTGTTTGACGGCTTGAGCGAAGTTTTCTTCCGAATAGCCCTGATCTACCCAAACAACTTCCAATTTGGACAATTCCTAAGCCGCTTCATGAGGATGTAAATCTGTGAGCGCAGACAAGGACGCTAATAGGTTAGTGCTATATCATGAGGGAAAAATGGTAACTGTCCGGTTATGGCGGCTATAAAAGGACACTCCTCATTCCCTACTCAAATTTCTTCTTGAACCGATAAGCCATTCCAGCATGGCAACTCTTAGAGACCCTCCGCGATCGCTTACCGCTTTCATACAACGAGTTATTTATTGCACTGTTGCATTGTGTATTTGTCGGATTAACCTATTGTTTACTAGCTGTATCGTCACTTCTGCTGCTTCCACACAAGGTTGTACTCCCTTTCAACAGCCGCCAGCAGCTTTGCCTGCAAGGATGACAGATAAGGTTTGGCTTGTTTTCCCAACCCCTGCAACAGCCAATCCACAGAAGAGTCACGGGTGATCACTTGATGCAACTGCCGTAACCTCGCACACAACTGCTGCATAAAAAAGCAATCTTCATCAAGTAATTTCAGTGATTTCATCTGTTCGATTTTTACGGTGTAGTCAGCGTCCCAGGTCTGGACTGTACAATTGTATTCCCCAACGTGGCTGACCACTCCCCAATAACCCGCTTTACCCCTCAAGTCTGGGTTATCCTTTGGCAAAAGAATGCATATTTCACCAATGTGGTAAGGATTGGGTACTTTCGCCCTTTCGCGTATCCTGTCCACCACGTCTTTCACGATCCGACCGGATGGAATCTTATTCCCAGCTGTTTGAGTCGATGGGGGATATTATTCCCCGCACCTCTCAGTTAGATCCGTGCGTACCCGTTTCCGTGTACA